>NZ_JANLIZ010000022.1:0-73159 GCF_024702055.1 Enterobacter sp. HG048
CGCCAGCAGCGACTGCGCCCGACGGGCAATGCGCACCGGCTCGCTGCCCGCCTGACGCGCAAAAGCGTAGGCCTGCTCTTCGCTGGCCACGGTGACACGCTGGCCGTTTGCCAGCTCAACGCCCCACACTTCGACCTTTTGCGCCAGGGCTTCCGCCTCGGCCTGCGTCGGCGCGACAATCGCCTGTACCGCCACAATTACGTCCCGCGCGCTGTGCTTACGCCAGGTCGAGACCACTTCGCGCAGCAGGTCCGGGTCACCGTTCAGATGCGCGGCAAACACAAAGTGCCAGCCGAGCCCGGCGGCCAGCAGCGCGCTATCGATGCTCGCGCCCAGCAGGAAACCCTCAGCAGGCAACGGCGGCAGCGGCGTGGCGCGAACGGCCTCTTCATGAGACTGATGCTCAGGACGGATCCAGCGGTCGAGCTGGGCCAGCTGTTCGGCGAAGCCGCCCTTTTCCTGTTGATTCAGACCCTGTTGAAGCGCGCGGGTTGAGAGCGGCAGCCCGCCAGGGGCTTTTCCGACGCCGAGATCCACGCGGCCTGGCGCCAGCGCGGCCAGCACGTTGAAATTCTCGGCAACTTTATAAGGGCTGTAGTGCTGGAGCATCACGCCGCCGGATCCGACGCGGATGCGCGTGGTTTGCCCGAGGATCCAGGCAATCAGCAGCTCCGGCGAGGGGCTGGCAAGGTGGGGAGTGTTGTGGTGTTCGGCAATCCAGAAGCGGTGATAGCCCAGATTTTCTGCCTGCTGCGCCAGCGCCAGGGTACGCGCCAGCGCATCAGCAGCCGTTTCGTTTTCAGCGATGGGGCTTTTATCCAGAATGCTGATTCGCCATGACATGTTGCGTTCTCGTTTGACTTAACATGTCGACATTATTAAAGGCGCATTTCACCGCTGAGAAACAATTAATTTACATTTAGTTTGCCGGAAATCAGATATATAAAACCATGCTAAGAATAAGACTTTAAGTCGGCAATCAGCGTTTTCACCTGCCCGCGCCGGGTAATACGGACGAAGCGAATATGCCCATACTGCGGGTTTTGCAGATCGGCTTCATAACGCGTGCGGTTGTTACGCCAGGTTTTCATCGTCCAGATAAGGATGGACTCTCTGCTGAAGAACGCGCGCCGGAAACTCTCTTTGTTCCCGGTGCCGGGCCAGAGCTCGCGCTTATGCCAGGCCCGTTTGATTGCCCTGGTGACGGCCTGCCAGAGGGTGCGGGCAAAGCCATAATCGACCCACACCACAACGTCGACATTGCGCCATTTCACCGGCCGCGTGCGGTTATAGTTACCGTCGAGCACCCAGTCTGGCAAAGCCTGTAGCGCCTGCTCCAGCTTTGACTGAAACTCATCGTCCGGCGTACCCTGCCAGTCAGGTCGCCAGTAGAGTCTGTCCATCTCGATATAGGGAATAGCCAGTTCGGTCGCAATCTGCTTCGCCAGCGTGCTTTTTCCGCTCCCGCTGGTTCCGATGACGTTAATTTTCACCTCAGCCTCACTGTGTTAACGAAAATTGACCAAATCATAGCGTTTTCATTCTGTTAACGAAACGCTATTTCAGCATGGCAATTTTTCCTGAGAGACGATCTCTCTCTTTCAGTTTTGGTTATGTCGTTTATTTGCAGCGACTCAAAAAAACGCCCCTGAAAATATTTTCATTTTTATTACATTCGAGAACATTAACAGATTAAAAATAATGGAGAATGGGTATTTCAGGCAGCCATAATTTCAGAGAGAATATGCAGCAGTCCGTTACATAAAAATAATCAAACTCATCTTGCCGGAGCATTTTCCGGGCATTTTTTATTCTTGCACAACATCATGGAGTTACTCATGAGGCGTAACACCCCCGTTACACAAAACGAGTATTTACTTAACGATGGTTCGACGTTAATGTCGACCACCGATACCAAAAGCCATATTACCTATGCTAATTCCGCTTTTATTGAGGCCAGCGGATATAAAGAAGAACATCTTCTGGGTGAGCCGCATAACCTCATCCGCCATCCCGACATGCCTGCCGAAGCGTTTGGCGACATGTGGTATACCCTGCAGCAAGGTGAGACCTGGACGGGGCTGGTGAAGAACCGTCGTCATAATGGCGACCACTACTGGGTGCGGGCTAACGTGACGCCTGTCTGGCAGGGTGGATCCCTGACGGGGTATATTTCCGTGCGAAATATACCCGCCCGGGAAGAGATTGCGGCCAGTGAAAAACTGTATGCAAAAGTGCGTAATAACGAATTAAAACATTACCGCTTTTATAAAGGGTTACTGGTTCGGCGCGGTTTATTTTCGTTTATGTCGCTCTTTAAATGTCTCAGCACCAGTAAACGTATCCATCTGAGTATTGCGACGACGGCGTTACTCTCCTGCCTGGCGGTGTATTTATTCCCTGATAAACTTGTGCAGTCGGGAAGTCTGGCGCTGCTGTTTATTGCCCTGACCTATTATCTTCATGCGCAGATCGCCCGTCCGGTAAAATCTATTGTGCAACAGATGCAGCGCGTGGTTTCAGGACGTAAAACGGACTATTACCATTTTGACAGGATCGATGACATCGGGCTGATGATGCGCCTGGTGAATCAATCAGGTTTGAACCTGAATTCGCTGGTTGACGATGTCGGGGCGCAAATCAGCGGGATTGGCACCATCAGCCAGCAGGTCGCGAAAGAAGGTGCGGCGCTGCAGACGCGTTCAGAAGAGACCGCAGACTTCCTGCAGCAGACCGCGTCCGCAGTGGAAGAGATCGCCAGCGCGGTGAAGCAGACGGCAGAAACCGCGAAAGAAGCCACGGAGATGGCGGATCGCACCCGCGACAGCGCCCATCGCGGTGAAGCGATGATGAAAGAGACCATCGGTATGATGCAATCCGTGTCGCAGGATAACAGCCAGATCGTCGATATTATCAGCGTCATCGATCGTATTGCCTTCCAGACCAACATTCTTGCGCTGAATGCTGCCGTGGAAGCGGCGCGCGCAGGTGAAGCCGGGCGCGGTTTTGCCGTGGTGGCGGCCGAGGTGCGCAACCTTGCGCAGCACTCCGCGACGGCGGCGAAAGAGATCAAAGTGCTGATTGAGAAAAATGTCGGCAGCGTCAACGCTGGCGTGGATAAAGTGGAACAGACCGAAACGCAGTTGACGGTCATGATTAACAACGTGCTGCAGGTCTCCTCCCTGATTAAGGAGATCGGCCACGCCACGCAGGAGCAAACCCAGGCGCTGACGCTCATCAACGCCTCCCTCTCCCGTATCGGCGCAATGACTCAGAACAATACGGGGATGGTGGATAACGTCACTCACGCGGCGAATCACCTGACGCAGCGCACCACGCGCCTGCAGCAGGCGATTGCCGTTTTTGGCGGTTAGCCGCTGGGGTTTTGAAGCCTGGGGCCATTTTTATGCTCTGCAACAGTTAAAATCTTTACCACCTGGTAATAATTAAGAGATTCTGATGATTAAATAATCAAGCTACCGACCGTTTTGTCTAAAAACTCATCACGATTCAGCGTGTTGTGATCGCCGTCTGCTCTGACCACACGATTTCCTTCGACGTGCATCACTTTCGGCACGGTTATATTTTGCGTCGCTTATGAATTGCAGGTAGGATGCCTCGCCATGTTTCGCCTTATCCATACGCAGAATGACTGGGAAGGCGACATGTGTTTGCGCAGAAGCAATCGTTTGTATTGCGCTCTGCCAGGCAGGACTATCACGATAATGGTTCAGACAGGCAAACAGGTAACTCAATGAAAACAAGCAATAAAAGCGCAGCAGATCATCATGCTGCTAAACGTCGCTGGTTGAACTCCCACGAAGAGGGCTACCACAAAGCGATGGGCAACCGTCAGGTTCAAATGATCGCCATCGGCGGCGCTATCGGAACGGGGCTGTTTTTAGGTGCGGGTGCGCGTCTGCAAATGGCTGGCCCGGCTCTCGCCCTGGTCTATCTGGTGTGCGGGATCTTCTCTTTCTTCATTCTACGCGCGCTGGGCGAACTGGTACTGCATCGCCCTTCCAGCGGAAGCTTCGTCTCTTACGCCCGAGAATTCCTCGGTGAAAAAGCGGCCTACGTTGCGGGCTGGATGTACTTCGTCAACTGGGCGATGACCGGTATTGTTGATATCACCGCCGTTGCGCTGTATATGCACTACTGGGGCGCGTTTGGTGATGTTCCGCAGTGGGTCTTTGCGCTTGGCGCGCTGGCGATTGTGGGCACCATGAACATGATCGGCGTGAAGTGGTTCGCGGAGATGGAGTTCTGGTTTGCGCTGGTAAAAGTGCTGGCCATCGTGATTTTCCTGGTCGTAGGTACCGTCTTCCTCGGCAGCGGCAAGCCGCTGGACGGCAATGCCACCGGCTTCCATCTGATAACCGATAACGGCGGATTCTTCCCGCACGGTCTGCTGCCTGCGCTGGTCTTGGTTCAGGGCGTCGTGTTCGCCTTCGCCTCTATCGAACTGGTGGGCACCGCAGCAGGTGAATGTAAAGATCCGCAGACCATGGTGCCAAAAGCCATTAACAGCGTGATCTGGCGTATCGGTCTGTTCTACGTCGGTTCCGTAGTGCTGCTGGTTCTGCTGCTCCCGTGGACTGCCTATCAGGCAGGTCAGAGTCCGTTTGTGACCTTCTTCTCTAAGCTGGGCGTGCCTTACGTTGGCAGCATCATGAACATCGTGGTCCTGACGGCGGCGCTCTCCAGCCTGAACTCCGGTCTTTACTCTACCGGTCGTATCCTGCGCTCCATGTCGATGGGCGGTTCTGCGCCGAAGTTCATGTCGAAGATGAGCAAGCAGCAGGTTCCCTATGCGGGGATTCTGGCAACGCTGGTGGTTTACGTTTTTGGCGTGTTCCTGAACTATCTGGTGCCGTCCCGCGTATTTGAGATCGTTCTGAACGTCGCTGCACTGGGGATTATCGCCTCCTGGGCCTTTATTGTGGTCTGCCAGATGCGTCTGCGCAAAGCGATCAAAGAAGGCAAAGCGGCTGATGTGAGCTTCAAGATGCCGGGCGCACCGGTGACCTCCTGGCTCACCCTGCTGTTCCTGTTCAGCGTGCTGGTGCTGATGGCGTTTGACTACCCGAACGGTACCTACACCATCGCGACCATTCCGCTGCTGGCGGTACTGCTGATTGCCGGCTGGTTCGGCGTGCGTAAGCGCGTTCACGAAATTCACAGCACCGCGCCGGTTCATCACGACGATGAAAAACACGACGCACCGCTGGTGGAAGAAACCTCGCGTTAAGCATCCGGTAATCATTAAAAAGGGAAGGCAAATGCCTTCCCTTTTTTTATTTACAGCGCGATACGAATCACGTCGTCAGGCTGGGTGGCTTCCTGCTGACGGGTGGATTTTTGTTTCACCGTCACGTACAGGGTTTTGCCATCCGCGGAGAGCGCCAGGCTGTTCGGGTAGACCGGCGTGTCGAAGGTTTTTGTGACTTTATACGTTTTCGCGTCAATTACGCTCACCTTACCGGCTTCACGGTGCGTCACATAGGCTTCATTGCGGGCAGGGTTAAACAGGACCGCCAGTGATTCCGGCGCGGCGATTTTCTCGATCACACTGCCGTCTTTCAGGCTCACCACCAGCACTTCCGGCTGTTTTGAATCGGTCAGGAAAGCGCGCTGGCCGGCGGTATCGAGGCTGAGGTTCAGGTAGAAATGCTCTTTACCGTCATCCTGCACCTTTTTGCGGCTCAGGATTTTGTTGGTGGCCGTATCAATCGTCACCAGCTCACCGTCCGCATTCGTGGTGTACAGACGTTTCGCCTGCGCATCCAGCGCCAGGCCGGTGCTGTACGTACCGGTATTGGCAATGGTCTCTTTCAGCTTCAGCGTGGCGCCATCCACCACCCAAATCACGCTCTCTTTGCCGACACCGGTGATGTAAATCGTGTTGCTCGCGTCATCCGCCACCAGCTGGCGCGGCTGCAGCGGTTTGACGGTTTCGCTGCGTTGACGCCCGTCCAGCACCAGACGCCCTTTCACGTCGCCCGTTTTCGCATCAATGGCCGTCACCGCACCGTTGATGGTATTACCGAACCACAACGTTTGGGTCGCATTGTCAAAGGTGGCACCAAAGGGCTTGAGATCGCTATGGATCGCCTGCGTCACGTCCAGGGTGACCGGATCAAGGCGATAGACAACCCCGCCCTTATCGGTTTTGCGGCTTTGCGAGGTCGCCACCCACAGCGCATTCTCCTGCTGGCTGACCGCCATTTCATACGCCCCTTTGCCCACCGCTTTTCGCAGCACCTCTTCGGCGGCATGCGCCTGGAACGTCCCGGCAAGCAGTAAAGTGGCAGACAGCAGTGACAGGCTCAGACGCGGCGAGCACAGATGACGTAAAGACATAACAATTCCTTTTCTGAAAAGAGGGGGTTCCGCTGACATCACTTCCGGCAGACAACGTCATGGCATTGCCTTTTGATAATGAGAATAGTAATCATTAATGAACTGAATGTGGAGTTTTTCTTTCACGCTTCGCCTTTCATTAACGCAATGTGCGGTTATAGTTTTCAAAACATTTACAAAACCTTTAACATGTATGGACATGTTCCATTTGGTTCGTTTATACACCACAACCGGTTTTATTCATGAAAATCATTTCTGCCCGTAAGGCCTCTCTCCCGCTGCTGCTGGTTCCCGTTATTCTTGCGCCGCTCACCGCGTTGAGCGCGGAGGAACAGACCATGATCGTCAGCGCCACGCCGCAAACCGTATCGGAGCTGGATACCCCGGCCGCGGTCAGCGTCGTCAATGGCGATGACATGCGCCACGCCGCGCCGCGCATCAACCTGTCTGAATCTCTTGGCAGCGTCCCGGGACTGCAAATCCAGAACCGCCAGAACTATGCCCAGGATCTCCAGCTTTCAATGCGCGGGTTTGGTGCCCGCTCAACGTTTGGCGTGCGTGGTATCCGTATGTATGTCGACGGTATCCCAGCCACCATGCCGGACGGACAGGGCCAGACCTCCAACATCGATCTCTCCAGCGTGGAGAGCGTTGAAGTGCTGCGCGGCCCCTTCTCTGCCCTGTACGGCAACGCCTCCGGCGGCGTGATTAACATCAACACCCAGACCGGGCAGCAGCCGCCGACCATTGAAGCCAGCAGCTATTACGGCAGCTACGGTACCTGGCGCTACGGCATGAAAGCCACCGGCGCGATGGGTGATGGCACCCACGCGGGCGATGTGGATTACACCGTTTCCACCACCCGTTTCACCACCAAAGGCTACCGCGACCACAGCGGCGCGCGGAAGAATCTGGCCAATGCTAAGCTGGGCGTGCGCATTGACGACGCGAGCAAGCTGACGCTGATTTTCAACAGCGTGGACATGAAGGCCAACGATCCGGGCGGGCTGAGCTATCAGGAATGGCAGAACAATCCGCGTCAGTCTCCGCGCGGCGATCAGTACAATACCCGCAAGACCATCAAGCAGACCCAGGCAGGGCTGCGCTACGATCGTCAGCTCAGCACCCAGGACGACCTCAGCGTGATGATGTACGCCGGCGAGCGTGAAATGACGCAGTATCAGTCGATTCCGTATCAGCCGCAGCTAAAACCCTCCCACTCCGGCGGCGTGATTGATATGCAGCGTCATTATCAGGGCATCGATACCCGCTGGACGCACCGTGGCGAGCTGCTGGTGCCGGTGACCTTTACTACCGGCCTGAACTACGAAAACATGAGCGAAGATCGTCGCGGATACGAAAACTTCGTGATGAACAACGGCGTGCCGGATTACGGCGTGAAGGGTGACAAGCGTCGAAACGAACGTAACCTGATGTGGAACGTTGACCCTTACCTGCAAACCAGCTGGCAGCTGACGCAGAAACTGTCGGTGGATGCGGGAGTGCGCTACAGCTCGGTGTGGTTTGATTCCAACGACCATTACGTTACGCCGGGCAACGGTGACGACAGCGGTGACGCGAGCTATCACAAGTGGCTCCCGGCCGGTTCCGTTAAGTATGCGGTGACGGACGCATGGAACCTCTACGCTGCCGCAGGGCGTGGGTTCGAAACGCCAACCATCAACGAGCTGTCCTATCGCACCGATAACCAGGGCGGCCTGAACATCGGCCTGCAGCCGTCCACCAACAACACGTATGAAGTGGGCAGCAAAACCCGCATCGGCAATGGCCTCCTGACCGCAGCGCTGTTCCGCACCGATACGGATGATGAGATCGTGGTAGATGCCAGCTCTGGCGGGCGTACCAGCTATAAAAATGCCGGTAAAACCCGTCGTCAGGGGGTGGAAGTCTCCCTCGACCAGCAGTTTGCCGAGAACTGGAAGCTGAAGATGGCGTGGACTTACCTGGATGCCACCTACCGGACTAACGTCTGCAGCGACACAGACTGCAACGGTAACCGGATGCCTGGTATCGCCCGCAACATGGGTTACGCCTCGTTTGGCTGGCAGCCGGAGGAAGGCTGGTACGCGGGTTCAGACGTGCGCTACATGAGCGATATCATGGCCGACGACGAAAATACGGCGAAAGCGCCGTCGTATACGGTAGTCGGGCTAAATACCGGGTATAAGTTTAACTACGGCAACTGGGGCATGGACGTCTTTGGCCGCGTCGATAACCTGTTCGATAAAGAGTACGCGGGCTCGGTTATTGTCAACGAGTCTAACGGTCGTTATTACGAGCCTGCACCAGGCCGTAACTACGGGGTCGGGCTGTCGGTCTCTTATCGCTTCGAGTAAGCGAAAAGAAAAGTTTATCTTATTAATGAAATAACGCTCCTGATGGCAATAAGCCATCAGGAGTTATTCACCAGATAAATAATTAGGGGTGATATATAGTCGCTCTGTTAAATAATCGCTTAGTTAAAATATTGTCGCTGTAAAAGCAAATTCGCTTCATCAATCACCTTATCAATCGCCTTCTGGCAGGCAACAACATCTCTTCGCTCAAGGGCGGAAAGGAGTTCTTCATAGTGATATGTCGAGGCTTTGATGTCGTTAAGCTCCTGATGCAGATAGTTCATACAGGGCCCGATGCGCACCCACAGCTGCTCTATTAATGCATTAAGCGTAGGCATTTCCGCATACTGATAAAGCGTGAACCGGAAGACGCGATTCGCATGCAGTGCCTGCTGAACGTTCCCGTTGCGCATGGCCTCATGAAAGGCATCCGACAATTTGCGCAACGCCTCCAGTTTGCTATCAGACATATTATGACAGGCTGCGGCGACCGCCATCGGCTCAAGCTGCTTGCGGATGGCGTTAATCTCGTTATAGCGCTCCAGCGTGACCTCCGGAACCAGAAATGCCTGCGCCGGCGTGGCGTGTAACGCCCCTGATGACACCAGACGCAAAAGCGCCTCGCGAACAGGGGTAATACTGGTGCCTAATTTATCGGCGATCTCTTTTGTAATCAGTCGTGCTCCTGGTTTTAGGGAGCCTGTTATTAACGCCCCTTTCAAACTGTGTTCAACCTGCATGGTAAGGCTAACCCTTTGGGCTTTTTCTAAGTGATCCAAATCAAGCATGTGAAATTCCTGTAGCTAAAACTTAATGCTATTTTTAAACGCCAGTTTTAATAAAACGACGCCGGCCCGATATATCCTGTATCGTTATGCCTGGTGGTGGGAAGTACGTAAAAACATCAAAAAAGCAAAATTTGTTTTTTTTATTGGTTCCGGGCCCATCCGGGATGCGGGCGCGAAATGCCATGTCCATTAATTAAAGACAATATATCGTATCTTCACAAATAAATATGGCGGGAAACCCCGCCATAGTGCTGTTTATTTATTGTCGCTCGCGACGCGAATCACGACTTTGCCGAAGTTACGCCCTTCGAGCAGGCCAATCAGCGCCTCGGGCGCGTTCTCCAGCCCGTCCGTTATCTGTTCGCGATAGTGAATTTTGCCCTCCTGCACCCAGCGTCCCATCGCCTCCTGGAACTCCTTAATGCGGTGACCGTAATCCTGGCCGATGATAAAGCCCTGCATACGAATGCGTTTCTTCAGGATGGTTGCCATCAGGAGCGGCAGGCGATCCGGCCCTTCTGGCAGGCCCGTCGCATTGTAGCCGCTCACCAGGCCGCACACCGGCACGCGCGCGGAGGTATTCAGTAACGGCAGTACGGCGTCAAATACCTTCCCGCCGACGTTTTCATAATAGACATCAATTCCTTTCGGGCAGGCGCGTTTCAGCTGTTCGGCAAAGTCCGCCGCGTGGTGATCCAGACACAGGTCAAACCCGAGGACCTCAACGGCATGGCGGCATTTTTCAGCCCCACCGGCGACGCCAACCACCCGGCAACCTTTAATTTTGCCGATCTGCCCGACGGTCGCGCCCACCGGGCCTGTTGCCGCGGCGACCACCAGCGTTTCACCCGCTTTTGGCTGCCCGATATCCAGCAATCCCATATAGGCGGTGAAGCCCGGCATACCCAGAATACCCAGCGCCCAGGAAGGATGAGACGGATTTTCGCCCAGCTTCACCAGGCCGCTGCCGTCCGAGAGCTCATATTCCTGCCAGCCGCTGTAGCCCAGCACCCACTCCCCGGCGTTGAAGTCGGGATGATTTGACTGCTCAACGCGGCTGACCGTTCCCCCCACCATCACCGCGCCAATCTCAACCGGAGGGGAATAGGATGGCGCATCGCTCATGCGGCCCCGCATGTACGGGTCCAGCGACAGCCAGACGGTACGCAGCAAAAGCTGCCCCTCACCAGGGGCGGGAACAGGCTGCGTTTCCAGACGAAAATTTTTCGCCACCGGCGCACCCTGAGGACGGGAGGCCAGTACCCAGCGGCGATTTTGTGAAACAGGTTGATTCATCGGGATCTCCTTCTGGTACAAATGTCATTACAGCCTGGCTCACGAATAGCGTTATCGCATTAGCATTACGAGCCAGACTGGTTAAGCCGTACAACCAGATAGATGCAGGGTTCATTCGTTTCGTTGATGAACCGGCAGTCATTTGGCGGCCCCAGCTCGAGACAGTCTCCGGCATGCATCTCGTGGCGCGTATCGCCCTCCTGAAACACCAGCTCGCCGGACTGAAGCCAGATAAGCTGACGTGCCAGCGCGTAAGAAGATGCAGGCATCGGGACATCGCTGCCCGCAGGCAGTTCAACCTGAACAAGGTCGATGGGCAGATCGGTGCGGGGAGAAACATGGCGGCGGAGGTAGTGCGTCTGAGGGTCGCGCCAGACGGGCTGGTTTGCAAGGCGCAGCAGCTTGCCTTCCTGCATTTCGGCCCGGGCAATCAGCGTGGACATGCTGATGCCAAACGCGCCGGACAGACGGGCGAGCAAGGTGGCTGTCGGGCTGCTGTCTCCACGTTCAATCTTGTGGATCATCGCGCGCGAGACCCCTGCCCGGTCAGCAAGCTCGCTCAGGGACCATCCGCGAGACTCGCGTTCAAGGCGAATTCTTGCGCTAATCCGTTGATTCATTGTGTCTGTTATGGTGTTCATGACGTCATACTATAGTGTATGAACGGCATTTCAATGGGCTTTTGATAACAAAAAAATATGGCTTATGCCGTAGCGATCGGGCAGTACAGTTGTGTAATATCGTAGCTACCGCGTAATACTATAGTGAACAACACACAGAGGGTTAATCATGATCGTTCGTCATGCCTGCAAGGAAGACTGCGCTGCGATAGGCGAAATCTACAACCACGCGGTGCTGCATACTGCCGCGATCTGGAACGATAAAACCGTCGATACCGATAACCGAATCGCCTGGTTTGAGGCGCGCACGCTCGCGGGTTACCCGGTTCTGGTGAGTGAGGAAGACGGCGTTATCACCGGTTACGCCTCTTTCGGCGACTGGCGCGCCTTCGACGGTTTCCGTCATACGGTTGAGCATTCTGTCTACGTCCACCCGGACCATCAGGGCAAAGGCATTGGCCGCACGCTGATGATCGCCCTGATAAACGAGGCCCGCGCCATCGGTAAACACGTGATGGTGGCCGGTATTGAAGCGCAAAACCATGCCTCGATTCATCTCCATGAAACGCTTGGTTTTGTCACCACGGGGCAGATGCCGCAGGTGGGAACCAAGTTTGGCCGCTGGCTGGACTTAACCTTTATGCAGCTGCAGCTGGACGAGCGCAGCGATCCGGACGCCATCCCATGAATCAATCCCTGACCCTGGCGTTTCTGGTGGCGGCGGGAATTGGCCTGGTGGTGCAAAATACCTTAATGGTGCGTATCACCCAGTCCTCTTCCACCATTCTTATCGCGATGCTGCTGAATTCGCTGGTCGGCATTGTGCTGTTTGTCAGCATTCTGCTGCTGAAACAGGGCGTCGCCGGGTTTAGCGAGCTGGCCGCAACGGTACGCTGGTGGACGCTCATCCCGGGGCTGCTGGGGTCGTTTTTCGTGTTTGCCAGCATCAGCGGGTATCAGAACGTTGGCGCGGCGACGACCATCGCCGTGCTGGTGGCAAGCCAGCTCATCGGCGGGCTGGTGATGGACGTGCTGAGGAGCAACGGCATTCCGCTCCGCGCCCTGATTGGCCCGGTATGCGGCGCGGTGATGCTGGTGGTCGGAGCCTGGCTGGTGGCGCGACGCCAGTTTTGAACGTTACAGTATGGTGCCGCCTTTGGTCAGTTGTTCCTCACGCGCGTCTATCTCTTCTTTATGCTGCTTGCCGTGATGCGAAATCGCGGTACGCAGGCGCTGCTGCTGGGTATAGCGATCTTCCCGGCTCAGCTCTGCATCATCGCTTAATTCGATCAGCAGTTCATTCATATGGGTAATGACGCCCTCTTCAATGGCGGCATCCACCAGGGCGGTAACGTCGTTTAAATGTGACATTGTCACTCCTTGTTATGAGCCCGGTGGCGCTACGCCGTACCGGGCAATAAAACGCTTAGTTCAGCTTCGCCTTAGAGAAATCGCTGCCCATCAGGCTCACGCTGTATCCCGTCACGTTGCTGCGGGTCGCATAGAACGTTTTCCCGTTTGCCAGTGCGATCCACGGCGCCTGCTGGTAGAAAATCTCCTGTGCCTGGCCGTAGAGTTTCGCACGCTCGGCCGGGCTGCTGGTCAGCTTCGCTTTTTGAACCAGCGCATCATAACCCTTATCGCACCAGCGCGCGGCGTTTGATCCAGTTTTAATGCTGTTGCAGCCCAGCAGCACGTCGGCAAAGTTGTCCGGGTCGCCGTTATCGGACATCCAGCCAAACAGCGCGGAGTCATGTTCGCCTTTACGCATCCCGGAGAGATATTCGCCCCACTCGTAAGAGACAATTTTGGCCTTCACGCCGACTTTCGCCCAGTCGCTCTGGATCATCTCCGCGATACGACGCGAGTTCGGGTTATACGGACGCTGAACCGGCATTGACCACAGCGTGACTTCCGCCCCCTTCTCCAGCCCCGCCTGCTTCAGCAGCGCTTTCGCTTTTTCTGGATCGTAGCTGTAGTCTTTCAGGTCTTTATTAAAGCCCAGCATATTTGGCGGGATCGGCGATTTTGCCACCGTACCGGAACCCATAAAGACCGCATTGACGATAGCCTTCTTGTCGGTCGCGTAGTTAAGCGCCTGGCGCACCAGCACGTTATCAAACGGTTTTTTCTCGGTGTTAAACGCCAGATAGCCGACGTTCAGCGCATCGACAGAGTGCAGCGTCAAATCTTTGTTCTTTTTAATCACGTCAAACTGAACCGGGGACGGTGCAGGAATGATTTGACACTCGTTGGTCTGCAGCTTCGCCAGACGGGTCTCCACGTTAGGGGTAATGGAGAAGATCAGGTGTTTGGTCGGCACCGCGCCATCCCAGTAGTTCGGGTTAGCAACATAGCGAATCAACGAATCCACCTTGTACTGCTGCAGGACATAAGGCCCGGTACCAATCGGCCAGGTGTCTACGTTTTCAGGCGTGCCTTTTTTCAGCATCGCGTCGGCGTATTCGGCGGAGAGAATAGAGGCGAAATCCATCCCCCAGTCGGCCAGAAACGCGGCGTTGGGCTCGCTGAGGGTGAACTGAACGTGATAATCATCGACCTTTTTCACGTCCTGAATCAGCTTATCGAGCCCGACATCGTTAAAGTATTCGTAGTTGCCCTGCGACACGTTGTGATACGGGTGTTTAGGGTCTTTCTGACGCATAACCGAGAAAATAACGTCATCGGCATTAAAGTCGCGCGTCGGTTTGAAGTATTTATTGCTGTTGAACTTCACCCCTTTGCGCAGGGCAAAGGTATACGTCTTACCGTCCGGTGAAATCGTCCAGGACTCCGCCAGCGACGGTACCGGGGTGTTTTTTACCGGGTCGAAATTGATCAGGCGGTTGTACAGTACCTGAGAGCTGGCCACGAAAGACGGGCCAGAGCTGGCGATTTGCGGGTTGAAGGACTCGGGGGACGCTTCAGAACAGTAAATAAGGGTGTCGTTGTTCGCCGCCCATGCGGCACCGGCTGGTAAAAGAGTGCTCAGCGCGAGGGCGAGCAGTGTTTTCCCTGTAGACATGGTTATAACCCTGACAGTTTTATTATATAAGACAGTAATAACAGCACAGGCGATATGACCTGGCAAATAACGAAACACTATCAGGTTATTCTAAAGCCGCGTTTTTTGCTGTTTTAACAGCCAGCGCCCGAAAAGGTGATTTGCCTTAAGGGCCGTTATTCGTCAAGCACAACCGTCAGTTTCTATGCCGCAAGAAATCGGCCCTTTTAGCGTCTCTTCCCCCGTTTGGTTGCTTCCTCGTTTCGTTAAAGTAATGGTGTGAAGAAGTATATGGGATCAAATCGTGGCAAAAACTCTTTTACGCAGCGGTAACCTGGATGACTTTCAGGCCGTTGGCGGCGGCGGACAAGCCGTTTTTGAATCAGCGTTACAAATCCGGGAAGCGCTCCGGTTGCGCAAACAACAGGCCATCGTCGACTGTCTGGCTATTCCTCAGGTCAACGACAGCGGTGACCGCGTGGACTGGTATTCTCCTGTTGAAGGGAGCGTAACCAGCTGGAAAGCGGCCGATGAGGATGACCGTTATCGCGCCCTGCGCTACCTGGAAAACACGCTCGCCAGCGTCGAGTCATTAAGCAAGAAATGCCTCCAGTCGCCCAAAACCGCGCAGCAGCTTTTTGGCTCTCTGCTGTCAAAGGCGTTTCAGTTCCCGGGTGAAAACTTCCTCTTCCTGGTGGACGGAAAGCCGGTCATCAGCTTCTGGGGGTTTGTAAACCTGAACGAAAATGCGCGCGACGATGTCCTCGACTGCCTGCGTGAATCGCTGGTCCCTGAGCCCGCCCCCGTTGTGATTGAAGATCCTGAACCCGAGCCTGAGCCAGAACCGGTTGTGGCCTTTGAACACGCCGACGAGCCGCTGATCGCCCCTTCCACGGTGGTGCGCATCACGCCGGAAGAACTGTATGAGCCGGAGCCGGCATCGGCCGTTGCGCAACCCGTTCAGGAACCGGCTGTGCCGATAGTCGTGAAAAAACGTCGCGTTCCCCTGTGGACGCTGCCGGTTGCCGTCGCGATCGTTGCCGCCGTTGCCGCCCCGCTGCTGTGGCCAAAACAGTCCCCTTCCGCTGAGACCGCCCCGGCGCCCGCACCTCAGCCCGTAGAGATTGCACCAAAGCCGATCAAAGCGGTTGAGCCGCTGGCCATGAAACTACCGCTGCATCAGGCAGAGGTCCTGGCAAGCAAAGAAAAAGAGCCTGCGCCTGCGCCACAGCCTGCCCCGGTGGTGATTGTCGCCATCCCGAAAGACGCCATGGTGATGGAAGCGAATCAGGTAAAAGCGGGATCGACGCGTTTCCTGAACGGTACCTGGCGTGCGGTTCTCGACGTGAAAGATCCGGTCACAGGCAAGCCGCCGTCAATGCGCTATCAGATCCAGAACAATAAAGGCTTCGCCCGGGTTGTCCATGGCGACAACGTTGTCTGCCGCGCGGAAGTGTTCTCCGGCCTGCACAGCAACGGCGAGCTGATGATTAAAAGTCGCGGTACTGCCCGCTGCACCGACGGCTCCCGCTACCCGATGCCGGAGGTTGCCTGTAAAGCAGGCGCCAGCGATATCGCAGAATGTCGCGCCCGTTATGATGCCAATACCGTCGTTCCCCTGACGTTCAAGAAAGCAGGTGCCTGATCCTATGCTGGTTAATCTTTGCGACTATAAACAAAGCGTCACGCTTATTGCCAACAGCGGCGTGCAGTTCCTTGATTTCGGTCTGACGCCGCAGGACACCGCCAGCAACGGGCGCTTCGTACGTAAAACCGCGAACGGCCCGCTGCTGCGGCTCGATTTCGACCTGGTTAACGGGCGCTATACCGTGCCTGGGACGAACGGCGGCCAGCCTGAAGTGGTTAAACCGGAAACCACCCTCCCGCTGCATCAGTCCCTGGCGGTGCTGGACGGCGTCTGGCTCCCGGTTCCGTTTCTGCGCTTCAACCCACCGCGGACCTTCGTTGAGGGGCCGGATAACTGGGCCCGCGTTCAGGTGCGCAGGCTGGATACACCCGACACGGCGGGCAATACGCACCGCGTCACGCTCGCCCTTGACAGCCAGATAGCCGAACACGCCACGTCCGCCCTGTCCCCGGTTGAAAACGATATTCTGAACGGGACCCGATTCGCGCTGGCCTGGCGAGACAACGAAGTTGAAAATTTCCTCGACCAGACCTGGATTGACGGCTGGCTGCGCGAGGCATTTACCCAGTATGCCGACGGCGTTGAAAACCGCTCAGAACGCGATCTCCAGCAGGCGATGCGCGGGTTTGAATATCAGGCCCACTGGCTTAACCTGCTGACCATGCTCGGTGAACAGCTCACCGTGCCGGAGGTGAAATTTGTTACCCATACGCTCAGCACGCCAGCCATTCCGGTCGACCTGATCCTCGACGTGGGCAATACCCACACCTGCGGCGTCATTATTGAAGACCACGGCGACGCCAACGATGGCCTGCGCCAGACCGCCGAGCTGCAGGTCCGCTCGCTCAGCGAGCCGCAGTTCCTGAATGCGCCGCTGTTCACCAGCCGTCTCGAGTTTTCGGAGGCGCGCTTCGGCAAGCAGCACTTCTCGGTTGAAAGCGGTCGCGAAGATGCCTTTGTCTGGCCGTCGATTGTTCGCGTGGGCGATGAAGCCCGCAAGCTGGCGATGCAGCGTCTGGGAACAGAAGGCAACAGCGGCATCTCCAGCCCGCGTCGCTACCTGTGGGATGAAACGCCGGTCGTGCAGGACTGGCGCTTTAGCCAGATGAACAGCAAAACCCAGCGTGAGCCGCTTGCCACCGCGTTCCCGCTGATGAACCTGATGAACGATGACGGCGAGCCGCTCTTCACGCTGCCGCAGGACGAGCGGCTGCCGGTCTTCTCGCCGCAGTACAGCCGCAGTACGCTGATGACGCACATGCTGTGCGAGCTGCTGGCGCAGGCGCTGGGGCAGATCAACAGCGTCGCCACGCGCCTGCGTCTGGGCTTCCCGGCGTCGCCGCGCCAGCTGCGCACCCTGATCCTGACCCTGCCCTCGGCCATGCCCAAGCAGGAGCGCGAGATTTTCCGTCGCCGCATGTTTGAAGCCATCGCCATCGTGTGGAAAGCGATGGGCTGGCACCCGCAGGATGAGGATTTTGTTACCCGCAAACAGCAGGATAAAAGCGTGGTGCCGGTTCCTGTAATCCAGATGGAGTGGGATGAAGCCAGCTGCGGTCAGCTGGTCTGGCTGTATAACGAAGCGATCTCCCGCTTTGGCGGTCAGACCGAAGCCTTCTTCGCCTCCCTGGCCCGCCCGGACCGTGAGCCTGAGCCGGGTAGCCAGCCGGGCCGCGCGCTGCGCGTCGCGTCCATCGACATCGGCGGCGGCACAACGGATATGGCGATCACCCATTATCAGCTGGATGACGGTTCTGGCAATAACGTCAAAATCACCCCGCAGCTGCTGTTCCGTGAAGGCTTCAAAGTCGCTGGCGACGATACGCTTCTGGACGTGATTCAGCGCTACGTGTTGCCCGCGCTGCAAACGCAGCTGCAGAAATCCGGTATCGCGGACGCCTCGCTGCTGATGGCGTCGCTGTTCGGCGACTCCGGGCGTATCGATACCCAGGCGGTACTCCGTCAGCAAACGGCGCTTCAGCTGTTTATGCCGATTGGCCACGCCATTCTTGCCGCGTGGGAATCGAGCGACGTTGACGATCCGCTGGCCGGTCTGCATGCCACCTTTGGCGATCTCCTGGCGCAGAAACCGACGCGCAACGTCATGAACTATCTGCAGCAGGCGATCGACCATGCCCTGCCTGCGGGTTCAGACGCGTTTGACCTGTTCGCGGTGCCGCTGCACGTGAATTTCCGCGAAATGCAGGATGCGATGCTGGCCGGGCAATTTACGCTGGCCTCGCCGCTCCACGCAGTGTGCGAGGCGATATCCCATTATAGCTGCGATGTTCTGCTGATCACCGGACGCCCCGGCTGCCTGCCTGGCGTTCAGGCGCTGATTCGTCATCTGCAGCCGGTGCCGGTCAACCGCATCGTCTGGCTGGATAAATACCAGGTGCACGAGTGGTATCCGTTCAGCCAACAAGGGCGCATTGGCAACCCGAAATCAACGGCCGCCGTGGGGGCTATGCTCTGCAGCCTGGCGCTCGACTTGCGTCTGCCGCGCTTCAACTTTAAAGCCGCGGACATTGGCGCGTATTCCACCGTGCGGTATCTCGGCGTGCTGGATAACACTGTTAATACCCTGCGCGAGGAAAACGTCTGGTATCAAGATATCGACCTCGATAAGCCGGGCGCGAAGCTCGACGCGCGTCTGTACTTCCCACTGCGCGGTAACGTTACCCTCGGCTTCCGCCAGCTGGCGAACGCGCGCTGGCCCGCCACGCCGCTCTACACGCTTAGCATCAACTCGGCTGAACTGGCGAAAGCCATTGCCGGTGACGGCGTGCTGAACGTGCGGCTGAAGCTCTGCGGCGGCAGCAAGCAGGAAGGCCCTGAGGCCTTCGAGCTGAGCGATGCCTGGCTGCAGGACGGCACGCCGGTTGCCCCTGACGCATTAACCTTCAAACTGAATACCTTGGCCGATCGCCGACACAGCGGTAGCCACTACTGGATCGACAGCGGGAGCGTATACCTGAAATGACAGCGACGACGACCACCACTCAGGCCTTAATCGGGTGGATTAATGAGACGCGCCTGAACGCCCCTGTGCTGGATAACGATGCTGACGCCCTGCTTGCTCGCATCAACGCGGCGCAGGCGCGGGAACAGGCCATTGAACGCGCCATGACCCGCCAGAGCAGCATTGGGCTTTACGGTCATTCGCAGAGTGCGAAAGCCCATCTGCTGTTATCCCTGTGCGGCAGCGGTAATGGACGCCTGAACGTAACGCCGGGCCAGCGCACCTTTGACTATTTTTCGCATATCAATCCGGGACATGCCCTGACCAACATGGCCATCCGCTTTACCCGTGAAAACACGGAGGTGGCGGATGAGGCGTTCCCGCTGCGTCTGAGCCTGGTCACCGAGGCCGAGTTGGTACAGCTGTTTATTGCCCGCACGACGCTGCATCCGCAGATGCGCGCGGTGGATAAGGCGGTCATTGAGACACGTCTGGACAAATGGCGCGGGCTGCGCCAGCCGCAGGGCGTGCCCGGCATCACGGCTCAGGAAGTGGGGGCGATAGCCCGCTTCTGGCAAAGCACCGTACCCGCCGCTAAGCAGCAAATTGATGATGCCCTGTGGCATGAGTTCGCCCGGCTGGTGCCTTCTCTCGATCTCAGCACGCGGGCCAGCGTCTGGTCACTGCTGTGGGGCGAGCAGCAGGAGTTGACCCAGCAGTGGTTAAAACTGGCACATGTGCTGCACCAGACCAGCCATGCCGGGGAGCTTGCTGCCCCGCTTAGCCTGCTGGTGGACAGCTTTGGCCTGCCGGGTGATGGTTTCCTGACGCACGACGGCACGTTAGATCTCCAGGACGCGCAGGAGACGCTGCTTCATCCGCTGAATAGCGGTGAAATGCTAAACGCCATCAGCATCCCCGTCGACGTGCTGGCCTTGCTGACCCGCGAGCTGGTGCTGCCGGTTGAGAACGGCGCGCTGGATAACGTCGATATTATTGATATTCCGGTCTTTGAAGATAACCGTGCCGACCCGCTACGCCAGGCGAAGTCCCAGTGGCTGCTCGAGCATTACCGTCAACAGCTTCAGCCGGATGTGCTGGTGATTTGCAATGCGACGGCGCAGCACGAGCAGACGGCCAAAAAAGCAAAAGTGTTAATGAACTGGGTCAAGGAGACGCAGCCTGCTGAAGAATCGGCCCTGCCGGGGCTGGTATGGGCGATTACCCCTCACGACGCCCGCTTTACCACCCGGCAGAATCTCGATGAAGCCGTACAGCATCTGCTCGGAAAGCCGGGTTTACGCTGGGGCACGCTGCAGGCGCTGGACAGCCACAGCATGCAGCGCGTCATCGAATGGCTGTCTCAGGCCACGCTGCCCGGGCAGCGACAGAAGCGTCTCGGCACGCTGAAAGGCTTGCTGCGACAGGAGCTCTCATCGCTGATGCAAAGCTATCTGACGCCGCTTGTTGAGGAGCCGGGGACAAGACGCGCTCAGGCCGAAAGCATGGTGCGCACGCTGCAAAGCAGCGCCGCCCGCCACGGCGAACTGCTTGAAGGCCTGCTGCCGCCGCTGAAAGCCTTTGAAACGCTGCTCGCCGTTCAGCAGCCGCGCGAGGAGCAGGTGAACGGGCTGTTTACGGACACGATTGACCTGTTTGCCGAGAATACGCAGGAAAGCACCGGCCTGTTCCAGACAAAAGACAAAGCGCGTCTGGCGCACAGAGTCTGGATAAATCATCTGCGTCAGTGGAGCCGCAACGAGGCCACGGCCGCGCGCCTCGGGCTGGAGTCTGCAGTATTGCAGCAAATCGCGGATGTGCTGGTGGTCACTAGCTACCGGCTTAATCTGCCTCAACAGCTTCAGCGCATTGTCGAAGCGGATAAAAGCAGCGCTGCACAGCTGCATGCCGTGATGGGCAATTTCATTGGCTGGCTGGGTTACGACCAGACGCCCGTGGCGACGCGCCCGGCAAGCCGCATCCGCAAGGGTCAGGCCATCTTCGTCACGCCAGTGGTCAGCAGCGCGGAGCCTCGTTTGACCCGCCTGGGGGAGCAGCCCGTGCATGCGGCCACCGCGTACGTTTACGACTGGCTGGTTGCACTCTATAGCCGCGCGATAGAGAACATTGATTACCAACATCCGCATGATGTTCAGCCGGGCGCCAGGAAGGCTCTGCAGTCTTTATTACGCTGATACTTTGGCCCGCAGCAGTGCGGGCCATCCTCACTCCGCCATACTTTCGGCTAACGTCTTTGCCAGCGCACGGTACAACCGGCCTGCTGCGAGTAAAAACTGTTCATAAGCACTCCTTTTACGATTCACTGTGTATTTATACAGTTACCGTATCTGGAATGCCATATTCATCTTTTAAAAATGGAAGCGTGCTTCAGAAAAGCGAGACCAGCAGCGCAACGGGAAAGCTCATTGGCCAGGTTGACCCCACCAGAAAAGCGCTGAGCAGGCGGATACGTTTGCGGTCTTTAGAAAGGAACCAGGTAATTAATGCGCAGATGGAAGCCATGATTGCGTAAAAAACCAACATCTTTTGATACAACGTCATTCTGTATACCAGAGCCGAAAAAATAACCGCACGCAATATGCGTCATATGTTGATACAGATCAAGTTTTTTCGTTACAGAATAACCACTTAAAGATTAAGGACAATAACAATTGAGTATCTTACGTAACACTCATGGCGGGCGCGGGGAACGCCTGGCCGCGCATGCGGCCAGGCGTGGCGGGCTTAGTGTTTGATCATGACATGCCGCACGACCGTATAATCCTCAAGCCCGTAGACCGACATATCTTTGCCGTAGCCGGATAATTTCATGCCGCCGTGCGGCATTTCGCTCACCAGCATAAAATGGGTATTCACCCAGGTGCAGCCGTACTGCAGGCGCGCGCTCAGACGATGGGCGCGGCCCACGTCTTTGGTCCAGACCGATGACGCCAGGCCATACTGCGAATCGTTCGCCCAGGCCAGCACCTGCGCCTCGTCGTCAAACTCGGTGACGCTCACCACCGGGCCAAACACCTCCCGCTGAACGATGGCGTCGTCCTGCTTTGCCCCCGCCAGCAGGGTTGGCTGGAAGTAGTAGCCCGCCCCCTCTTTTTTGCTCCCGCCCGTGACAACGCGGATGTGGTCGAGCGCTTTCGCCTCATCGACCGCCTGACAGACGCGTGAAAGATGGGCGGCCGAGCTGAGCGGTCCCAGTTCGGTAGAGTCATCCTCCGGCGCCCCCATTTTGAGGCTGGCGACCGCTGCGCCCAGCTTTTCCACCAGCGCGGCATAAATACCCTTCTGGGCATAAATCCGGCACGCCGCCGTACAGTCCTGTCCGGCATTGTAGAAACCAAACGTCCGCACCCCTTCGACAACCGCATCCAGGTCAGCATCATCAAAGACGATAACCGGCGCTTTACCGCCCAGCTCCATGTGGGTGCGTTTAATGGAGGACGCGGTATGGCCGATGATATGTTCCCCGGTAGCAATCGAACCGGTCAGCGAGACCATACGGACTTTTTCATGCCCGGTCAGCGGATCGCCCACCGTTTTCCCCCGGCCAAACAGGACGTTCAGCACACCTGCCGGGAAGATATCTTTAGCCAGCTCTCCCAGCTTCAGCGCGGTGAGGGGCGTGATCTCTGAGGGCTTAATCACCACGCAGTTCCCTGCCGCCAGCGCGGGGGCCAGTTTCCAGGCCGCCATCATCAGCGGATAGTTCCAGGGGGCAATAGAGGCAACCACGCCCACCGGATCGCGGCGGATCATCGACGTGTGGCCGTCAAGGTACTCCCCGGCGGCCAGCCCGTTCAGACAGCGGGCGGCCCCGGCAAAGAAACGGAAAACGTCGACCACCGCCGGAATTTCATCACCCAGAGCACAGTGCAGCGGCTTCCCGCAGTTGAGAGATTCGAGCCGGGCAAACTCCTCCCCATGCGCTTCAATCGCATCCGCGAGCTTCAGCAGGCACTCGGCGCGCGTCTTCGGCGTGGTTTGTCCCCACTCCGCAAAAGCACGGTCGGCCGCCTGAACCGCCGCGTCGACCTGAGCCGCTGACGCCTCGGCAATCTCCAGCAGGAGTTCTCCAGTGGCCGGGTTATAGACCGGCTGTTTTTCTCCCTCTCCGGTTACCAGTTTTCCCTCTATCAGCAGTTGTGTTTGCATAGCATTTTCCTGTTGAATTCACTGTTATTTCCCGCTGCCGGCGATGTTCTCGCCGTCGCGGGTTAGCCACCAGGCTCCCAGAATGGGGATAGTTGTCACCAGCATCACCAGCAGTGCTACGACGTTGGTGACCGGCACGTCGCGCGGACGACCGAGCTGATTGAGCAACCACAGCGGTAACGTGCGCTCGTGTCCCGCCGTAAACGTTGTGACGATTATCTCGTCAAACGACAGGGCAAACGCCAGCATTCCCCCGGCCAGCAGCGCGGAACCCAGACTGGGCAGCACCACATAGCGGAAGGTTTGCCATCCGTCGGCCCCGAGATCCATCGACGCTTCCACCAGGCTCCAGGAGGTGCGTCTGAACCGGGCAATCACGTTGTTAAACACCACCACCACGCAAAAGGTGGCGTGTCCGACCACGATGGTGAAAAACCCCGGCTCCAGATCGATCGTTTTGAAGGCCGTGAGCAGCGCCAGACCGGTGATGATCCCCGGCAACGCAATCGGCAACAGCAGCAACAGCGAGATCGCATTCTTGCCAAAAAACTCGCTTCGCCACAGGGCCGCTGCAGCAAGCGTGCCAAGCACGAGGGCAATCGCGGTGGAGAGCGCGGCAACCTGAAGTGACAACGTCACGGACTCAATAATGTCGCCGCGCCCCGCCGCCACGCTAAACCACTTCAGCGTCAGCCCCTGCGGCGGAAAGCTGAAGGCCGCGTCTTCGGTATTGAAGGCATAGGTCGCGATAATCAGCAGCGGGAAGTGCAGGAAGATGATGCCTCCCCAGGCTGCCACTTTCAGGAACAGCGGTGCGCGTTCAGAGTGCATCGAATGCTCCCAGACGTTTCACGAACGCCAGATAGAGTGAAATCAGCACGATGGGCACGAGCGTGAACGCGGCGGCCATGGGCATATTGCCAATGGCGCCCTGCTGTGAGTAGACCATGTTACCGATGAAGTAGCCCGGCGGCCCCACCAGCTGCGGAACGATGAAATCCCCCAGCGTCAGGGAAAAGGTGAATATTGAGCCCGCGGCAATACCCGGGATCGCCAGCGGCAGAACGACGTAGCGAAAGGTCTGCCGAGGGCGCGCGCCGAGGTCGGCTGAGGCCTGCAGTAGCGAGGCCGGCAGGCGTTCCAACGCCGCCTGGACGGGCAGGATCATAAACGGCAGCCAGATATAGACGAACACCAGAAACCGTCCCAGCCCGGAGGTGGACAAGGTGTTGCCGCCAATCGCCGGGAGCGTAAGGAGTGAGGTCAGGATCGGCTCCAGCCCCATATGGTTGAGAAACCACTGCGCCACCCCATCCTTCGCCAGCAGCAGCGTCCAGGCGTAGGCTTTGACGATGTAGCTCGCCCACATCGGCAGCATCACAGCGATATAGAAAAACGCTTTCCACTTGCCGCGGGTGTAGCGCGCCATGTACCAGGCCATCGGGAAGGCCAGGATGGCGCTGGCTATCGTCACCGCAATCGCCATCGTTAACGTGCGCAGTATGATGTCGTAGTTTGCCGGGTTGAAAAGTGCCCGAATGTTCGCCAGGGTCAGATCCGGCGTGACGGTCATGGTGAAATCGTCAAAGGTGTAAAAACCTTGCCACAGCAGGGTCAGAAGCGATCCTAAATAGACGATGCCAAACCACATGAGCGGCGCGAGCAGAAGCAGGAACAGGCCAAGCGACGGTTTGCGCCAGAACAGCGCCGTCATGCGGCTTAAGCACCCGTGCGAGGCGGGAGGATGCGCAACGCTCATAGACATTTCACCTCTCCTCGTGCAGGCGAATCATCGCCTCGCGTGACCACGACGCCATCACCGCCTGCCCCGGCGCAATCCCGCTCAGCGGCGAGGTTTCACTGAGATTAGCCTGGCTCACCAGCAGTTTGACGCCATCCGCGAGCTTCAGCTCCAGCCGCGTGGCCGCCCCCTGATACTGAACGGCCTGCACGATGCCCTGAACCTGAACGTCTCCGCCCTGATTAAGGCGAATATGTTCCGGGCGCAGGGAATAGCTGCCTTCCATACCGCATAGTTTCTGCGCAAGGACTGCGTCAAATACGTTGGAAGTGCCGACAAAACCGGCGACAAACGGCGTGCGCGGACGCATGTAGAGATCGCGCGGGGTATCCACCTGCTCGATGCGCCCGTTATTGAACACCGCCACCCGGTCTGACATGGAAAGGGCTTCGCCCTGATCGTGGGTGACAAAAATAAAGGTGATGCCGAGTTCCTGCTGAAGCTTCTTCAGCTCGAACTGCATCTGTTCACGCAGTTTGAGATCGAGCGCACCTAAGGGTTCATCCAGCAGCAGGACGCGCGGCTCATTAACCAGCGCCCGGGCGATGGCAACACGCTGCCGCTGGCCGCCGGAAAGTTGTGAAGGTTTGCGGGCAACGGCAAAGCTCAGGCCCACTTTTTCCAGGGCATCACGGGCCTGCGCATGGCGTTTTTTCTTGTCGATACCTTTGACCATCAGCCCGTAGGCAACATTGTCGAGGATCGACATATGCGGAAACAGCGCGTAGTCCTGAAAGACGGTATTCACATCCCGCTCCCAAGGGGGCAGTTCGCTCGCCTCTTTGCCGAAGATAGAGATCGTCCCGCCTGACAGCTGTTCGAAACCGGCGATCAGACGCAGGCAGGTGGTTTTACCGGAGCCCGAAGGCCCCAGCATGGAGAAAAATTCTCCGTCACGAATGGCAATGGTGACCCCATCCACCGCCCGTACGTCGCCGTACAGACGGGAAACGTTGTTAAACTCTACCGCGTACGTCATGTTCTGCTCCCGGGCAATTAACGACCGCCCATGATGGCGATGTAGTCCTGCGTCCAGCGGCTGTAAGGGACAAATTTGCCGCCTTCGGCGATGGGGGTTTTCCAGAACATGATTTTGTCGAACTCGTTATAACCGTTTGTTTCGCAGCCTTTATCACCCAGCAGCGTGCTGGCCTTACACCCTTCTGCAACTACGGGCAGGGAGCCAAACCATGCGGCCAGATCGCCCTGCACTTTCGGCGTCAGCGACCAGTTCATCCATTTGTAGGCGCACATCGGGTGTTTTGCCTGCGCGTGCAGCATGGTGGTGTCCGCCCAGCCGGTCACCCCCTCTTTCGGGAAGACGGTGGCAACGGGCTGGTTCTCAGCCTTCAGCGCATTCGCCTGATACGGCCAGGCGCTGGAGGCCACGACGCCTTCATTTTTGAAGTCGCTCATCTGGACGGTGGTGTCATGCCAGTAGCGGTGGATCAGCGCGTGCTGGTCGCGAAGCACCTTGAGCACGGCGGCATACTGTTTTTCGGTGAGCTGGTAAGGGTCTTTGATACCCAACTGCGGCTGCGTGGCTTTGACGAACAGCGCGGCATCGGCGATATAAATCGGGCCGTCATACGCCTGCACGCGTCCCTGATTGGTTTTACCGTCCGGCAGATCCTGTTTAGTAAAGACCACGCTCCAGCTGTCAGGCGGCGTCGGGAAGGTTTTGGTGTTGTACATCAGCAGGTTTGGCCCCCACTGATACGGCGTGCCGTAGACTTTCCCGCCGACGTTAAACCATTCCCCTTTCACAATCCGTCCGTCTAGGGTTTTCCAGTTGGGGATAAGATCGGGGTTAATGGGCTGGACGCGTTTGCCCATGATCAGGCGCAGGGAGGCGTCACCCGAGGCGGTCACCAGATCGTATCCTCCTTTCGCCATCAGGCTGACCATTTCATCCGACGTGGCCGCCGTTTTGACGTTGACCGCACACCCGGTCTCTTTTTCAAACTGGGTGACCCAGTCATAATTTTTATCCGTCTGTCCGCGTTCGATGTATCCCGGCCAGGCGATAATATCCAGCCGACCTTCCCCGTCGCCGATGGCCTTTGGTGGTTCTGCGGCTTGCGCTGTCATGATAGTCATGCCGAGCGCGCACAGGCTGCTGCGGGCAAAATGTTTGCTCATAAGAGTTACTCCTGTCGCAATGAAATTTAGCGGCAGCCGTGCCGTAAAAATATCTCCCTTATTAAACGTAGACCGCGCAAATGCGCCGCACCGTATGGCTTCAGGAAATTTCATCAAGGTGTGACAGAGGGCGCATTCCCCGTTAACTGGATTATAGACAAGGAGTTAGGCGCGAAAGACGGTATGCAGATTTCCTATGACAGGGCACTGCGAAATATTCGCAGCGCCGTCATCAGGATAAGAATTGATTATTTAAATAAGGTCGAATTGATTATTCCAGCATCGTGCTAATTAATTTTCCTAACTGAATGACCGCCTGCTCTTCTCGCTCTCCCCAGGCCCAGGAGGTATTAAACCGGAAGAACGGTGTCCACGCGTCGGAGGTGGAAAACATCTTTCCGGGAGCAATGCTGATGTGGTGCGTTAAGGCTTGTTCGCTGAGCAGCCCCGCATCCAGCTGCGCCGGAAGCTCCAGCCATAAAAAGTAGCCGCTGTCGTTATGGTGGATTTTGACGCCGGCAGGCATATGGCGCAAAAGGGACTGCCAGGCCTGCTGTTTTCGCTCGGCGAGCGTACGCCGCAGGCGGCGCAGATGGGCGTCGTAGCGTTTCGTCGCCAGATAATCCACCAGCGCCAGCTGCACGGGCGAACTGGTGGAGAGCGTGCTCATCAGCTGCAGCTGCTGAATGCGCCGCGCGTGTTTTCCTGCCGCCACCCAGCCGATGCGAAAACCGGCCACCAGGCATTTTGAAAAGGACGAGCAGTGAAGCGTCATGTCCTGACGATCCCAGGCTTTCGCCGGGAGCGGCTTTTCGCGGCCAAAATAGAGCTCGCTGTAGACATCGTCTTCAATCAGGGGGACGTTGTGCTGCGTTAACAGCGCCACAAGCTGCGCTTTTTTCGCAGCGCTCAGCGTAAAGCCAAGCGGGTTCTGACTGTTGGTCATGATCCAGCAGGCTTTAACCGGGTACTCCTTCAGCGCCTGTTCAAGGGCATTCAGGTCAATCCCCTCGCGGACGTCCGTCGCAATCGACAACGCTTTGAGCTTCAGGCGTTCCAGCGCCTGTAGCGCGCCGTAGAAACACGGGTTTTCGACGATCACCCAGTCGCCCGGCTCGGTCACCGCCTGCAGGCTGAGATTGAGCGCTTCAAGCGCGCCTGCGGTGATCACAATCTCTTCCGGGGAGATGTTCATCCCCTGCTGCGCGTAGCGACGGGCAATGGCGTGGCGGAGATCGACGTTACCCGGCGGCAGGTTCTCAATCACGCTCATCGCCGTCGCGGTTTTGCTGACGTTCGCCAGCGAGCGGTTGAGCTGCTGCAGCGGGAAAAGTCGGGGATCGGGAAACGCGGAGGCAAAAGGAACAACGGACGGGTCGCGGCTGGCCTGTAAGACGTCGAAGATGTAGGTATTAATATCCACCACTTCGTCACGCATTACCTGGGCAGGTGGAGCAGGCTGATGTGCGGTCGGGCGCGAGGCAACATAATAGCCCGACTGCGGTCTGGCGACAATGCGCCCCTGACTTTCCAGCATCTGATACGCGTGGCCAACGGTCATAAAACTCATGCCGCTGCTCGCCACCTGCTCTCGCAGCGAAGGCAGCTTATCGCCCGGCAACCATACGCCAAGCTCAATCTGCGAGATAATTTGTTGCGCCAGACGCTGGTATTTTTTCATCAAATTCTCCTTGTGACCGACAGTGTATATCAGCAGGAGAAAAAGAGAAGATTTAGCTAACTGTTATGGTTCGGGAAACGAATTACTTACGGTACTCGGTAACGTGGCTTTGCGCCTGACGCGCGGCGGCCAGGTGATCGAGCGTAATCATCGACGATTTGCAAAAGATGCATTTCGCGCCGAGTGGGTTTTTCTCAGACATATCAAAGGCTGAGGTACGGTACTGCGAGCCATGACAGCATGGGCAGCGGAAATGAATATAAGAAGTCATAGGATTCTCCTGTGAACGTAAAAACGTAAATTACTAATGGGCCGATTGGGCAATAATGGTTTTAAAACAAAACGAATCGGAAAGTAGATAAAGACCCAAGAGAGGCTGCGGAGAGGCACAACGTGATGAGAACTGCTTTATAAAACTACGTCAGATATTTATTTGGACTCAAAACCAGAGAGCCATTAACGCACGGCGCAGACGACAAGGCAAGCAGTTTTATGCGTAAAATTCATAAAAAGACGGTTTTTATTCCTCACTCGAGGTATATCAGATGGCTAAAGCATGAGTTTTAAGCCAACTGTTATGGTTAAAAATCACTTTTCTGCGTCTGATAGTCCGAACTTTGCCCCTATACCATAACAGCACACCGTTTGACATTGAGGCTGTGCATGTTTGGTTTAGATGCTTTTCACCTTGCACGGATACAGTTTGCCTTTACCGTATCCTTTCACATTATTTTCCCGGCGATCACCATCGGCCTGGCAAGCTATCTTGCCGTGCTCGAAGGGCTGTGGCTGAAAACAAAAAATCCGGTCTGGCGCTCGCTGTACCATTTCTGGTCGAAGATTTTTGCCGTCAACTTTGGCATGGGCGTGGTCTCCGGGCTGGTGATGGCCTACCAGTTTGGCACCAACTGGAGCGGCTTTTCACAGTTTGCGGGCAGTATTACCGGCCCGCTGCTGACCTATGAAGTGCTGACCGCCTTCTTCCTCGAGGCCGGGTTCCTCGGCGTGATGCTGTTCGGCTGGAATAAAGTCGGGCCGGGTTTGCACTTCTTCGCCACCTGCATGGTGGCGCTGGGCACCATTATCTCCACCTTCTGGATCCTCTCGTCGAACAGCTGGATGCAGACCCCGCAGGGCTATGAGATCGTCAACGGCCAGGTGGTACCGGTGGACTGGTTCGCCGTGGTGTTTAATCCCTCCTTCCCTTACCGCCTGCTGCATATGTCGATAGCCGCATTCCTGAGCAGCGCCCTGTTTGTGGGCGCATCCGCGGCATGGCATCTGCTGCGCGGGAATAATACTCCTGCCATCCGGGCGATGTTTTCTATGGCGCTGTGGATGACGCTGATTGTCGCCCCCATTCAGGCCATGGTTGGCGATATGCACGGCCTGAACACTTTAAAGCACCAGCCTGCCAAGATTGCCGCCATTGAAGGCCACTGGGAAAATCCGCCGGGTGAGCCTACCCCGCTGCTGCTGTTTGGCTGGCCGGATATGGAACAGGAGCGCACCCGATTTGGGCTGGAGATCCCGGCGCTGGGGAGTCTTATCCTGACGCACAGTCTGGATAAACAGGTTCCGGCACTCAAAGAGTTTCCGAAGGAAGATCGTCCGAATTCCACCATCGTCTTCTGGTCGTTCCGCATCATGGCGGGCCTGGGCATGCTGATGCTACTGCTCGGGGTGACGGCACTCTGGCTGCGCTATAAAAAGCGCGTTTATTCGTCGCGCCCTTTCCTGTGGTTTGCGCTGCTGATGGGGCCAACCGGGCTGATTGCCATCCTGGCCGGGTGGATCACCACCGAAGTGGGCCGCCAGCCGTGGGTGGTCTACGGACTCCAGCGAACGAAGGATGCGGTGTCCGCCCACGGTGATCTGCATATGAGCGTGAGCCTGCTGGCCTTCTTCGTCGTCTATACCTCGGTATTCGGCGTGGGTTACAGCTATATGGTACGCCTCATCCGAAAAGGCCCACAGCCGCATGAAACTTTCGCTACCGAGTCCGACGGACGTCCGGCGCGCCCGCTTTCTGCCGTCACAACTGAACATAAGGAGCAGCCATAATGGGTATCGATCTTTCCATTATCTGGTTTGTGATCATCGTCTTCGCCACGCTGATGTATATCGTCATGGACGGTTTTGATCTGGGGATTGGCATTCTGTTCCCTGCCACGCAGAACGCCGACGATCGCGACGTAATGGTCAACAGCGTCGCGCCGGTCTGGGACGGAAATGAAACCTGGTTGGTGCTTGGCGGTGCCGCTCTGTTCGGCGCATTCCCGCTGGCGTATGCAGTGATCGTTGATGCCCTGACCATTCCGCTAACATTAATGCTGATCGGACTTATTTTCCGCGGGGTGGCTTTTGAGTTTCGCTTTAAAGCCACGCCGGCCCACCGCCCTTTCTGGGATAAGGCGTTTATAGGCGGTTCAATTCTGGCAACGTTCACCCAGGGCGTGACGGTAGGCGCCGTCATTAACGGCTTTACCGTCACCGGCCGGGCCTATACCGGCGGCCCCTTTGACTGGTTTACCGCGTTTAACCTGTTTTGCGGCGCGGGGCTGGTGGTGGCTTATGCGCTGTTAGGCTCTACCTGGCTGGTGATGAAAAGCGAAAACGCGCTGCAGCAGCGGATGCGTGAGGTGTCGAAAACGCTGTTAATCGTGCTGCTGGCGTTTATTGCGGCGATCAGCCTCTGGACGCCGCTGGCGCAACCGGCCATCGCTGCGCGCTGGTTTACGCTGCCGAATCTGTTTTATCTGCTGCCGGTCCCTGCTCTGGTGGTGATTTTTAGCCTCTACCAGTGGCGCTGCCTGAATAATCCCGCCAGCCATAGCCGTCCGTTTATTCTGACGCTGGGGCTGATATTCCTCGGCTTTAGCGGGCTTGGGATCAGCATCTGGCCGCATATTATTCCACCGTCGATCACCCTGTGGCAGGCCGCCGCCCCGACGCAAAGCCAGGGCTTTATGCTGGTGGGCGCGCTGTTGATCATTCCCGTTATTCTGGTCTACACCTTCTGGAGCTACTACGTGTTTCGCGGCAAAGTTCAGCATGGGGAGGGTTATCACTGATGCAACAACCTGTCTGGAAAAGATTACTGTGGCTGGCCATTATCTGGGGCGGCAGCGTACTGGCGCTGGCTGCTGTCAGTATGCTCTTCCGCATGCTGATGACGGCGGCTGGATTTAAATCGCATTAACGTCATTCCGGGCAACCGCTGCGTTGCCCGGTACTTCTCCCCGCACTTTCAGATAAACCCCATTAACCCACGGCAGAGTATCGTTACACTGGAAAAAGATTCACGGTACTTATAGTTTGAGAAGAAAAATGAAAAAGCTCATTGCGTTAAGCGTTATTAGTCTTGTCCTTACCGGCTGCGTTAATCCGGGTAAAACCTCCGTACAGCCGGAGCAACTTAAAAACCACCGCTTTGTGCTGGAAAACGTAAACGGTAAGGCCGTGAAGACCGCGACAACGCAACCTGAAATCGGTTTTAGCGCGCTGCCAGATATCAGCCTGGTGAATAACATCAGCGTTTCCGGCCAGATGTGTAACCGCTTCAACGGACAGGGGAAATTGTCCGAAGGCGAGCTTAAGGTTAAAACGCTGGCCATGACGCGTAAGCTCTGTACCGAGCAGCAGCTGAATGAGCTGGATCAGACCATCGGCGACATGCTGCGCAAAGGGGCGCAGGTCGACCTGACTGAGGACCAGTTAACGCTGGCGACAGCCGATACAACGCTGATGTTTAAGCGTGTAGAATAATCAGTAGTTACCGCAGCTTCCAACGGCAAGCGACTGTTCGCTACAGCGTTTGCCGTTTGGCAAGGCGCACATCCCAATAGCAGAACCATCAAGCTGGCGGGCGACAGACAGCGAACCGCCAATCATCGCGCAGTTGGCCTGACCTGAACTGGACATTGCCGCTTTCATTCCCGGCGCCACGTGGGCTGCCGTTGCCTGCTGGACTGGTTCACTGCTACATGCCGACAACAATAACGCGGCACACCCTACCCAAAATGCTGAGCGCATGCTCTCTCCCCCATGAATAATACGAAACCTATGCATAATAGGCATCACATCCCGTGTCGTCGAGAGCGGAAGTGCGTATTTATGCGCTACAGAAACAATTTCTCGCAATTTTTTCGCCAAAAGTTTGATCTACTCATTGATGGCAAGAATACCAAGGACACAAAAGCGAAAATCGTAAAATCCCCCGTTTGCTAGAATACACAGATAATATTCAGGGTTTGTTGCCGTAATACAGACCCCTATTTTTTGCGCAATGTAAGGGTGTTGTCCTATGCAAACTATTGACGGTAATGGTGCAGTTGCCTCAGTCGCGTTTCGCACCAGTGAAGTTATCGCCATCTACCCGATTACGCCAAGTTCTACCATGGCCGAGCAGGCGGATGCCTGGGCGGGTAACGGGTTAAAAAACGTCTGGGGCGATGTCCCGAGAGTGGTTGAAATGCAGTCTGAAGCCGGTGCGATTGCCACGGTACACGGCGCCCTTCAGACCGGCGCGCTTTCCACGTCGTTTACCTCCTCACAGGGATTGCTGTTAATGATCCCTACGCTGTACAAACTCGCCGGTCAACTGACCCCCTTCGTTCTGCACGTTGCCGCGCGTACCGTTGCTACCCACGCGCTCTCTATCTTTGGCGACCACTCTGACGTGATGGCCGTGCGCCAGACCGGCTGCGCGATGCTATGCGCCAGCAGCGTTCAGGAAGCGCAGGACTTTGCCTTAATTTCGCATATCGCCACGCTCAAAAGCCGCGTGCCGTTTATTCACTTCTTTGATGGTTTCCGCACCTCTCACGAAATCAACAAAATCGTCCCGCTGGCCGACGATACTATCCTGAATCTGCTCCCGCAGGCGGAAATCGACGCGCATCGCGCCCGGGCTTTGAATCCTGAACACCCGGTTATTCGCGGGACATCGGCGAACCCGGATACTTATTTCCAGTCCCGCGAGGCCACGAACCCCTGGTACAACGCTGTTTACGACCATGTTGAACAGGCAATGAATGATTTTGCCGCCGCAACCGGCCGGCAGTACAAACCGTTTGAGTACTACGGCCATCCGCAGGCGGAACGGGTGATCGTGCTGATGGGGTCAGCCATTGGGACCTGTGAAGAGGTGGTTGACGAGCTGCTGACGCGCGGCGAAAAAGTTGGCGTGCTTAAGGTACGTCTCTATCGCCCGTTCTCGGCTAAACATCTGCTTTCGGCGCTGCCTGAAAGCGCGCGCGCTGTGGCGGTGCTCGATCGTACCAAAGAGCCTGGCGCGCAGGCGGAACCCCTCTATCTGGATGTGATGACGGCCCTGGCAGAAGCCTTTAATCAGGGCGAGCGTGAAACGCTGCCGCGCGTTATCGGGGGGCGCTATGGTTTGTCCTCCAAGGAGTTTGGGCCGGACTGCGTGCAGGCGGTATTCAACGAGTTAAGCGAAGCGAAACCCAGACCGCGCTTTACCGTCGGCATTTATGATGACGTGACGAATCTGTCCCTGTCGTTGCCGGAAAATACCCTGCCCTCGACCGCAAAACTTGAGGCGCTGTTCTATGGTCTGGGCAGCGACGGCAGCGTCTCCGCGACCAAAAACAACATTAAAATCATCGGCAACTCAACGCCGTGGTACGCCCAGGGATACTTCGTCTACGACTCCAAAAAAGCAGGCGGCCTGACCGTTTCCCACCTGCGCGTGAGCGAACAGCCCATCCGCTCTGCTTATCTTATTTCTCAGGCTGATTTTGTTGGCTGCCACCAGCTGCAGTTTATCGATAAATACCAGATGGCCGAGCGCCTGAAGCCCGGAGGCATTTTCCTCCTCAATACGCCGTACAGCGCAGACGAAGTCTGGGGTCGACTGCCGCAGGAAGTTCAGGCGGTGCTGAACCAGAAAAAAGCCCGTTTCTACGTCGTCAACGCCGCAAAAATTGCCCGCGAATGTGGCCTGGCTGCGCGTATTAATACCGTTATGCAGATGGCCTTCTTCCATCTGACCAATATCCTGCCGGGCGACAGCGCGCTGGTGGAGCTGCAGGGGGCGATTGCCAAAAGCTACAGCAGCAAGGGCCAGGAGCTGGTCGAGCGCAACTGGCAGGCGCTGGCGCTGGCGCGCGAATCGCTGTATGAGGTACCGCTGCAGCCGGTGGATGCCGCAAGCCCGAACCGCCCTCCGGTGGTGTCCGATGCGGCGCCCGATTTCGTGAAGACCGTGACGGCGGCGATGCTGGCCGGTCTGGGCGATGCCCTTCCCGTCTCTGCGCTACCGCCGGATGGCACCTGGCCGATGGGTACGACCCGCTGGGAAAAACGCAACATCGCCGAAGCGATCCCCATCTGGAAAGAAGAGCTGTGTACCCAGTGCAACCACTGCGTTGCGGCCTGCCCGCACTCTGCCATTCGTGCCAAAGTGGTTTCACCGGAAGAGATGGAAACGGCACCAGCCAGCCTGCATTCGCTGGATGTGAAGTCTCGCGATATGCGCGGACAGAAATACGTTCTGCAGGTCGCGCCGGAAGATTGCACCGGCTGTAACCTGTGCGTCGAGGTCTGTCCGGCGAAAGACAGGCAGGATCCGGAGATCAAAGCCATCAATATGATGTCGCGTCTGGAGCACGTTGAAGAGGAGAAGGTCAATTATGACTTCTTCCTGAATCTGCCGGAAATCGATCGCAGCAAACTGGAACGTATTGATATTCGTACGTCACAGCTGATTACGCCGCTGTTTGAGTACTCTGGCGCCTGCTCCGGCTGCGGTGAAACGCCGTATATCAAGCTGCTTACCCAGCTGTACGGTGACCGGATGCTGATTGCCAACGCTACCGGCTGTTCATCCATCTACGGGGGCAATTTGCCTTCTACGCCGTACACCACCGACGCGAATGGGCGCGGTCCGGCGTGGGCAAACTCGCTATTCGAGGACAATGCCGAATTCGGCCTGGGCTTCCGCCTGACCGTCGACCAGCACCGCGCGCGCGTGATGCGCCTGCTGGAGCAGTTTGCCGGGCAGATCCCCGCGGAGCTCAATGACGCGCTTCACGCGGACGCGACGCCAGAAGAACGCCGTGAGCAGGTTGCTGAGCTGCGCCGCGCGCTGCAGGGCGTGACGGGGGCTGAACAGCTGCTGACCGACGCTGACGCCCTGGTCGAAAAATCAATCTGGCTGATTGGCGGTGACGGCTGGGCTTACGATATCGGCTTTGGCGGGCTGGATCACGTGTTGAGCCTGACCGAAAACGTCAACATCCTGGTTCTGGATACGCAGTGTTATTCCAATACCGGCGGCCAGGCGTCGAAAGCGACGCCGTTAGGCGCGGTAACGAAATTCGGCGAACACGGTAAACGCAAGGCGCGCAAAGATCTCGGCGTGAGCATGATGATGTACGGTCACGTTTACGTCGCGCAAATCTCGCTGGGCGCGCAGCTTAACCAGACGGTGAAAGCGATTCAGGAAGCGGAAGCGTATCCTGGCCCGTCGCTGATCATTGCCTACAGCCCTTGTGAAGAGCATGGCTACGATCTGGCCCTCAGCCACGACCAGATGCGCCAGCTGACCGCAACCGGCTTCTGGCCGCTGTACCGGTTCGACCCGCGTCGTGCTGACGAGGGTAAATTACCGCTGGCGCTGGATTCGCGTCCGCCGTCGGACGCACTGGCCGAGACGTTAATGCAGGAACAGCGCTTCCGTCGCCTTAACGCCCAGCAGCCGGAAGTGGCCGAGCAACTCTGGAAAGATGCCGCTGCTGACCTGCAAAAACGCTATGACTTCCTGGCGCAGATGGCGGGTAAAGCCGAAAAACCGACCAGCGACTAGTTCCTCTGCCCGGCTTGTCCGGGCATTTTTTTACCATAAAAAAAGCCCGGCGTATTCACACCGGGCGAATCCAGATAATTATTGAATATCTATTTAGTTTCCTTAATAGCATTCACGTTAATTATGGATTAATCATCTTACAGGCATATAACGCCTTCAATATTACCTTAATTAAACCCTGTTTAATAATTTCAATTTAATATAAAAACTTTTAAATCATTCATCAAATCAATGACCATTACCGCCGATTTATTCGGTTTAGATTTTACTTAGTTCGTAACAATTATATTTTATTACTCCTTCACGGGAGTGATTTAGCATGAGACAACTTTCTCATTATGAAAGTTCAACAGGTAATTAAATAAAAACAACTGCAAAGGAATATCACAATGCAAAGAAAAGTACTGGCCCTGATGATTCCGGCTCTGTTAATGGCTGGCGCAACTCATGCAGCAGAGATTTATAATAAAGACGGCAACAAATTAGATCTGTACGGAAAAGTAGATGGTCTGCACTATTTCTCCGACGATAAAGGCGCTGACGGGGATCAAACCTATATGCGTCTGGGCTTCAAGGGTGAAACCCAGATCAACGACATGATGACCGGCTACGCGCAGTGGGAATACAACATCCAGGCGAATAATACGGAAGGGTCTGATAATCAGTCCTGGACGCGTCTGGCCTTCGCCGGTGTGAAGGTGGGCGACTACGGCTCCTTCGATTACGGCCGTAACTATGGCGTGCTGTACGACGTGGAAGGCTGGACCGATATGCTGCCTGAATTTGGTGGCGACTCCTACACCAAAGCCGACAACTTCATGACCGGCCGTGCCAACGGTGTGGCAACCTACCGTAACACCGACTTCTACGGTCTGGCGCAGGGCCTGAACTTTGCGCTGCAGTACCAGGGCAAAAATGAAGACGCCAGCAACAACCAGGAAGGTACCAATAACGGACGCGACACGCGTCACGAGAACGGTGATGGCTTCGGTATTTCTACCACCTATGACTTCGGCATGGGGATTACTGCGGGTGCCGCATATGCCTCTTCTGACCGCACCAACGAGCAGGTCATGAATACCACTGCGGGTGGAGACAAAGCGGATGCCTGGACGGCGGGCCTGAAGTATGACGCCAATAACGTCTACCTGGCGGCCATGTATTCTGAAACCCGCAATATGACGCCGTATGGTGATAATATCGACGCCGTGGCGAACAAAACCCAGAACTTCGAAGTGACCGCGCAGTACCAGTTCGACTTCGGCCTGCGCCCGTCCCTTTCCTACCTGCAGTCGAAAGGTAAGGACCTGGGCAACGGCCAGGGCGACCAGGATCTGGTTAAATATGCTGACGTAGGGTTTACCTATTACTTCAACAAAAACATGTCCACCTACGTTGATTACAAAATCAACCTGCTGGATGAAGATGACAGCTTCTACAAAGACAACGGCATCAGCACCGATGACGTTGTAGCGTTAGGCCTGGTTTACCAGTTCTGATGGTCAGAGCCCGCATAATTATGCGGGCTCGCTTTTTTATGACATTTGTCACAAAAGACAGTTTAAGAAAGAGATTGGTTGAGGGAAAGTTGAAAACAAGCGGGTTAAACTGCGGTGATAGCCCTTTCGTCACTAAGGATAACAGCGTTGTTTGGTCGTATATCCCTTGTCGTACTTACCCTTTTAGCATTGTTGTGGATGGCGTTAATTTTTGATTTTGGTGATATTGTCGGGCATCTCGGCGCGCTGTTAAACCATCTGGATGGCAGTTGACCGTGTTCCAGAAAATAAAAAGCCACCAGCAGTGCCGGTGGCGGGTAAACGCGTATGTCGCGTTATTTTTTCACAGGTTGAGGCTTTTTATCCCCTGACTCAGGGGCCTCACGCGGATCGTCTTTTTCAACACAGAGCATAGTTTCTCCTGTATCAGATAACCATTTTCCACTATAGCCAGGCTGAGTAAAGAGTGGCCAGGCGGCAATCATGCCTGCTCTTCCCCTTTCTCGCGAAAAGAGAGATAACCAAATACCCCACTTTCCCCATCCATGGGGTGGTTAACGCCGTCCATCACCTTCACCTCTGGAAAATCAAAAGGTGAAACGTTTTCAAAACAGGCGACATTCACGCCATATTCGTTTGGGTTAGAACGCCGCTGATGGAACGTGTAGATCCCGCACACCGAGCAGAAGAAATGCCGTGCCGTTCCCGTGTTAAAGCGGTACTCGGTGAGCTTATCCTCACCTTTGGTCACCTTAATCCCTGACAAAGGCGCAGAGACAACGACCGCGCCCCGCATGCGACAAAAGGAACAGCTGCAGCGCCGCGCGGTGTTGAGGCCATCAGTGAGCTCAACGGTGAACGCCACCGCCCCGCAATGGCACTTCGCATTCCGTCTTTCAGCCATGGGCTATACCCCTTTTCTCACCAGCTCGGCAGCCTTAACGAAAACCTCATCTTCTACGCCATCGCCTTTTTGCCTGCCGAGTCTGACCAGTTCATCCACAATACTGTTGCGATGGATCGGTTTCTGGGCGGAAACCAGCCCAATTACGGCGGCCCCAATCGCCAGCCCCACTAATCCGGTTTGTTCATCTTTGTTTTTCATATTCATGCTCCTGGTACAACAAACAAGGTTAGCAGGAATATGGTAAAACGGAATGACGGACAAGTTCAGACAGGTATGACCTCCAAAATCGACAGATAGGAACGGGTATCTATTATTTTGTTCAGCTTCAGATTGGTCTGTTCAAACAAGACCTGATACTCAGGCTCTGTTCTTGCCCGCCCGCCATCAAAGCTTGTTAACAGAAGAAGGTCAATTTCAAATCGTCCCTGCTCATTATTTTCTTTTTTAATAAGCGGTTCAAAAATTAATAAGCGGGCGTTCTCTTTCATTGCATTTCTGCAGCACTGAAGTATCTGTACCGCCTTCTCATCAGGCCAGTCCATGAGGATATACTTAAGCAGATAAATGTCCGCTGCAGGACAGGCTTCAAAAAAGCTACCCTCTACCGGCTTCCATCGGCGATTATCATTCAATAGTGACAGTCGATTGCGCGCAAGCACGTCTTTTTGATCAAACAGGATCCCTGTTAAGGTCGGATTTCGACGTAAAACGGCCAGCAATAAATTACCCAGCCCACCGGCGATATCGGCAACGACAGCGTTTTCAGGGAACAAATAGCTATCAGTAATCGCTTCATTCTCTACGGATGACATAGAGGCCATACCGGCGTGAAAAATATTGCTACCCGTCGCCGTGTCGTCATGCTGCCAGTAATCGTAAAAAGGCTTGCCAAACAATTCGTTAAAAACGGGTTTACCTTGCAATATTTCATCCATTCTGGCCGCTGGCTGCCAGAATGTTTGGTCTGTCAGCATGAGCACCGCCGCACGCAAGGAAAATTCATGATCGGAACGCAGGAATTGTGCTGAATGGCTAAGACCGTATTCCGCTTCGGATACTTCGTTGAACACCCCACGCGAAGACAATAAACGCATGATTCGATGAAGATAATCGCCATCGACATTAAGCTCCTTCGCCAGCTGCTTAACGGATTTCTTTCCTTCAGCCAGTAGATCTGCAACGCCTAATACCGCGACAGCCCGAAGTGCTGCCTGCCATACAAAACCCATGCTTTGCTCTAACAAACACATTCCTTCTTTACGGCTGAGTAAATCCAGATTATTACGTTGTGACATTTTCTGCTCCTTACCAATAAAGATGTGTTGGACAACCAAAATCCATTAGCAAGCGTAAGTCTGGAGTTAAGCTTTAGCCATATTAAAAATAACATTCAGCAAAGTTATTTGCTGATATTCCGTATCATTTAGCGTACAGAAATGTTAATGCGTAAATAAATAAAACCACTTGTCATTTATTTTGAATAATAAAATACGGGAATTATTATTAAGGCAATGATTTTTTCACCTAAAAAAAACCGTCGTAAGACGGAATTTTAGTATTTAAAATCTCGGCGTCAGCCCATATATGGGTGTCTTAATGTTTGCCGCCCAAACCTTGATGTCATTTTGAAGCAGTACGGTAAAATCGGATTTCAAATGTGTCACCATACTATTAACGCTGTCAGCGTCCAGTACTGAAAAATGCTCAATTCTGTACTCTCCCACCTGAACACAGTGATATTGTGCAGGAAGCACCTTGCCATTGACGTTAAGCTCTTGCCGGTTCGCACCACATTGTCCAGGGGATATGTAGGACACCAGCAGATTGGCCGAACGCCGGGCCGGTTGAGAAATACTCACCATGACGGGGAAACCTTCTGAGGTCTGCGTCATATCATAAAGAACGGCATTTTTTATATACCATGTATTATATTCGCGCTCCTGAAACGCGGACCAGGAAGGCGCAGAAATAAACGCCAGCGCCGCCAGTGTAATAGTTTGAATTCTCATGGGATGTTGTCTTCCTTGTTGGTGCATTTATTATTCAGATTGTGCAAAAAACAGCAAGCCATTGAGAATAGACCTACTACTATTAGCAGTGCTGGCGTCTAATGGTAACGAGGCGTTAAGGCTGGAGGTGCTCCTCTCTCAGCAATGCATAAAGATATTCATCCCCCCACTCTCCCTTAAAAAAGACATTCTGCCGATAATGAGCTTCTCGTCGAAAGTGGAGTTTTTCCAGCAGATTTACAGCAGGCGTATTTCGTATATCCACAACGGCGATGAGCCGATGCTTTGCGTAATGCGTAAATAGCAGCGTGATAACGGCATTGAGTGCTTCCCGGGCGTAACCCTGCTTCTGATATTTCATATCAAAGGTCATACCCAGTTCAGCCTGCCTGCCCTCATCAAAAAAATGAACACCAATATCACCCGCCACTGCCCCGTCCGTTTGCCGTTCAACAATAATCTGATACCACGTATCATCGCTGTTAAACTCAAGAAGGGTCTGCTGAGCATATAATTTTTCTGCATCCCGCGTCGTAAACCGCTCCCAGCTCTGAAAACGGGCAACTTCAGGCTGGTTACGGTAGCCTGCAAGCTGCGATAAATCGGCAGATGCCAGAGGACGTAGTCGTAACCGGGGGGTTTGAAACGGCAACCTGTCTTCCATCTTTTTTCTCATATCACCCGTTAACTTCATTTTTCCGTATGAGCCGTCCGGATTGCCTCAAGCCCAACCCGCTGCCCGAATGACAGTTCTAATGTGTTGCCGTCAGGGTCGGCAAAAAATACATAGTAACCGACGGGATCGCCCAACTCCTCCGGTGCTTTTCTTAACACCCCTTCAGCGATTGCCATATCCGTTTTCCTGTCGAGTTCTTCACGCGTGGCGCAGGCAATCCCCAGGTGACCAAAGTTGCCCAGCGGCGTATCAGTCACATGGTCGGCCTGCACCAGCACAAGAGCGAAAGGACGGGTACGGTCGCTTAACCATGCCACCTTTCGGGCATCGGGAATACCGGGTTCACGCAGGTGGATGACGTCCATATTGGCGTAGCGACGGTAGAAAGCGATACTCTTTTCCAGATCCCTGACCATAAACGCAACGTGGGTAAAACCAACATCGATATCTTTCATTTTAAGATGTTACTCCTTTATCAGCACGTGGAGGCATCTTAAAAGCTCAAGTTAACTTGATGTCAACAAGCACTTCAGCTGTTTCTCCCTGCGCTGGTCAGGAAGCAAAAGAAGAGAAATGGTAAGCCGTCACCATTACGGCGATGCTGACGAAAATGCTGATAACAAAGTAGGTTTTGAAGGGCTGCTTTTGAGTTTTATGACGAAAGACCTGTTGGCCCACAATGGCACCAGGCCAGCCGCCTGTCGCGCCAAACACCAGCAGCGTGACTTCCGGCACCCTGCGCAAACCTTTACGCGCCGCCATTTTATCGGCGCCATACATACCTGTCGTCAGGGCGTTAATCAGCAGAAACCAGATGATCAGCGGATGCGAGGTAAGAAGGCTAGCTATTGCAGCGAAAATCAGAAGTGAATAACACAAGCGATTGAGGGTCATAGCACGGGTTACTGGGTTGTGAAGCGGTTGCCGAGGGCACAGTATACCCTCTCTTACGCCTGTCTCTTAAATGAAAGACTGTCTCTGTTATTTAAACACAAGATGTTGTCCCCCCCTTTTTATACGGTGCGATAAACGTCACTCCACTTTCACCTTAACTTTTGGCTTCGACAAAAGAACTTTCACCAGTTCCTTAAACGGTGTGGGTTTGAAGAAGTAAAAACCTTGTAAAAAATTGATGTGGTTACGCGTGAGATAATCCAGCTGCTCTGGTGTTTCAACGCCTTCTGCCACAATACTGATTGACAATTTTTTTGCCAGCTCCAGTACCGAATCCAGTATAACGGTTGAGTCCGCACTGGCATTAACCCTGGCAACAAAGCTTTGGTCGATTTTGATGTAATCAATGTGCAAATCCTGCAGGTAAGACAGACCAGAATAGCCGGTTCCAAAATCATCCAGTGCAATAGCAAAACCAATCTCGTGGAGCGCATTCAGGGTCTTAACGAGATGTTCATCGACATGGAGGGGTTCTCGCTCGGTCACTTCAATGACAAGGTTAAGATCCTGATGAATAAAGCTACGCTTGTAGTGGAGACACTCTTCAACAAAAGTGGAGGCAACAATATGAGACGCGCTGAAGTTAATACCGACATGGAACCCTTCGGGTAACAAGGTAGAAATCGAATTCATATGCGATGCAACCTGACGCATTAAGCTCTGGGTTAAGGGAATGATTAAGCCCGATTTCTCAGCGAGAGGAATAAATGACGCGGGAGAGATAAACCCTGACTTCGGGTGTTTCCATCTGGCCAGCACTTCTACCCCACGCAACGTTCCCTCTTTACCGCTTACTACGGGTTGGTAGTAGGGAATAATTTCATTTCTGTAGATGGCAATACGCAGCGATTCCTCAGGCGAAATATCCTTAGAGAGATATCGCTGCAGAAGATAAGCAGGAAGAGAGGAAATGAGCAGCAGAAATAACAGCACTCCACCGGCCTGGTCGAATAGTCTCGTCAGGCTAAAAAAAGGCGGAGAGTTAAATTGAATCGCGAAAGGATAATCAGCGTCTTTTACCCTGAGTACATCTTTGTTTGCATGGGCTGGCGTCATCACATCGCCGGATTGGCCTAAGCTACGATTGCCAACCTGCAGTGAATACGCCACGCCACGTAATGGCATATTCAGCGCATCCCGGATATGGCTGTCACTGATGCTCACCATGATTCGGCTTCCGGCATGCTGTGTCTGGTATAAAAGAACCGGCAGACCGTTGACTGTACTTTGCGCGGGAACGAGCAGCAATATTGTTTCAGGCAGCGCTGAGCCGTTAACCAACAATACGCGGTTTCCCGGCAACGAAGAGCACCAGACCGCATCTTTTTTCAGAATAACGATCGTTCTCAGGTGTGGCTGTAACGCAGCTTCGGTGCCGAGCCGATATTGTCCTTCAGCATCGCATTCATTTTCAGCAAGTTGCATCGCTATCCGGGCTGCATCGCGGGCTTCCTTAAGAATAACATTCATATTACGGACGACGTAGCGCGCCCCTGCCAGACTGTCTGCCCGTGCAGAATACCAGACCTGTAAATTGATAATAAAAACGCCCAGTATAAAAATTGTCGTGGCTACAGCTAAATAAATCGATATACGGCGCATTGAGGATTCTCGACCAGAGTGAAGTTGCCGCTTCGATGATGCTGAAGTGATTGAATTGTCATCGTCTTAAGCATGGTTGATAAAGAAAGAAATACCATGTCAGGCGTCAGAAATATAAAAGTTACAGAAAAAGCGTGGTGTCGGTTCTGTTCCACTGACTTTTCCTCGTTATACAACGTCACGCGCCTGGCTGCAGGCAACGGATTCACCACACAAATAACCCCATAAGGTTATATTTACTCGGCCAATATGCGCAACGCTTTGTTTTCCTGCCCACCCGTGCACAAACGCGTAGGAAAAGCCGACTACGCTTCCTGTAACGACAGAGTTTATGCTAAAACTGTTTTAATCAAGGGTTAAGAAAGGATTGGCATGGTAAAGGTTGAGGAATTACAAATGAAATACCCAGGCGCAATGGCCTGGCAAATGGGTGATGGCCCGGAACTGGCCAGCGTGCTTGCGGACCTGATTAAAAAAGGAATCAAAACGGCCACCTGCGGATCTTTTGCCTCGTACGCGCAGGATATGTCTGCTCCGCGGATGGGGAGCTACAACATAATCCTTGATGGCCAGAATGTCCCGGTCTGTGTGATCCGGCTGGTTTCAATGCGGCTGGTGCGTTTTTGCGATGTTAATGAGGAGTTCGCTCGCAAAGAGGGTGAAGGTGATTTAAGCCTTGAATACTGGCAGAAAGAGCATCAGCGATTTTTCTTCCGCGAAGGCCATTTTTCTGAAGATATGGAACTGATCGCAGAAGAATTTGAATTGGTTGAGGTGCTTTAAGCTGAGATAAAAGTGATACTTATCCCAGCGAGCCTTCACCCTTCTGATGCCCTCCCAGGTTTTTCAGGCTTTTTAAAGCTACCCTTGTCGATATAACGCATCACCCCGACATCACTAGTCATTACCCTTAAGCCTGCATAATGTGAATCATTATAGGGTTCCATATTTAACCCCGCTGTAAAACGTGCTGGTATTCGTCGCCGGAATCCGTACCATACGCGGCATACAATGTTTGCCCCTGCTGGCTCCGAAGGTAGTACTTAATGCAACAGAATCAAGAAATTAACAAAAAAGAACAATACAACCTGAATAAGCTACGCTGATTTTGTCAACTCATTGATATTATTTTTTTTATCAATCTATTCAAGTAATTATAGCATAGCAACTTCTCCCTAAAGCTACCCACAACTACATTTTTAATGCCCTTTTTTTGCCCCTATTCCGCATTTTTGCCCCTAAATTTGCCCCTAACTTTACACAGCGCATTCCTGTTTTTCTCCCTGCCCTATACTTTCAGTCTGACATTTGGCTGGAGGTTTCTATGTGTGGACGTTTTGCACAAGCTCAAACGCGTGAAGAATATCTGGCTTACCTGGTCGATGAAGCCGATCGTGACATCCCATACGACCCGGAGCCGATTGGACGCTACAACGTTGCGCCCGGTACAAAAGTTCTGCTTCTGAGCGAACGCGACGAGCAGCTGCATCTCGATCCAGTGTTCTGGGGCTATGCGCCCGGGTGGTGGGATAAGCCGCCACTGATTAACGCGCGCGTCGAAACTGCGGCCACGAGTCGAATGTTTAAATCTTTGTGGCAGCATGGCCGAGCGATATGCTTCGCCGATGGATGGTTCGAGTGGAAAAAGGAAGGCGACAAAAAACAGCCCTACTTTATCCACCGTGCAGATGGCCAGCCGATATTCATGGCTGCGATCGGCAGCACTCCGTTTGAGCGAGGCGATGAAGCGGAGGGTTTTCTCATCGTGACTTCTGCAGCTGATAAAGGCCTAGTCGATATTCACGACCGCCGGCCGCTTGTTCTGTCACCAGAAGCCGCCAGGGAGTGGATACGTCAGGATATAGGCGGGAAAGAAGCTGAAGATATAGCCGTCGACGGCGCTGTGCCAGCAGAGAACTTTGTTTGGCATGCGGTGTCACGTAATATAGGGAATGTTAAATCGCAAGGAAAAGAATTGATTGACATAATTAGTTAATACAAACCTTAACCTCTTGCTTTAATACAAAACGATCAATAAGTCAACAATTATTCCGCACAAGTTCGACTTTTAACATTCGTTAACATATGTTGAGTCCCACTTAGCAATAATGAATGTATAGTTTTATTGTTATGTTATTATTTTTTCTGTTAGATTAATCCCTACAGATACTCACTATAGCTTGAAACAATGAAATTCTTAGATGATATATTTACATCAATAGCTGGCAACGCAAAGACAAAAATAAATGATCCATTTATTGGGACATTCTTCTGCGCTTGGTTGATATGCAACTGGAGACAGCTATCTTTACTTTTCTGGGGAAATGGTAAAGCCTCAGAACGAATAAATTTATTTTATAACTACATTTCCGAGACACCTTTACTTGGATGGAATCAACTATTTACAATTCCATTCTGCATTGCGGCATTCTACTTGTTTATTTTCCCTTGGTTCTCATTTTGTATTAATTTCCTTCAGCATTGGGCTAACGAAAGCCTTCATAAACAAGCAGTTGATATTGAATTAATAAAAATTAATCATCAAAAAAACCTTAACAAAGAAAAATTAAAGTCAAACCCTAACAAACAATTTCTAGAACAATTAGTCCAGCAAGACATCAATAAAAGAAATGTCGTACTGGAGCATTTAAATGAAAGAACCTCAAGATTACAACAAAAAACTTTAGAAGCTAAATCCATGGCTAAGGAGCAGGAGGCGTTAGCACAAGAAGCATTAAATAAAGAATATATATCTAAAATAGACCTAGAGAAAAAAATTAAACAAGCCGAGTTGGAAAAGATAAAATTTGAAAGCGACTCTGCTAAAGCAAGAGCCACTCAAGCAACCAACAGGTTTCCATCTGCATATTATCTCATGCAGACAGTTGAAAGCAGCCTAAGTCAAGATGGAATTCATCTTTCCCTTAATGCTTTAAGCTCAATCATAGCGTCTCTATTTGGATATGAAGATTTCGAATCACTAGTAAATGACAAGGATTTCAATAATGAGACTTTAGGAAAAGTAAAGTATGTTTATTATGATGATGAATTGGCAAAACGATTAGAACAGATAGTAGATGACGAAAATTCAGACAATGAAAACCTCACTGCGGATTTTATTTTCGAACATCTAGAATCTTTATTTGAAGAGCAACCTTTTAAATTAATTTCTGGCGATCTGCTTGCTGAATCTTGCAGGGATGAATTTGAGAGCTATCCTTTTGATATCTTTAATAATGAAGGAACCGCAGGCGCTATAGCGATGTCAAATACCATTTTTGAGAATATTGAAGATATTAATTTAGAAAGCTATAGTTTCGAAAACGGCTTTTATGCAGAAATTTCAGCTAATGCAAGTGGCGAGCATCGAAAAGAAGTTGGAGTACCGGGTCGCAGTATGACTATTTCTGTTACCATGGAATGCAATGTTCTAGTTGGAAAGTTTGGACTTGGTCAAATTGAACAGGGTGCGGTAATCGGTACCTTGGATGAATTTGAGTAATTTAGTTTTCAACACAAGATTAAGTTAGCCATGGGTTCGCTAAATATTATCGGACCCTAAGGAGATCAGAAAAACGAGTGGTATAGCGTGGGGAGAGCATTTCACGCTTCATCTGCCACTGTTGCTGTATGCCCTGTCCGGCAAAGTAGAGCGTTCCTTTCCCGTCTTTTGCGTTCAGATGATCGAGCACCTCCATTAACTTATCGCTTCCGGCCCGCGGCGCGTTCTCATCGAACAGGTTAAGCTGGGCCACACCTTGGCTGAAGAAGTCCCCGAGCATAATGCCGGCTTTCTGGTACCGGTGACCATCCTGCCAGATTTTGTCCAGGCACTTTACCGCGGCGTTAATGATGTCGCGTGAATCCTGAGTTGGGGTAAGAAGCTTTATGGACGCACTGTTACCGTAATACGGCTCGTTAAGCGCAAAGGGAGAGGTTTTCACGAACGCAGAAATAAAGCGGCAGTACTGATGTTCACCCCGTAGTTTTTCAGCACCACGGGCGGCATAGCTGCAGATAGCTTGGCGCATCTGTTCATACTCAGTAACGCGTTCGCCGAATGACCGGCTGCAGACGATTTCCTGCTTAGCTGGTGCAAACTCCTCCAGATCCAGACATGGTTCGCCGCGCAGCTCCCGGACAGTTCGCTCCAGGACAACATTGAAGTGCTTTCGAATAATCCACGTACTCTGCTCTGAGAGGTCGAGAGCCGTTTTGATGCCCATGGCGTTCAGCTTCTTACTGATGCGCCTGCCGACGCCCCAGACATCCTCCACAGGCACAATAGCCAACAACCGACGCTGGCGATCGATATTGGACAAATCAACAACTCCGCCCGTCTGCCTCTGCCATTTTTTGGCGGCATGGTTTGCGAGCTTCGCCAGTGTCTTTGTCTGGGCAATGCCAACACCGACCGTCAGGTGCGTACGCTTCAGAACTGTAGCGCGGATCTCTTTCCCAAAGTCTGTCAGGTCACGACAATTTCGAACACCAGTCAGGTCACAAAAAGCTTCATCGATACTGTAAATTTCGACGCGGGGGCTCATTTCCTCCAACGTTGTCATCACCCGGTTGGACATGTCAGCATAGAGCTCGTAATTACTGCTGAAGCAAACAACACCAGCGCGCCGGAATAGATCCTTTTGCTTAAAGAAAGGCTCTCCCATGGTAATTCCGGCGGCTTTGGCCTCGGCGCTGCGCGCGATTACGCAGCCGTCATTATTCGAGAGAACAACCACTGGCCGCCCTTTCAAATCGGGCCGAAACACCGTCTCGCATGATGCGTAGAAAGAATTCACATCACAGAGCGCAAACATATTCAGCTCGCAGATTTAACGATGAAAGTCACGACACCGAAAACATCAAGCGTGTCCTCGCTACCGACAATAATCGGCGAGTAAGCGCTGTTCATAGGATTGAGCTGCACGGTCGGGCGCAGCTGCAGGCGCTTAACAGTGAACTCCCCTTCCACCGCGGCGATGACAATGTCACCATGCTCAGCAGTGCGTGAGCTGTCCACCACCAGCAGATCACCGTCGCTGATCCCGGCTTCGATCATTGAATCACCCGCGGCTTTAACGAAGTATGTTGAGCTCGGGTGAGCAACAAGTAACTCATTGAGATCGATACGCTGTTCAACGTAATCAGCTGCAGGGCTGGGGAAACCACACTGCACTAAGTCACTGAAAAGCGGAAGCGCGATAATTTCTCGCAGTTCTGTTGGCCTGATGAATTCCATTGCATACACCTCTAATACTGTTTTTATATACAGTAGTTTTATTTGTAAGTGTCCGCAAGATACAGGCCCTACCGTCACTGCTTAAAGCTTCGCCGTTTCGTTTCTAAGTTTCTCTCTCGTTTCGAATTATGACTTTTGTAAATTATTCGCTTCAAACTCCAATTGAGTAGTTTTAATCCAAAGCCCCTACATCCAGTTCTTTGATTAGCCTTTTGATGCAACTAACTTCATCCATTAGAGCAAGGATGGCTTCATGGTGAAGAGCGGCAGCCACACCGAAGGTATCGACTGATTTTACATCCTCTATTTCTGAGCCATCTCGTAACGTTGTTTTTCCATATGATTTAACTGCTTCAGGAAAAACCTTCTCGACTTCCTGAGCTATGAAGCCATACCCATGCGCAGGAGTGTCGAGGCGGTCCCATTCAACGCCTCGAACCTGCTGCATTTTCATAAGTGGATCAGCGATTACCGTTACATTTTCTTTGATGCGCTCGTCAGATGCCGTTACCCAATTGCCTGTGGCAGCGCCATTGGAATGGAAAACCCAAGTGACCATCCCTTCCTGATTCGACCCTTTCAGGTTTAGTGTGACATTATCAAAATTAGCCCCGCCACCACGGGCTCCCCCGAAAGACCATTCTCCTGTATACCAGGTGCCTTTGATGAGGTTGACGTAATTACCTGTATTTGGGTTATAGCCACTGGCCACGACCAGGCTGATGCCGTTATTCATCAATCCACCGCCACCATTATCCCCAGAATTGATGGCAAATCCGGGGTTACCGTTAATCCCTGGCTGGACTGTAATTGGGCTCGTAATTTTTCCACCCGCTTTCTGATCGACAGTATTTAAACGCGAATCATCGCCGGCGGCGACCGTTCCCGCCGCTGCGCCGACGTCCCTGATTGCGCTGTTTCCTAAACCGAGGTTTGTGCGAGCGCCTGATGCGGTTGTCGATCCGGTACCGCCCTGGTTAACAGGTACGGCCCCGCCGCTCTTAGTTGCCATATTGTCAGACAGATATTTCCATGAAGGGCCGATGAATGTCGTACCATCTGGCAGCTTAACTGTGATATTTCCGGCGGCGCTGTAAACCTGCTGCCAGTTCTGTTTATCGTAATTCAGTCCACGCAGCGCTTCAGCACTTTGCGTCACCAGCGCGGCAGTGACCATGTTAAGCGCCACGCGAGGGACCGCTGACCAGGCCGCGCCGGATTGAGTTGGCCCGGTAAAGTTGCTGACCAGCGTCAGCTGGGTATTGCTCTCGACTGATTTCACCGGCAGCGTATAAGGTACACCACCCACAGTAGAGACAATGAAGTCACCTGCAGAGAGTTCGGTTGCGAATACAGTTCCGGAACCGCCAACAATAGCGGACCCATTTGTCAGGGTGAGGGTACCTGCCGACATAAAAGACTCCTGAGTGCAGATAATAAAAAACCCGCCGAAGCGGGTTCTTGTTTTGTTCATTTTGAACAGGTCGACCTGGTGAAGTTATTTTTGCTCACCCATCGCCAGTTGAAGGGGTAGCCTGCTCTATATTCTGTCTGATTAGCTACTTTACGCACACCGTAAATCTGTACCGACAGAACCTGACCTCCAATAAGTGCTTCTGCCTCGCATAATGGCTTTTGCTTTTGCAGAACTGAACCAGAGCAAGCAGAAAGAAACAGGCAAAATGCCATCGCTAACATTATTTTCGTCATTTCACACCGTGGTTAGTTTTTATTAAGTAAAAACTAACGCAGCGGTACTGAAATATAAAATAGATATAACAGATCAATTAAGTGAATTTGATCGCTTAAAACGATCAATCATAGGCGGCGGTGTTGATAGCCGTCAAAGCTATTCCAGTCGTTGTCCCACCCGCAGCAGAACCGGTAGACGTTGTCGAGGGCGCGGCATTAATTCTGGTTGATGAACCATTAAACCGACATCCTGAGTAGGCTGTGATATTCACAATAGTGGGTGGTTTAGTGTTATTGTTCTGGATGATCTGGGAGCCAAGAATAGCGGGTGCCACCGCATAACTACCAGGCAGAGTGACGTCAATATTAATTCCACCTGTCGTAGCTCCAGGCGTCCCAACAGTCACAAGGTCACTCAATATCCGACTCTCGTTTGTCAGAACCAACTTCCCGGTGGCATCCCAGATAGCAAATCCCCATTTTGGCAATGTCTGAGGATAAATAGCAAAGATGTAAGCCGTTAATGTATGTGCCTGTCCATAGGCATTGCTTGATCCAACAAGAATATTTCCTCCTGATCTGGCTGCAGTAACCATAGTAGGTTGAGCAGTATCACTCGTTTTGCAAAAAACCATTGCTGGGTAAGAAACGTCCAGAGCTATTGTTGCAGATGCACCGTGATATGCCCCGCTTGCTACTGAGTTAACCACTGCCCTCCTGTAGAGACAAAATGGCGTGGACTGAGGCGTAATAAAGGGATTTCCATTATCCAGAGCTATCAGTGCGCCATAATCTGCCATTATGCTTTCTCCACAAAAACTACGAGCTCACATTCAGAGGCTGGAAAGTTTCCAATCCCTGCGCTGTTTGCTGCTCCAAGAGTTATCGTATTTCCGCTGGCGACGATACTGCGCCCTACCGAGACCGCCCCCTTATCCAGAGAAACGACAAACCCGACCTTCATTCCTGCCGGAATGGTAAACGACCAGCTTCCAGAGTTTTGCCCCTCAGAAAGTTGAATACGTCCGACCACTGAAACTGGCTTAATACCATAATTGTTCGGATTGCCATTGGCATCCCATGTCTGAATGCCCCACGTCATTAAAATACTCCTGTAAGTTTACCAATCTGTACGCGGAGGACACCGTTCGCATCCCTGATGCTGTCAGTAACGTTCGTGGTCTTTCTTGCGCCCTGCCCATCGCTGCCGTAGTTTTCCCAGGTACCGCCTTTGTCCAGTTTCCACCCGGACTGCCCTGGTACGTAATTGTTGGACTGGATGAAGTTGCCAATTTTAGCATTGGTGATCGTGCCATCCTGAATAAACGCTGAGCTAATAAAGACCTGACCATTAACCACTGCGAACGGTGAATACTGGGTATCACCACTGCCACTCATCAATACAAACTGATTAGCGTTGAACCCAATACGGGTAACTACTGGTTTCCCGGCCTCAGCAAGCACAGCAATCGACATCCCGGCGTTGTACATCACCCCGTTTATCCTCACGCCTGTTTTGAGGGTGTAGATTGCTGAAGCACCTGAGGCATCGACGACGGCTGTGAGCTTGTCTTCCAGGGAAGCGGTGACGTTGTCGATCTGCGCCTGCACCTGTGTCGACATTTCGGCCATTGCCCTATCCACCTCAGCAATAGTCGTTTTCACAACGAGGATATCGGCGCGTACCTCTCCGTATTGCGCCCATTGATGTTCAACTGTTCCATGGTTGGCCAGCGCGTTCTGCATTGCAGCTTCGAGATTGGTATCAATATCGCTGGTCAGACGGTCGCCGTCGGCCGAGGTAAGGAAATCGTCTGCGATTTCACCCAGATAATCATCAGCATTATCGTTAGACATTCCCCTGATCCAGTCGGTATAGCCGGACTCGTTACCCGTTCTGTCAACCAGCTGCGCGCGATACCAGAATTCCTGCCCGGCTTTCAGCCCGAGCTGGGTATATTCAGCAGATGGATAAGGTACGTCCGATAGCAGCAACGGATCGGAAAAGTCACTGTTAGCGGTGTACTGAATTTCCGTTTTAAGCGTATCGCCGGTGTTTGCCGGGAAGCCCCAGTTCAGACGAATACCCCAGTTGATGGCCGTAGCCATAAAGCCCACTGGCTTGGGCGGATTGCCCACTTTGCCGGTCAACGTCTTCTCTTCTGAATATCCCCACCCGGAAGAAATTTCCGCTGCGTTGATAGCACGCACGCGCACCAGGTACCGTCCGGCGTAAATCCCCGGGACGTCGAATGACGTGGTGGAGCTGCGCGGCACGTTAACCCAGTTCCCGTCATTGCGGCGCCATTGCGCCTCATAGGCGATGGCATTTTGTGCCTGGTCCCAGCTTACGCGCATGGTTTCGACGCTGATATTTTGCTGAACCACCGAAAACGAGCTGATCGCGATGTTGGCTGGCGGCGACTGATTACCTGGAGGGATGACACTTACCGGCCGCTGATCAATGATGGCACCCGTATCGATTCGGGCATATTTATCCGGATCGTGATTTGCCCCCGTGATGGTATATGTCCCGTCATTGTTATCGGTGACACTAATTACCCTGTACTGCTGCGCATAAAGTTCATCAGATTCAATAACCCATACAGCCTCAGCCTGCGGAAGTTCACTAAAGGCGGTTGTCACGGTAACCATTTCACCTGACAGGGACTGAATCGTCCGGAATTGGGTAATACCCGACGGCAGGTTTACCATTATCCTGTCGCCGACCTTAGCACTTGGTACCCGGTCAAGCTTGAGGACGCGACCATTAACCGCGGATAATCGACCGCCTAAATCTCTCCCTGAAAGATTTCGGTCAGAAACAGCAATTATGTACCCCGGCTGAGGAATATTGCCGTCCAGACCAACGTCAAACGTTACAATCCTATCTTTATTGTTGGTCAGGATCCCCCAGCGCCCTTTTCTGTTAGCCTCAGACTGCCGGGTGCAACCGATGGCGGTGATCTCAAGCTGGTTGAAACCATAGCGCGCCACCAGCTCCTGTTCGAAGACTGGCTCCATTGCATCAGCATAGCCATTTGCCGGATCAGACCAGGATACAAGAGCGTTTGTGTAGCGACTTTTGGTTGTGCTGCTGGAATATACGAATTTGCCGTCGACAACGTTAGCATGCGTGTAGGTAAAATCGACATCTCTGGGCATGTCCGCAAGGGCAACAATCTGATCGTCTCCCCAGTAGGTCATGCCTCGAAAAATGGCGGCGAAGTCACGCAGGACGGTGTAAGCGTCATTTCGATCCTGAATGTATACGTTGCAGGTGTAACGAGGTTCAGCTCCGCTACCACCCTTACCATCCGGTACCGGTTGATCACAATATTGAGCGACCTGATAAAGCGTCCATTTGTCGATATTGGCTGCCGTTAGCCGATTACCAAGGCCGAAGCGGTCAGTGACCACCAGATCGTAAAATATCCACGCAGGGTTATCTGTCCATGCCCACTTAAAAGCGCCCGTCCAGATGCCGCTGTACGTTCGTGTTTCTGGGTCATAGTTATCGGGCACACGGATAACACGTCCGCGAGGCTCGCAGGATATTTGCGGTATCGAGCCATTGAACTGGCTCGAATCAAATTCGATGTACAGTAGCGCGGTATTCGGATAGCGCAGTTTGGCGTCGATTACTTCTGTGAAGCTTTGCAGCGTCATCGTGTCGCCAATCTTCGCGCTATTTGCGTCAGCTGTAATCTTACGCAGCCTGATGGTCCAGATGCTGCCAGCCTGAGATAAATCGATACGGTGGCTGCGCTCGTAACCAGAGGTGGTTTTCCCGGTCACGCTGGTATTTAGCACCGTCTGCCAGGTACCGCCATCTGTCTGCAGGTCAATTGCGTAGTTGACCGAATAGCCAACCAGATCGCTATCATCCTCCTGTTTGAAGAGAGAAGGCCATTTTAGACGCAGGCGAACAGCTGAAAGCTGCGTATTGGTGAACGTGCGCGTCCACGCTGTAGAGCTGGAAACTTCGGAGCCTACATTGATTTCATTTTCGGTACCCGGGATCCCTTGAATGTATTTTTGCGCCTGAGTTCCAGAACGAAACTCCCACGCCACACCGCTGAAGTTCTGTGAACCATCTGCGTTCTCAAGTGCGGTGCCATCGAGATAAATATCGCGCGCAGTAAGGCCACCAGCAAACTCCCCCTCTCCCAGCGCGAGAAGGATTTTTGCCTTGGCTACTGACTGCAGATCGTCTGGCTGTTCTGTAGGAGTTCTTGAGCTTGAACTGCCGCCCTTGCGGCCTTTAATAGCGGTTGCTATAGCCATATTGCGCCCATAAAAAAAGCCACCCGGAGGTGGCCATAATTAGAACAATGTTGAATTAAATATTATTTGATAAGCAAACCAAAATAATAGTGCTCATCGAAAATACGGAGAAAGCGAATTGCACAATTACGAACGTACTCTAATTGTTCCGAACGAGGAATGTCACCGTGTCGCGGATAGTTCAGGTAATAATACCCAACCTCATATTCATAATTATTTGTAAAATCATCATGCAATGCGCTCCAGTACGTCATTACTCTATATAAAAGGCCATTTGGCAAGTCATACCATTTAGCAAAAGTTCTAGTTAATTCACTCCAGACATCATCCTCAAGTTCAGAATAGGCGAGCTTTTTGAATGTTAGTCGCATTGCCAATATGAACGCGACTCGTTCAGTAGGCAACACTTCCCCAATCTCATCAACGTAGCCATCAAAGTAGCGAAATAACTCATCTTTCGAGATTTCCTTATCTAATCCCAAAGATGCCAAAATCAAAAGATTTGAAGACTCATTGCCAGCAGAAATCTGGTTTTCAGCCCAGTCTGTGAACGCCCTTCTGTCCAAACCAGGCTCGTTTAATTTTCTTAATCCAAGTAAATCTTGAAAGTCTATAGCATAACCATCCATAAGCATTTCCAGTTATATAATGCGTTCTTTCAAGAAGATACTCTTAGCTTGGCACTATAGCTACTGCTGATCGTCAACATAAATGCCAGCAGAAATGATCGCACCACCGATTCGTCGCTTGCCGTAAAGAAGCGGTACCGGATTTCCCTGGGCTGTCGTATTGGTTACTCCACCAAATGCGTAGCTGGCCTTGTTGTCTGCCGATTGCTTGCTGGCAAGTCCCGTTGTCTGCGGAGAGAGCATTTGTACGACACCACCAAGGGCCATCGCAGCGCCAAATTGCATTAGAGGAACGCCAACTGCACCACCGCCAAAGTATGACGCCACAGCACCAACTGCGACCAAAGCCACGCCTAAGATAGTCTGGAATACTCCACCACGTTTACTCCCGAGGATAACCGGCGCGATACGGATGTCAGCGGTACTCTGATCCATAGAGAGTTCTTCATCGTTCAGGTTACGCTTTCCACTGAATACAGCGTAAGTAAGCCCGCGCTGCTTACTGGTATTCAAAAAACGCTCGAAGCCTGGCACGATAACGCACAATGCGCGGATGGCTTCTTTTGGTGAGGCTACTGAAAGTTGGAATTCGCGGCCAAACGTAGTACCCAAAACACCATATAGGCGAACAGTACGGACGGATTCGTACATTATCCCTCCTGCATGATTAGGCTTTTATGCCTGACAATTTTCATGGTTCTCTCCATCCAGTACCCTCCATATGGCACACGTTGACTGAGGTGACCATAAAGATGATGGAGAAGCATGTTCCCCTCCAGCAAGATCCCTGAATGGTTCCACTTATTCGATTCCACCTGCATGATGATCAAATCGCCCGGCATTGGTGATCCTCTGAATTCTCGGAACCCACATTCATACCAGCAATCCTGATAGAAATTATCCGGATAGGAGCCCTCCCACCACGGATAATCAACACGGTAATCCTGAAGTTCGACATCATGCTCCTGCCGGAAATAGCTCATCACCAGCCCCCAACAGTCGTAGTGTCCGAGCACAAACGGGCGCCCGAGCAGCGGCAATTCTCCGCGTGGAGTAATGGTACGAAAGTCTCCTTCCGGCCAACTGACAATATGCCAGGGCAGCAACGTTGCATCGCATTGAGCCTTGTCCAGTTCGCTTGGTTGGGTCGTCGCGTCGGGGTGGCTATGTACGATTCCCGTTATCGTCCCCCAGTCTTCAGCAGCAGCGTAATCCTCTGGCGAAAGGTGAAACTGTTCCGTTGGCTCAGCAGCCAGGTTACGGCAAGGGAAATAGCGTTCAACCCGGCTTTTCTGCGCTATCACGCCGCAGCATTCGTGGGGATAGTCTTTCGCAGCATGCGCCAGGATGTCCTGAATTGTTTTCTGACGCATGTTAACTCCTGATCAAAGATGTTCCCGGAAAACCACCGAAAGGAAGTTCATTGTGTTCACCAAACCGAAGCTTGCAGGCGGTGAGCGTGCCGTTGCATTCATCCAATGAGGGATCGCTTACCGGATTGTTGTTTCTGTCGAAGTAAAGCGTGCCGGCATAATCGCACCCATCGCCGGTGCGGTACCTATTCCGGATGCACCATGTGCAAAGGGAATGCAGCTGTCTGGTCGGAATCATCAATCCCTGCAGATCCATCGGGCTGGTAAGAACAAACTCGATACTTTCACCGGGAAGCTCGCTATTTTTACCGTCGATATAGAAAACCCGCTTCCTCACCTGCAAGGGATCTGCTGTTGGATTTCCATCAGGGAAATTACGCGCATCCAGGTAATGCGCAAAAGTGTCATGAATCGTAACTTTGGCCTGAAGCATATCGTCATAGACCAGACAGAGAGCAGTGATAGAGCTGTCAATATTGGCAACGGTGAGCGTCGGCTGGGCGCTACTGCCATCGGTTGACGCTTCCAGTCCCTCGAGCTTATATGGCCAGGCACCATACTCTTCGCCCTGCCACCAAATACTCTTCGCCTTTAACTTTGATTCGTCGCCACCAGCAGCCGCAATCTCTTCTTCAGTATGCGGGAGGTTATAAGCGTGAAAGCGCAGAACGTCGTCCAGACCAAACGCAGAACCGTCTACCTCAAGAAGACGTATTTTTTCACCCGGTTCGAGGCGTTGATAATCTTCAGTAATCATGGTGCGTATGCCTGTTTGAAGGTTGCTTTTATGGTCATCACTTTGCTGGATAGCGGCTGGGCTTTAATGGAATCAGCTTCAATCCGGTATAAACCGGTTTCGCCAACAGGAGACGTCCAGATAAAGGATTTTGTGATGTGCTTGCGGCAAAAACTTAGCGCATCGAGCATCTCTGCCTTTTTTCCCGTTAAGGTCATCGGCCATGACTGTTTTTCAGCGTTGATGCCTTCACCGGCGATCTGTTCAAAGCCGTCTCCAAAGGATGCAGAGCGTGTTGCGTAAGTGAGCTCCCCTTCCATTCCCGCCTGAATCTGGGTTCGCCAGATAAATGTTTCGATTGCCATGCTTTCTCCGGGCATAAAAAAACCCGCCGGAGCGGGTGAAGTATTGGTAACGAATAGAGTGGATAAAATAATAACAACCGCAAGGACAGATATTAGAATGGAATTGGACTTCAATTAATTTTAAGACTTATAATGGCTGTTGCTTAACTTTTCTTAAATCTATCGATATCTAGGTAGGTTTTATTTTGTATCTCGATACAAACATGAGAGAAATCATCATCTACAATTTTGAACTCTTTCTGCTGTGGATAGTCACCAACTAAAACGTATAGTTCTTCTGCTTGTTGATCAGTCTTCAACCTAACATTACATCCAGAAAATATTGGCTTGCCATGTTTAACATCTAGTACAGTGGCAATGAAAAAATCACATGGATTTGAGTCGATTGTATTAATACCTTTAAATTTGTAGTCGCCATCTTCATACGTCATTGGCATCACATATTGCCTCGTCTCTCCTTTATTATTTTTCCACACATTACTTTCACTTATGCCTATAGAGGCGCGATACTCCACTAAAACTTTTTGAATGCCACGATAAAGGAATTCTATTCTTTTAATGAATTCATCATCGAAAGTTTTTTTCTTAGTAATCATTTGTTCATAGGTAATGCCCACTTCGTTTATCCTTGTATGAGACATCAAAACAGGGTCATCAGTCTAACTTATTGAATCTAAAAATAATGAGACATATGCAAGATTTTAGACTCACGATCAGTATTTGAAGCGTTTCATTGATAACCCCATGTTCATCATTGTAAAGTTGTCATCTAAATTTAGTAGCATTCCAGATTAGACCTCCAGGCTGAAGCTGTTTGGCAATCCCTGCACGAACCGACTGATCGATGGTCTGTTTGTAAGCCCGAGAAATAGCATCGTTATTGCCGGAAGTCTGCTGCTGAGAGTTCTGGCTTTGAACTACCACAGACGTTTGAATAGTAACGCCGCCAGTTGCCGAAGGTTGCAGTCCATACATCGGGGCGTGGCCAACATAACCGCCGTTTGCATACCCCTGAGCTCCACGCATAAGCGCATAGAGATTGCCAATACCAAGTGCACTGGTCGCTTCCTTCGTAAATACAAACTCACCACCATGAACTACACCTTTCGGTTGGTACGTACCACCATCACCGGTGTAGCCACCGCTATCGAATCGCGGCACCAAACCACCACCTGAAAAACCAAAGAACGCGCCGATACCGGTTCCACCAAACGCTGACTTCATTCCATTAACCAAAGCCAGTTGCGTCAGCATCTGGGCGATGCCCTTGAGGAAAGTAGAAAGGAAATCTGAGAAGTTAGATTTACCTGTGGTGAAGAAATCAGTCAGGGTGCTGGCCATGCCGGTGAACGCGTTGCTGGTAACCGTCTGCACCTGGGAGTAAACATTTGTCGCGCTGTCTTCAAACTCCGCCCAGCCCTTTTTCGCACCTGTCAGCCAGTCACCGCGCAGCTGGTCCTCGGCATCGTAATAATCATTAGCTGCCTTAAGCTGTTTCTGATAACCCTCGTCGTCAAGCGTGCCGCCTGAGTTGATCCAGCCAGAAGAAAGCTGGCTCTTTGCCAGTTCACGTTGTGACAGGCGGTCACTCATCCCGCCACCACTCACTAATGCAGCCTGCTTCTCAGCCATCTGCGTGACGTATTTCTGCGAGGTATCCATTCGCTTGTTCAGCTGTTCCTGTGCGGTAATCTGATCACCTAACAGGGCTTTCTGCCGCGCTAACTGCAGCACCTGGTCTTTACTCGCGAGCAGAGATTGCTCCTGCTTTGTCAGAGAGCGAGTTCGGGAGGCCTCTTCCAGCACCTGAAATTTCGCTTCCGTAGTCCAAAGGTCTTTGCGCTGTTGGCTAATAGTATCGTTCAGCCCTTTATGCAGCTGCAGGGTCCGTAGCTGTGCCTGAAGCGCTAACAACTCGGCCTGGGCGCCATCCATGCTGCGATCGCCAGCCGATACAGTGCCCTGTTTTCCGGGTTTCGTCTTTTTGCCAAAAGCAGCGACTTCTTCTCGATCCTTCTGTGTGGTCGCGGTTTTTATCTTGCGGGTGGTATCAAGGTATTTACTTGCACTAATGTCTGCGGCATCCCAGTCTTTTTTCAGCTGAGAAACGCTGTCGCCATAAGCACCGGCCATTTGTTCGTTATAGTCCTGCCATCCCTGCAGAGTATCTGTTTTCGCCCAGTCAGGAACGAGATTAATCGCGGCAGCGATAGAGGAAGAAATGATCTGGTTCAGTTTCTGGAAAACTATCGCAACGCTGTAATAAATTGCGTTGAATTCCTTCAGTGTGTTTGATGCCAGCTCAGCTACCCACTGACCGATATTCTGCATGGCCTCAGACGCCCAGTCTTTGATATCCAGCCACAGGCGACCAAACGGTGTCAGCGAGTCGTAAGCCTGCTCTCCACGTTCTGTCATCGTATCGCCAAACAGGTCCATAGCCTGTGTAACGGCCGCGGTCTGGTCCTTCTGTTTCACCAGCTCATCAATGTGCTTAAGCTGCGAAACAGTCAGGAAATTGTATTGTTCGTTTAGACTCTGAAGGGCTTTAACCGGATCCTTTTCTATATCCTGATATGCCTTGGTGATGTCCTGCGCCGAAACAATACCGGTTTGAACTGCAAGTGCCGTAGAGCCTGCCACTTTTTCAAGCTGCTGCTGTGTGAGCGATCCCATGCTAATCAGTTCAGTCATCAGACTCTGAACGGTTTCTACAGTAGCGCCACTAGAGGCAGCAATAGACTGGGAGGAAGCCATTACCTGGAGCGCTGACGTGCCTGCAATGTTGCCAGTCCTGATAATGGCCTTGTTGATTTCGTCGTAGGCGGTGAAGTAGTCCGACCCCGCTTTTGCCGCAATCAGAACGGCACCAGCCAGGCCACCAATGGCCACTCGGGCAGGAGTCACCATCGACAACATCGCTTTGAGAGCATTGCCTACACCGCCAAACGAATCGCGCAGCTGGCCGCCCTGCTGAATGGCTACCATATAAACCGGCATACCGGACGCCAATGAAGTTACGATGTCGGTCATTTGCATTGGTAGATAACGCATCGCGTTGCGGTATTGCCCCGCGCTGATCGCTCCTGACTTCCACGCTTCCTCCTGCTCTTTCAGTCGGGCGATCATCGGTGCAGCACGATCGGACACGCCAAGTTGGGCTGCTTTTAGCTCTAACAGTTCTGCGCGAGTTTTTCCGATTGCTGTGACCTGCTCTTCCAGCGAATCGATAAAGGTTTTGCCCGCCGCAGCTGCGCGCTGCGCTGCCTGTGCCTGTTCAATGCGAGCCCGCCCCTCTGCGGTCTCAGACTCCATGACCTGCGCCAGTTTAACTCGGGTCGTCTCAAGCACGCTGTTGTAGCGAGTAAAGTCTTCATCCCCTACCAGCCCTTTGCCGCGAAACTTCGCCAGGCTTTCCTGGATCGTGTCCAATTCATCCAGCGCCTTGTTTACGGGGCTGATTTTATTCAGTAGGTTCTGCAGTTCCTGCCGCTGTTGCTTGAGGCTTTCGCTGTTTTTCTTCTGGTTATCGATACCGGTGCGGAACGTACTATTCAGGTCATCCGCTTTACCTGCCGCGGCGGACGCGGTCTCCTGAAAGCGATCCAGTGCCTGATTACCGCGCTCCAGCTCACTGGTATTTACACGCAGGGAAATCGTGGCGATATCGTTACTCATTACGCCCTCTCTTTATGCATAATTTTTAGCGCAGCACTTTCCATCACCCGGATGTCCGAAAGCGCGGTTGCCTCATCGTCGACGTTGTGCAGACGCATTACCCAGGGCAAAACGTTATAGTCGAGCCCGGACGTGCCGCCCATACCCGTGCGCCACTGCGTACTGACAGCCTGAAACACCAGGAATGAAGGCCATACATCTGGCCAGACGTCGATGTATTGATCGTCATAGTCATCCGGCGTAAGCCCGTAAGGCGCCAGGTCTGCCGCTGTGGGTTCAGGCGTATAGAACGCAGAGGCAACCGCTATCAGTTTTTTTCGCGCTGCCCCATCAGCTCTCGGTAGTAGGTTTCCGGGATGGCCTTCATCGCCGCCGGATAGTTCTCGAGCAGCACCGAAAGGTTTTCCGCGTTGAATGCGTCGGGAAGTGCCCAGCCAGCAATGATTTCCATCAGAAAATCAGTGGCGGTTTTACCTTCGAGTTTTTCGAGGTCAGCCAGTTCTTTAAGTGGCTTGTGGTTGAACGTGAACGTCAGCACGCCATCCTCATCGCCAGCGCGGGGGATCGAGACATTGGCCTTGAATGTAGGTTTGGGCTGAAGGGTGAATTTGGTCGCCATCGATACCTCTTAACGAAAAAAAGCCTCCGTGATGGGAGGCATGGAATAGTGAAAGCTCTGACGGGTCAGGCGGCAGCGTCAGTCACCTTGTAGAACGTCATCGCCGGTGACTGCAGGTTCAGCACCACACTTACTGTCTCTACCTCGTTAACCGCAGTAGTTGGCGTATCGTCAAAGGACGCCGTGGCCGCCCAGTAACGGTTCTCCTTCGCCTTCGGTACGTACATGTAAGCCGCCACGGTCTCTTCGTCTTCATCCAGCTGGCGCAGCAATGGATATACCGGGAGAGTTGAGTCGTGAGCGATCGAGTAGGTCTGAGAGACAGCGGATTTATAGGTATTCAGGTTGCGCTGGCGATCATCGCTGAGGAACTGAATCTGTGTGGTGTTCTGATCGCCACCAGATTTCGACACCTCAGTAATTTGCGGCAGCTCGGTCCATTCAAGTACCTTGCGGATCGAACCGGTACCGCCACCAGCGGCATATTTGTTTTTGTTGGTGGTATTGATATTGCGAAGAGTTACGGCGCTTTCGGCAATTGCATCAATTTTTGCGATGACGTTATCAACACCGGACCAGTTGCAGTTCACATGAACAATATCACCTACCTTGAGAGCGTCCGCTTCACTCACGGTGATCACCATATTTTCGGCGTTCGTCGCCCCGGTGAAAGAAATGGCTGGGCCATAACCCGATGCCAGATAGACGTGAGCGCCGTTAGGCAATGCAAAGCCCATATTGGTTACTCCTTTAGAAACGGGAAAACCGGCAAAGAGCCGGTCAGGTTTAGAAAGTTGTGAGGATTAGCTGGAGATATCAGCTCGGTAATTGAGACTAACGGGAACGGTATAAGAAACAGATGTAGTGATACCGCGGAAAATACCAGGCGTTTGATCTATCCAGCATGTAAAGCCCCTGCCTTCAATCTCCTGCCCCTCGGGAAACAATTCAGCCACGCGGTCTGCCAGGGCCACTACATCGGTACGGCCTATGCCGACTGGGGCCACAACATTAATCTGGTATACACCTGAATAAATGCGGCAGCGCAATCCAAGGTCTACCGTACGCGGCGTAGCGGGCATGTCATGCACAGCAAGATAGAGCCCATCAGATGGCGGTGTGAACGATACGTTTTCCCAGGCAACCGGGATATCTTCAGCATCAGCCCACTCGCCTAGCCTTGCGGCTAGCGCCGCCGCGATATCTGGAATCACTTAGTCACCTCCCTGACAGCTTCCTCAAAGAAGCGTTGAAACTCAGCTGCAGTTATGCGGACCATGCCGCCCGGCGCCTGTGTGGAATGCCCCATCTCCAGTCGATACGCGTAAGGGACGTTGTTGCAGAAATAAATAGCCTTCATCCCGACTTTGAACAGGGACAGCGTGTAATTGCCAGCGGCTTTTGTCAGATTTCCGGTTTTATCGACACGGCCCGTTTCATCTGTGGTCGGTGCATCAAAAGACACCTGCCAGTTGCCCCGAAACCGTCCACCGGTATATCCGGGCGGCGCTTTGATATCCATCCCATCCACCAGTCGAGCTTTCTTCTTAAGCCGTCCGGTTTTAGTCAGGTTGGCAGGGTCCGATTTTTGCGCTTCGTTATGATCGTATACCGCCTGATTGTAAGAAGCTGCCGTCTGGTTGATGCCCCAGAGTTCGGGGTTGCCGACAGGTGACATCATCACCAGTTGATTAAGGATTCGAATGCCGACAGCACGTACGACCGCTTCCTGATTCGCTTTGGCTTTGTCCACGAACGCGGTGATGGCAGCCGTAAACGCATTATTATCGCTCATGCTATGTCCTCAATTGAGATTTGTAGCAGAGCACCACCGCACCCGGTTTCACAGGGTTAGGCTTAACTACGCGGTGGCTTACGCCGTCCACGACGATCAGATCGCCGGTTTTAATTTCCTTCTCAGCGGTGAAGACAATCCGAATATCGCCGTTTTCAATGACGGTTCCATCAATTTCGCCTGGCGCGTAATCCGTCTTAACTCCTGTGGCGGTGAACTGGATATCATCGGAACGATGCTCCACACCACCGATGACGATTAACGTGCCCTTACGCGTGACGTTGTATGCAATGCCGTTCTGCTTGAGCATACGAGTCGTTGTCGCCTGCATTCGCTGATAGTTGATGGTCATTACGCGCGCTCCGCGAGAGCATTGATTGCATATCCACGCCCACCAGCCAGGTCGCCGAGAATAGCCATTACCGCCGGGTAGGATGGTGTGAACACCTCACCGTCGGCAACCGCATAAGTCATGGTTACGGCGCCTTCGACACGTTCGGTTTTCACAGCGGCTTCGCGCACGCTGGAGAGTAAATCGCCGTCGATTGCCTCTACCGCCAGCATGCACTGCGCGGTTATAACCTGCCGTGGTACTTCATCCGGTGGGAAATCATGTTCATCCAGAACGACATTCACGCGTGGCCATGCCAGCGGCTGTCGAGGGTCTGCTTTGGAACCTACCCAATCAAGCCCTTCCAGATAGTCCATCGCCTTAATCAGTAACGGCGCGAGCTTTTCAGGCAGCTCAATCCCTCTCAGCGCGGCAAATGACGCCAGTTCATCTTCGCTGGCGTAACTGTTAACGTCAGCGGCGGTGATATCAGTATTAATCATCTGAGCATCCGGTGAATGGGGCTTACGCCCCATCGATTAGCCAGCTGCAGGTGCGGTGAAGGTGATTTCCTCACTCGATTTAGCAATACCATCAACAGTTCCAGTGACTGTGAAAGTACCTGCCATATCAGAGGTAAGTTTGACCGTCGCCCCACCAGCAGAGCCGGTTTGAGAACTGGCAGTGCTGAGCGTGCCGCCGGTTGAATTCCAGGCAACGGTTTTGCCGGAAACACCTGCGCCGTTTAGCGCGTACTTAAGGGAAATGGTGACCGCATCGGTGCTGTCAGCGGTTGCGGAGGTTTTATCCGCTGACAGCGTTACTCCCCCGCTGCGGATCCCAGCTTAATCAGCACGCCAGCCGTAGATTTGTTACTGGTGAAGTGCTTCTTCCAGTTACCTGCAGTGCCGATTTTGGTCAGGTCCGGGTTGTCACCTTTCGAGGTATCCCAGCTGTAACCCAGCAGGTCGACATTCACCACACCTTCTGCACGGTATCCGATCGCCAGGTTTTCCTGATCGTTGATGTCGTAGGAACGGAACCCCGGAGCCTGAGACTCAGTTACAGTCACTGCCCCGGCCACCAGCCCAAGGATCGCATCAGCGTCCATGGTATCGGTAACCAGCACCGGTTTACCCAGGGTGCCCGGCTGCCCGCCGTAAACCACCACGCCCGCTTCTTCGTAGATTTTGTTGGCGATCGCCTCATCCACGATGTCGAAGTAAGTGGCGGAGTGCATAACGAAGAGCACAACGCGGTTAAACTTGTCGCCGTACTTACGCAGGCCGCGCGTCAGGGTCTTCTTACCGTCTGTTTCGATATCGGCGGTAACCACCATGTCAGCGTTGGCGCCAATAGCAGCCGTTAGCGCCTTCAGGCCATATTTCACGTAGCCTTCCAGCGTCGCGTCAGCCACATCAGTGCCGATCACTTCGGAAAACTCGTCTACAGAGCGGCCGCGACGTTTGAACGCTTCTTCTGTTGTTTCGTATGGACCGTATTTCCACGGCGCTTTGACGGATACGGCTTCACCGGCACCAATCTTCTTACCCGTCACTTTTTCGGTGGAGTTAACGTCACGCGATTCGATAGAGCCGCCCACCTTGTAGAACGCACGCTTGCGGAAATCGCCTTCAATCAGCTCGTTATCCAGCAGGATCGCTCCGTTGGAGGACGCGTTGAAAATAGCCAGGTTGTCCTGGCGGCGCTCGAGGAAAGCGGTCTGCGCCAGGTCGTCATAAATAATCAGGTCACTATTAACAGTGGTAGGCATGGGTTAATCCCTTATTTCGGAAGTTTGAGGAAGGCCTGCTGGCCATGCTTGCGGATGTAGTCCGCTTTGTCGCTGGCGCTCATTTCGGAACGTTTGAGGCTGCCACCACCGTTTGGCTTGTGTCCGCCCGCGCCAGTGCCTTCTGCACGAGGGAACAGATGCGGAGCCGTCTCCTTGAGAGACTCAGCCCATTCGAGCGGGCTTAGTGGCGTTTTGCCGTCTTTACCGAACAGAACGTCGCCATTTGCATCAACTGCTACGGCCTCGCCTTCGTCGTTGAGCTGGAATGTGCCTTTGGCACGCAGAATCAGATCGTCCGATGCTTCCGGCAGCGCGCCAGCTTTTGACGCTGCTGCACGGATTGCATCGCCCAGAACCCGGTCCCGGAATTTGTTGGAGAACGCTTCGGCTTTGTCGGCGCGTTCATTTGCGGCTTTGATTTGCTTATCAACGTCAGCACGCAGACGCTCGGTGCGCTTATCGAGCACCTCATCGATTTTTCCGGCGGCAATCAGCTTTGCCTCTTCGTCGTCGGAAAAACGCTGCAGGATCCCGCGCACTGCATCAGGGTCGATACCATCGAAGCGAGACAGGTTTTCTTTTTGCTGTTTAATGGTTCCCAGCAGCTCAGAGTTTTTCGATTTCAGGCCAGTGACTTCGCTGGTCACGCGCTCATCTATCAGCTTCTGGATTTCAGGGGTGATTTCGATACCACCGCCACCGCTGCCCTCGCCGCCGTTTTCTGATGCATAGAATTTCAGAAGCATGTTTCGAATTAACATAATTTCCCCTCGGGATTTTGCCGGGCCTCGCCCATAAAAAAGCCCCGGCGGATGCCAGGGCGTGAAGTAAGATGTGGTTGTTAGTTGTCTGTGCCTGAGAGCTGCTTCAGATGTTCCAGACTGATCCATTCGCCTTTGTCAGTGAACATATCAGCCAGGTCGATTTCACCCGCGCGAAACAGACGGCCACGCTCGGCACCCAGAACCTGATCCTGCCGTTGAGCTGGCTGACGCTCGAGCCATTCCAGATACGTGGTTTTAGCTGGTACCTGGCCATCCATGCTGGCACGAGTGCCCTCGTCCATCTCGTCAATATCAATGCCGAGTTCGCGCCATGACTTGAGAATCAGGGTTTCGGTAGAACGGCAGCAGAAATGAATCTTCCCGGGTCCCTGCAGGTAAGGCACCTTATGCCCGACCGGTTTGTTATCCAGGGTGTAACGCAGCAGGTCACGAATAATGCAGTCGTGGCTGGTTTTATTGTCCAGTGTAGACAGCCACTGCTTACCTTTCACGATATCGCTGTTGGCACTGGTGAAGCTGTTGCGCGCTGTGGCAGCCAGATGATTAACGGCTGTTTTAGCGATGCTGGCGGCATTTGCCCTGCTCATCTGCAGTGCACCGTCGCGATAATCTTTGTTGGCGTGGCCGCGAACACTGCGCGCGATTGTTTCTACCGTGTCGCCGGCAAGATACCCCCTGCGAACGGCGTTCACGATCCGCGCCAGCCTGTCCGATTCCAGATTCTCCGCCCACTCACTCAGCAGCCGCCCCTGAAAGGGCTGCGCCATCGCTGCGGCATACACCATATCGGCGGTGATGCCCTGCAGCGGATAGTGAGACAGGACCTGTGATGGAAGAAGGGAATCGAACAGGCTCAGCTGATAACTGGCTTCGTTCTTTGCCAGAGCCACCAGCTCATTCTCGAGTCCTGCCTGCATGGTCGCTATGGCCTGATGGTTAAGATCGCGCACGCTGCCCAGTAAACTCTGCAGACGGCTAACGGTGAAGCTCTCCGGTGGCAATCTGTCCAGCGCATCCAGTAGACGCGCTGAAAGGTCTGCATCCGTCTCGTTAAGCAACTTCACCATCCTGTTTGCCACTCCAGTGGCGTAGCGGCTTAACCAGACGGAATGCGCTATCGATTCATCACGTAGGCTTTCGTTAATGGTGGGCATATCAGCCTCCCGTCAACGTAGGTGCCTGATTGCGAAGCGTATCAATAACCTCGTCCGGACTGTCGGCCGGGTCAATGAGATCGAGTTTCTGCAGTGCGCGAATCATATCGCTATCGCGAAGCGCACCGGACTGCCAGGCGTTGACGATCGCCGTCACCATGCCCGACTCAGCAACCTTCGCGATGAATTCCTGATTGATGGTGTAACTCGTTGTCTCGCCCTTGATGCCGAGGTATTTCGCACACCAGCCAAGAGCAAGTGTGTATGCCTCAGAAACGTTTGAAACACAGATACCGAGCACTGATGTTGAGGATGATTGCTCACCACTCGCCTGGGTAGCAGTCTTCGCTGTGGCATTCTGCTCAATCAGTCGGGCGCCCAGTTGCACCATGTAATCGCGCTTACTGTCCATGGCCTCTTTAGCCAGCATGTTCGGCTGCGCCTGGGCATAGCCAAACGAGCCCTCCTTGGGAAGCAAAAGCGGTGCTCGGGAACCAATTTTCACGCCCTTCTTCTCGAGGTGATCGCGCCAGCCGGTATCGAGCCCAGTCATGTACGGCTGCACCTGGCCACAGAACCACACGCTGTCCTCATAATCAGCGCTGTTTCGGTAATGTCCGTGGTTTATCTCCACCAGCGCAGCCAGCGGTGAATCATCAATTGTGGGATCGTTGTTCTGGGCGCCAACGAAGGTAAACGGAATTTCATCCCAGTAGTCCTGCCCTTTGGGCTTAGGATGGTACTCACTGTCAACTGTGTAGGTTCCGCTTGCGGTGCCACCTGCCCGGCGCCATACCCGGCAGATAAACTTCCCTTCCTGCAGCGCCAGCTCGCGGTACTGGATTTCATCCTTGTAAGCGAAACCATCCGGCTCTTCTACGCATTCACGCAGGACCACCAGCACCAGTTGATCGCGTCCGTTAATTCGCTTTGTTCGCCAGTTAATGATGTTCTCTGCCGGATAGCGGAGGATGATCGCCTCATCGGAGGCTTCAGCGTAATCGACATAAAGCCCCTCACGCGCAACCTCCAGCACGTTCTCGGCCACCAGCTGTGACTGCTGATAGATGCTGGTACCGGCCCCGTCAGCATTGTCCAGCAGGTACTTCAGCTTTTCAGGACCATTAAACGTGGGGTCCTTGCGATACGCCATCCCAAGCATGCCGATCTTCGTATTGCCGGCAATCGCATAGAACACCGCGCGGCTCAGGTAGTCCTCATTGCGCTTGCGATTGCGTGTGGATTTATCGGTTGGATCGAGATAAGGCAGATACTTATTACCCGCCGCTTTTACGGCCTCAGCTCCTTTGCAGAAGTCCCTGTATTTCCGCCAGGCAGCAGAAGCCGCCCGGTGTTCTGGTCGAACCCAGGTGATGTCGTCATTTGCCATATCAGAAAGTGGTGTCCATGGTGATTGAGTATGCCGGTTTCACGATCGGGTAATCCTTCACGATAAAGTACCCACCAGCATCATTGGGGTGATCGTTATCAGCTGATTTGTCCGGTTCGCCATTGGCCGCCCAGATTTGCTGCTCGAGACTTTCGGTGTAAACCGGGCAATTCTGCACATTCACCAGGTAGCGGCGCTCGCCGTTGGCGTTACAGAACATGGCGTTCATCGAGTTGATGCGGTCTTTAACCGGGGGGTTGGCATCATCAACGATGACGCTGAATCCCGCATCGTTGAGCTGGGCGATATCCGTCTTGCTGGCGTTCTGCGATTTGCGTGAGTCACCAGAGGCATCCGGATAGATGTAAATCTCCCGGCTCTTCACGTAGCGTCCATCCTCGTAGCGCCAGAACTCTTCCTGGATACGCTTAATCATTGCTGGCGTGTCGTAGACCTTCACCAGCTCACGGACCGCGCGCGGCAGGCCATTACGCTTAACGTGAACAATCGCGGCCATTTTTCCAACGTTGAAGTCCATACCGATAAACAGCGGATCCCCGTCCTGAATCTCGTCAGAACAGTTATTCAGCTTGCGGTTAAAAGTGTGGTAAATGGTCCCGCTGTTAAGGTTGGTGAACTTCCCGCGCAGATAGGCCTGAATCAGTTCGTCAGGGTAAGAACTAAGCAGCGATGGAATGTAATCAGGCGGTAGATTCTTCGCATTGTCGAATGTGCTGGCCTGAATCAGCCCATACAGGGCTGCCAGTTGGGGCTTTTCACGTACAGCCTTCACGAACTGCTGGTAGACGAACTTGAAACCTTCCGGCGTTGTCGTTACGTCAATTCCATTCCTCAGGCCCGGGATGTTGTAACGCATACGAGCAATGATTTTTCGCCATGCCTGCTGTGCTTTGGCTGCCGCCATGACGTCCAGCTCATCCACCATCGCGTTACCGATTTTAAAGCCGACTATCGAGCCGGGTTTCTCCATCGAACGGCAGATGGTTGTCCCGCGGTAGCGCCGCCCCTCGTAAAAGTGAACCTCTTTGTTCCCCTCATTGATTTTGACGCTCAGCCCCCAGTCGAAGGCCACCTCTTCAATCGTCGGGTAGAAGATGTCACGAATCTGCGGGTATGTCGGTGCGAAGTAACCCTGGTTAATCTTCGGATGCTCCCACATCCCTTTGCAGATGCCGCCGCAGCCCACCCACGTCTTACCGGAACCGAACCCGGCAACATAGGCCTTGAATTTGTGCTGCATCGCGAGGAAGCGCGCCTGAGGAATGTTAAGTGTCGGGCTGATCCCCATCGTCTGCCCTCGCATCCACTACGTTGATATTGATTGCAACTGGGGTTGGTTCATCGTCCTCACCCTCACCGGCCAGCTCTTTACGGAGTTTTTCAACCTCCAGCTGCCGGCGTTCGATTTCAATCTGCTGCAGGCGCTGCGCGAACTCACTATCAGCCAGGCCAAGGCGCTTCATTACCGCCTCGAACATGCGCTCACGGCTGATAGCAGTGATTTCAACGCCATTCTTGCCGACCTTCACACCTGAATAGGCGATCCTGGAAGCAGCCGGGAGTTTGCGCGTATCAGGGAAGTAAGGCTGGCCGATACCGTCACCATTACAGCGCGGGCATTTAGGGTTAGGCTCTCGGTTGTGGTCGTAACCATAGCCGCCGGAATCTTCGGGTTCACGTCTGTCGCGCTCAACAGCCTCGAGTCTTTTCTCTTCGAACTCCACGGCATCACGCCATTGATACTGGTGACCGAAGCCCCAGCAATAACGGCACGCGCCGCGACGATACTGCGACAGCTGATTGGCATCGAAAGTAGCGAGCTGCCACATCTGCTCAAGCACTTCATCGGCACTTCCAAGAGTGCGCACAATTGACGCTTTTTGCTGCTGCGCAATAGCCTGCGCAACTGAAGTTTTTTGAAGGAGTTGATAGCCGATTTGTTCAGCTGATTTTTTACTGTAGCCAGCCCGGATAGCTGCCTGTGTGGCATTGCCATCCTTCAGGTATTCTGCGACAAAGCGTCTTTGCTGTGCCGTTAACCCATCATCATCCACCAGCTCATTTGCGCTTTTATCTTTCTGCGCAGTGCGCATTTTTTTCTGCACGGGTTTTTGCGCAGTTTGCACAGAAGGTTTTTTGATATATCGACGGGCGGTAGCGTAGTTCAGTCCCTGCGCCTCACACCATCCCTTCGGTGATACGCCGGTTGTGGCATGTTCGGAAAGGAACCGTTGCTGAAGCTCGCCCCAGTCCGGTTTTGCCATATTTACTCCAATAAAAAAAGCCACCAGCAAATGCCAGTGGCTATGAAGAATACTATTGGGGGTTAACTTTCGAGCATTTGCTGAAGGTTCATTGGGAACGGCACACCAGGCTCTTTACGGAGTTTCTCGAGCCTTGCCAGGATATCGCGCTTCTCTTGCTCGCTACCCTGAGAATAATATGGCTTAACAACTCTGATGATTTCATTTGCTGTTGGGGATGAACCGACACCAGAGGAACCCTCGAAACTTCTTAGCGCAGTGTAGATAGCTTTATCCAACTCTTGATTCATAGCCTTTCCCTCTATAGGAACGAGAATACCCGGAGAAAAGATATTGCCGCTTAGTATCGAATTTTCAAGCAACATTTGTTCAGACGCTAACTTCCATTATCAAGTCCATCAGCAAAACAGATCATTCTACAGGTCTGAATATTTCGTAGCGCTGCTGTAACATGCTTCTACCGGATACTTTTCCGCATTAATTGCAATCTTATTTTTAGCAATCTGAATCAGATCAACATTCAGTTTATCTGCAATTCGGAGCAAGTAGAGGAACACGTCCGCTATCTCCTTGAATCGCCACGGATAATCTAGACACTTCCGAGCCGTTGATAATACTGGTTTTCATATTCTGTCGGTGACATCTGATCGCTCGAACCATGCCGACGCTTACTGTTATAAAACATTTCGATGTAAT
>NZ_JANLIZ010000023.1:0-67096 GCF_024702055.1 Enterobacter sp. HG048
GTTCAGACGCTTCATATCCCCCAGCAGCGCCAGGTGCAACGTACTGGTTTCGATGCTCTGCACGTTCTGCTGATGCAGACGGTCAACGTGCGCATGCGAGTAGCGGCGGTTAAGAATGCGGAACCGGGGGTTGGTGGCCCGCGGGGGGGGGGGGGGACCCCTGCTGGGCGCCCTGGGGGGTGGGGGGGGGGGGGAAAAAACCCGCCGATGACCTCTGCGCCCGGCTGGAAAAACAGATTGCCGCGCTGCGCGTCGGGCCGGGCCTGGACCAGTCGCCGGAAAACGAAATGGGGCCGCTCATCTCCTCCGCGCACCGCAGCAAGGTGCTGGGCTACATCGACAGCGGGGAAGCGCAGGGAGCGAAACTTCGCGTGGACGGTCGCGGCTTCAGCGTGAAGGGCCACGAGCAGGGCTACTTCGTCGGCCCGACGCTGTTCGATAACGTCACTCCTGAAATGACCATCTATAAAGAAGAGATTTTTGGCCCCGTGCTTTCTGTGGTGCGCGTAGCAGATTACGCCAGCGCGGTGGATCTGATTAACCGCCATGAATATGGTAATGGCTCGGCGATCTTCACCCGCGACGGCGGCTGCGCGCGCCGATTCTGCGAAGAGGTGCAGGCGGGCATGGTGGGGGTCAACGTGCCGATCCCGGTGCCGATGGCGTTCCACAGCTTCGGCGGCTGGAAGCGTTCCATCTTTGGTGCGCTCAACGTGCACGGCAACGACGGCGTGCGCTTCTACACCCGAATGAAAACCATCACCGCGCGCTGGCCGGAAATGCAGCAGGAGACAGGCGCTGCGTTCTCTATGCCAACGCTGGGCTGACAGGAGGTTTTATGCAAACCGAACGTATGACCATGGCCCAGGCGCTGGTCCGGTTCCTTAATCAACAGTACGTCAGCGTGGATGGCAACGAAACGCCCTTCGTGGAGGGCGTCGCCACCATCTTTGGGCACGGCAACGTGCTGGGTATCGGCCAGGCGCTGGAGCAGGACCCGGGCCATTTGCAGATCATGCAGGGCTGCAACGAGCAGGGGATTGCCCATATGGCGACGGGATTCGCCAAACAGCACCGCCGCCAGCGTATTTTTGCCGTTACCTCCTCGGTCGGGCCGGGCGCCGCCAATATGGTCACGGCCGCGGCCACCGCTACGGCGAACCGCATTCCGCTGCTGCTGCTGCCGGGTGATATCTACGCCAGCCGCCAGCCGGACCCGGTGCTGCAGCAGATCGAGCAGTATCACGACCTCAGCATCAGCACCAACGACTGCTTCCGTCCGGTCTCCCGCTACTGGGACCGCATCAACCGCCCCGAGCAGCTGATGAGCGCGATGTTAAGCGCGATGCGAACGCTTACTGACCCCGCAGATACCGGAGCGGTGACCATCTGCCTGCCGCAGGACGTGCAGGGAGAGGCCTGGGACTACCCGCTGAGCTTCTTCGCGCGTCGCGTGCACCACATCGAACGCCGTCCGCCCGATCCGCAGCGTCTGGCGCAGGCGCGGGCGCTGATCGCCCGCAAGCGTCATCCGCTGGTGGTGTGCGGCGGCGGCGTGCGCTATTCCGGCGCGCATGAGGCGTTTCGCGAATTTGTCGAGACGCTGCGGCTGCCGTTTGCCGAAACCCAGGCCGGAAAGGGGGCGCTGGTAAGTGACCACCCACTTAACCTGGGTGGCCTGGGCGTGACGGGCGGAATGGCCGCCAACCAGCTCGCACCGCAGGCCGATTTAGTGATTGGCATCGGCACGCGCCTGACCGACTTTACCACCGGCTCCAAGGCGCTCTTTTCCCATCCGGACGTCGAATTCCTGCTGCTGAACGTGGCCGAGTTTGACGCCCTGAAGCTGGACGCCACCGCGCTGATTGCCGATGCCCAAACCGGGCTCCAGGCATTGACCCACGCGCTCGGGGATTACCGCAGCGGCTGGGGAGAGGCGATCGCCGATGCGAAATCCGCGTGGCGCGACGAGTGCCGCCGCCTGTGGGATCGCCAGTGGCGTCCGGACGACGCGCCCGAAGTGGCGGGGCACCTGGATGCGCAGCTGGCGGAATACGGCGAGGCGCTCAACACCCACCTGACCCAGACGCGGGTGCTGGGGCTGATCAACCAGCATGTTGAAGATAACGCCATCGTGGTGGGCGCGGCCGGTTCGCTGCCGGGCGATTTACAGCGTCTCTGGCAGGTCAAGACGCCGGACAGCTATCACCTGGAGTACGGCTACTCCTGCATGGGCTACGAGATTGCGGCGGCCCTCGGCGCGAAGCTCGCCAGACCCGAACTGCCGGTGTACGCCATGGTGGGGGATGGCTCCTACATGATGCTGCACTCCGAGCTGCAAACCGCCGTTCAGGAGGGCATTAAGGTCACCGTTCTGCTGTTTGATAACGCCAGCTTCGGCTGCATTAACAACCTGCAGATGGGGCACGGTATGGGCAGCTTTGGCACGGAAAACCGCCACCGCAACCCGAAAACCGGACGGCTTGACGGTCCGCTGGTGAAGGTCGACTTCGCGCAAAACGCGGAGAGCTACGGCTGCCGCGCGTGGCGGGTGAACGATGAGCAAAGCCTGCTGGCGGCGCTTGAGGCGTCGCGGGCGCATCCCGGCCCGACGCTGCTGGACATCAAGGTGCTGCCGAAGACCATGACCCACGATTACGCCTCGTGGTGGCGAACCGGTGATGCGCAGGTGGCGGCGTCGTCTGCCGTGCGTGAGGCCGCTGAGCAAACCCAGGCGCAGGTGAAAAAAGCCCGCCAGTATTGAGTTTTTCCGTTTTAACGAAATTTTCATTTCATTTTTCTTTTTCCCCTCCCCCTAACCCTCTCCCACCGGGAGAGGGGACGGATCGGTGTGGTTTTTTCTCCCTCGCCCCTTTGTAATGGCGGGGGCATCCCTACCGCCATGTTGTGAGATTGATAACAAAATTTATCTCATTCATCTCAAAAGTGTTAACCCGCACTCAAAAACATAATTTTCACTATTTATAAAAATGAAATAAATGTTTTATTTATAGGGTCGTTAGTTCACAGCATTCACCAACACCGGGAGCCGTTATGTTTAACATTGCTTTACTGGGCGCTGGCCGAATTGGCCAGGTACATGCAGCTAACATCGCCAGCCACGGCGCGACCACGCTCTGGTCCGTGGTTGACCCGAATCAGGAATTTGCCACCCGCCTCGCCACGCAGTATCAGGCCCGCCAGCAGAGCCTGGAAGAAGCGATGACCGACCCTAACGTTCACGCCGTGCTGATCGCCTCCGCCACCGATACCCACGCGGACCTGATTGAAATGGCCGCCCGCCACGGCAAGGCCATCTTCTGTGAAAAGCCGGTACATCTCGACCTCGCCCGCGTGCGCGACTGCCTGAAGGTGGTCAAAGAGTACGACGTGCCGCTGTTCATCGGCTTTAACCGCCGCTTTGACCCGCAGTTTCGCCGCGTGAAAACCGACGCGCAGGCCGGGCGCATCGGCAAACCGGAATCGCTGCTCATCATCTCCCGCGACCCGTCTCCCCCGCCTGCGGAGTACGTGCGCGTGTCCGGCGGCATGTTCCGCGATATGACCATTCACGACTTTGACATGGCGCGCTTCATCATGGGCGAAGAGCCGGTGTCGGTGTATGCCCAGGGCAGCAACCTGGTGGATCCGGCGATTGGCGAGGCGGGGGATATCGATACCGCGTTTATCGTTCTGAAATATGCCTCCGGCACGATGGCGACCATCGTCAACAGCCGCCGTTCATCTTACGGCTACGACCAGCGCCTGGAGCTGCACGGCTCCGAAGGGCTGCTGTGCGCGGGCAACATTCTGGAAAACCAGGTGCAGCACTACGGCAAACAGGGCTGCACCAGCGCGCTGCCGGAACATTTCTTCCTGCAGCGCTACAAATCCGCTTACGCCGCGGAATGGGAACACTTTGTCGCGGTCCTGCGCGGGGAAGCGGTGCCTGACTGCAGCGGCGATGATGGTGAACGTGCGCTGTACCTCGCGGATAAAGCGCTGGAGTCACTGCGCAGCCAGCGCGAGATCGTCCTCTAAACACAACAACCCTACACAGAGAGACATAATAATGAAAAAACTGATCGTAGCCGCCCTCATCGCCATGACGTCCGGGGCCGCCCTCGCCGAAAACGAGCAAATTGTCTTCAGTACGCCAAACCTGGCCATGCCGTTTGAAGTTCACATGCAGCGCACGGCGGTGAAAGCCGCAAAAGAGATGGGCGTGAAGCTTCAGGTGCTGGACGGGCAGGGCAGCTCGCCGAAGCAGGTGGCTGACCTGGAAAACGCCATCACCCGCGGGGCGCAGGGCTTTATCGTCTCCCCGAACGACGTCAACGCGGTCTCCAGCGCGGTGGATGAAATTCAGGACGCGAAGCTGCCGGTGGTTACCCTTGACCGATCCGTCGACAGCCAGAAGAAAGTGCCGCACTTTGGCGCCAACAACTACAAGGGCGGCCAGGCGATTGGCGATTTCGTCAAAACCAAATTCCCCAACGGCGCGGAGATCATTCTCCTCACCGGCCAGCCGGGCTCCTCTTCCAATATTGAACGCACCAAAGGGATCCGCGACAGCCTGAAGGCGGGCGGGGATAAGTACAAGATCGTCGCCGACCAGACCGGCAACTGGATGCGTTCTGAAGGGATGCGCATCGTTGAAAGCGTTCTGCCTTCGCTGCCGAAACGCCCGCAGGTGATCCTCTCCGCCAACGACGACATGGCGCTGGGGGCGATTGAAGCCCTGCAGAGCCAGGGCGTGAAGCCGGGCGAAATCCTCGTGACCGGGTTTGATGCGGTGCCGGAAGCGCTGGCCCGCGTGCGCGACGGCTGGCTGGCGGTAACGGCGGATCAGCGTCCGGGCTTTGCGGTGCAGACGGCGATGAGCCAGCTGGTGGCCAACGTGCGCGAGAAGAAAGCCATTACCGGGGCCGACTATCCGCCGACGCTGATCACCAAAGAGAACCTGCAGCAGGCTGAGCGTATCGGTGAGGCCGGTAACTGATATGTCCCGAGCCGCCTCCGGCGGCTCAACATGAGGAGGAGCAGACCGATGTCGCAACCCTTACTGAAAGTGACCGACCTGGCAAAAAGCTTTTCCGGCGTCTGGGCGCTGAGCAGCGCTCAGCTAACCGTCGGCAGCGGCGAAATTCACGCCCTGCTGGGGGAAAACGGGGCGGGAAAATCCACGCTGCTGAAGGCGCTCGCGGGCGCGCAGCCGCAAACGCGCGGGGATATCTGGTTCAACGGCGAAACGCTGCCGGTGGACGACTCCCCGGTGGAACGCCAGAACAAGGGCATTATCACCATCTATCAGGAGTTCAACCTGCTGCCCAACATGACCGTCGCGGAAAATATGTTTCTCGGGCGCGAGCCGCGTAAACGGAACCTGATCGTCGACGAAAGGGCGGTCAACCAGGAGGCGCAGGTCATTCTCGATTACCTGCAACTGAACGTTGCGCCGACCACGCCGGTCGCCCGCCTGAGCGTCGCCCAGCAGCAGATGGTGGAGATCGCCCGGGCGCTGACCCTCAACGCCCGCCTGATCATCATGGACGAACCCTCCGCCGCGCTGAGCGACAGCGAGGTGGAAAGCCTGCACCGCGTGGTGCGGGAGCTTAAAAACCGCGGCGTGAGCATTATTTACGTTACCCACCGCCTGCACGAAGTTTTCCAGCTCTGCGATCGCTTCACCGTTTTCCAGGACGGCCGCTTTACCGGCACCGGCGCGGTGGCGGAGACCAACGTCGAGCAGCTGATCCGCCTGATGGTCGGGCGCGACGTGGCCTTTAACCGTCGCCCCGCCAGCGAAACCCATCATGAGGACAAACCCGTCCGCCTGGCGGTGAAGGGGCTGAGCCGCGAAAAGCCGCCGCTGGATCCACACGGCATCGCCCTGCAAGACATTAGCTTCCACGTCCACGCCGGGGAAGTCTTAGGCATTGCCGGGCTGGTGGGCGCGGGACGTACCGAGGTGGCGCGCTGCCTGTTTGGCGCAGACGCCTTTACCGCCGGGAGCTTTGAGCTGGACGGCGTGCCGTACCAGCCGCGCGACCCGCTCTATGCCCTCGATCAGGGCGTGGCGCTGGTACCGGAAGACCGCAAAAAAGAGGGGGCGGTGCTGGGGCTGTCGATTCGCGACAACCTGTCTCTCTCCTGCCTCTCCTCGCTGCTGCAGTGGCGCTGGTTCGTAAACACCCGCAAGGAGGACGACCTGATTGAGTCCTACCGCAAGGCGCTGCAGATCAAAATGGTCGACAGCGCGCAGGAGGTGCGCAAGCTCTCCGGCGGCAACCAGCAAAAGGTGATCCTCGCGCGCTGCATGGCGCTCAACCCGCGGGTGCTGATCGTCGATGAGCCGACGCGCGGCATCGACGTGGGGACCAAATCGGAAGTGCACCAGGTGCTGTTTGACATGGCGAAAAAGGGCGTGGCGGTGATCGTGATCTCCTCCGATCTGCCTGAAGTGATGGCGGTGTCCGACCGAATCATCACCCTCAGCGAAGGCCGGGTGACCGGCGAGATCCACGGCGACGACGCTAACGAAGAACGGCTGATGACGATGATGGCCATCAACCACAACGCCCTGAACGCGGCATAACGGAGTTTCTCATGACGCAGATGATTTCTAAAACGCAGACCCCGGTCAAACGCGCCGGACGCATCGATCCCATCGCCTTCTTCGAGCGCTTCGGGGTTCTGATTTTCATGATCCTGCTGCTGATCTTCTTCCAGTCGCAGAACAGCAACTTTTTCTCTGAACGCAATATTTTCAACATCCTGACCGAAGTCTCCATCTACGGGATCATGGCCGTGGGGATGACCTTCGTTATTCTGACCGCCGGGATTGACCTCTCCGTGGGCTCCATTCTGGCGGTGTGCGCCATGACCGCGGCGTACGTCATTAAGGGCGACAACTTCACCACCGTCGATCCGAACGCCTGGGGCGGCATGAGCTGGCTGATTGGTCTGGGGATTTGTCTGGCAATGGGCACGGCGATTGGCTTCCTGCACGGTCTGGGCGTGACCCGCCTGCGCCTGCCGCCGTTCATCGTGACCCTCGGCGGGATGACCATCTGGCGCGGCCTGACGCTGGTGATCAACGACGGCGCGCCGATTGCCGGTTTCGACCCTGGCTACCGCTGGTGGGGGCGCGGGGAGCTGCTCGGCATCTCCATTCCGATCTGGATCTTCGCCATCGTCGCCCTCGGCGGCTATCTGGCGCTGCATAAAACCCGCTGGGGCCGCTTCGTCTACGCCATCGGCGGTAACCCGGAGGCGGCGCGCCTGGCGGGGGTGAACGTGAAGCGCGTGCTGGTCAGCGTCTACGTGCTGATCGGCTGTCTGGCGGGGCTGGCGGGCTTCATTCTGAGCGCGCGTCTGGGGAGCGCCGAGGCGGTGGCCGGGATCTCCTTTGAGCTGCGCGTCATCGCCTCGGTGGTGATCGGCGGTACCTCCCTGATGGGTGGCTACGGGCGCATCGGCGGCACCATTATCGGCTCCATCATCATGGGCATTCTGATTAACGGCCTGGTGCTGATGAACGTCTCGGCCTACTACCAGCAGATTATCACCGGATTAATTATCGTTCTGGCGGTGGCGTTTGATACCTATGCCAAAAGCCGTCGCGGCGCACTGTGAGGATCACGATGAAAGAGGTTCGTATTGGATTAATTGGCACCGGTTATATCGGCAAGGCGCACGCTATCGCCTATGCCCAGGCCCCGACGGTGTTCAACCTGCGCGGCAGGCTGGTGCGCGAGATGGTGGCGGAAGTCACGCCGGAGCTGGCGGCAGCGCGCGCGCGGGCGTTTGGCTTCAACCGCTCCACCGGAGACTGGCGGGCGCTGGTGGCCGACCCGGCCATTGACGTGGTGGATATTTGTTCACCCAACCATCTGCATAAGGAGATGGCGCTGGAGGCGATCCGCCACGGCAAGCACGTCTACTCGGAGAAGCCGCTGGCGCTGAACGCCCACGACGCGCGCGAGATGGTCGACGCCGCGAAGCGGGCCGGGGTGAAAACGCTGGTGGGGTTCAACTACATGAAAAACCCGACGGCGCAGCTGGCGAAGGAGATTATTGCGCGCGGCGAGATTGGCGAGGTGATCCACTTCTACGGCACCCACAACGAAGATTATATGGCCGACCCGCTCTCGCCCATTCACTGGCACTGCTTCAAAGAGACCGCCGGGCTGGGGGCGCTGGGCGACCTCGCGGCGCATATCGTCAATATGGCCCAGTACCTGGTCGGGGAGATCGAGCAGGTCTGCGGCGATCTGAAGATTGTGGTTCAGGAACGCCCGGCGAAGGCCGGATCGGCAGAGATGATCTGCGTCGAAAATGAGGATCAGGCCCACGCGATGGTGCGCTTCGCGGGCGGGGCGCAGGGCGTGATTGAAACCTCCCGCGTTGCCTGCGGCCGCAAGATGGGGCTGTCGTACGTCATCACCGGGACGAAAGGCACCATCAGCTTCACCCAGGAGCGCATGGCCGAGCTGAAGCTCTATCTGCATGACGATCCGGTGAACCGTCAGGGGTTCCGCACGCTGCTCGTCGGCCCGGCGCACCCGGACTACGCCGCGTTCTGCATGGGCGCAGGCCACGGGATAGGCTTTAACGATCAAAAAACGGTGGAGGTGCGCGACCTGGTGGACGGGATTGCCGCCGACGCGCCGATGTGGCCGGACTTCGAAGAGGGCTGGAAGGTGTCGCGCGTGCTGGACGCGATCGCGCTCTCGCACCGGGAAGGCCGCTGGCTGAACGTGAACGACATTGTCTGATGAGGTATCAACGTGGAAAAGCAGTTTGATGTGATATGCATGGGCCGCGTGGCGGTAGACCTCTACAGTCAGCAGATTGGTGCCCGTCTGGAGGATGTGTCGAGCTTCGCCAAATACCTCGGCGGGTCGTCCGGCAACGTGGCGTACGGCACCGCGCGCCAGGGTTTACGTTCGTCGATGCTGGCGCGCGTCGGCGATGAACATATGGGCCGCTTCCTGCGGGAAGAGCTCAACCAGGTGGGCTGCGATACCAGCCATCTGATTACCGATAAACAACGCCTTACGGCGCTGGTGCTCCTCGGCATTAAAGACCGGGACACCTTTCCTCTGATTTTTTATCGCGATAACTGCGCGGATATGGCGATTACCGCCAGCGATGTGGACGAACGCTACATTGCCTCCGCACGTTGTCTTGCCATCACCGGGACTCATCTTTCTCATCCGCAAACCCGCGAGGCGGTGCTGACGGCGCTGGGCTATGCCCGCCGTCACGGCGTGCGCACGGTGCTGGACATCGACTATCGTCCGGTGCTGTGGGGGTTGACCGCCTTAGGCGACGGCGAAACGCGTTTTATCGCCGCCGATAAGGTCACCCGCGAGCTGCAGGAGGTGCTGCACCTCTTCGACGTGATTGTCGGCACCGAGGAGGAGTTTCACATTGCGGGCGGCAGCACGGATACCCTGCAGGCGCTGGGGCAGGTGCGCGCCGTCAGTGAAGCAGCGCTGGTCTGCAAACGCGGCGCGCTCGGCTGCTCGGTCTACACCGACGCCATTCCGCCCCGGCTGGACGACGGCCTGACGGTGACCGGCGTGCGCGTGGAGGTGCTGAACGTCCTCGGGGCGGGGGACGCGTTTATGTCCGGCCTGCTGCGCGGCTACCTGAACGACGAAGGCTGGGAGCAGGCGTGCCGCTACGCCAACGCCTGCGGCGCGCTGGTGGTTTCGCGCCACGGCTGCGCCCCGGCGATGCCGAGCAAAATCGAGCTGGATGACTATCTCTCCCGCGCCGCGAACGTGCCGCGCCCGGACCTTGACCCGCGTCTTAACCACCTCCACCGGGTGACCACCCGCCGCCGCGAATGGCCGGAGCTGTGCGTGATGGCCTTCGACCACCGCAGCCAGCTTGAGGACATGGCATTGCAGTGCGGCGCGTCGCTTAAGCGCATTCCCGTGCTGAAGCAGCTGATCCTGCAGGCCAGCCGCGAGGCGGCGAGCCGCGCCGGGCTGGAGGGCAAAGCCGGCCTGCTGTGCGACGGCACCTTTGGTCAGGACGCGCTGAACGCCATCACCGGGGAAGGGTGGTGGATTGGTCGTCCCATTGAGCTGCCGGGCTCTAGGCCGCTGGAGATGGAGCACGGCAACATCGGTACCCAGCTTATCAGCTGGCCGCAGGAGCACGTGGTGAAGTGCCTGGTCTTCTTCCACCCGGAAGATGCCCACGGCCTGCGCCTGGAGCAGGAGCAGAAAATAGCCGAGGTGTACCACGCCTGCTGCCGGTCCGGGCACGAGCTGCTGCTTGAGGTGATCCTGCCCGCGACCATGCCGCGCAGCGACGAGCTCTACCTGCGCGCTATATCCCGCTTCTACAACCTGGGCATTTACCCGGACTGGTGGAAGCTGCCGCCGCTCTCCGCCGACGGCTGGACGGCGCTGAGCGAGATTATCGAACGCCGGGACCCGCACTGCCGAGGGGTGGTGATCCTCGGCCTGGACGCCCCGGCGGAACAGCTGCGCGCGGACTTCAAAGCCGCAGCGGGGCAGACGGTAGTAAAAGGCTTCGCCGTGGGGCGCACGCTGTTTGGCGATGCCTCCCGCGCGTGGCTGAAGCACGATATTGACGATGCGCAGCTGGTGGCGCGCATCCGGGACAACTACCTGCAGCTTATCGCCTGGTGGCGCGAGCGCGGACACGCATAATGGAGACGACAATGAGTGTGCAATTAGGCATTAACCCGCTGACGTGGACGAACGACGATCTGCCTTCCCTCGGCGCGGAGACGTCGCTGGAGACCTGTCTGAGCGAAGGTAAAGAGGCCGGTTTTGCCGGCTTCGAGCTGGGCAATAAATTCCCGCGCGAAGCGCGCCTGCTTGGCCCAATCCTGCAGCGTCACGACCTGCAGCTCGTCTCCGGCTGGTACTCCGGCCGCCTGCTGGAGCGCAGCGTGGAGGAGGAGATCGCCGCCGTGCAGTCCCACCTGACGCTGCTGCGCGAGCTGGGGGCGAAGGTGCTGGTGTTTGCGGAAGTGAGCGGCTGCATTCACGGCGAGCAGCAGACCCCGGTGCATCTGCGCCCGCGCTTCCCGCAGGAACGCTGGAAGGAGTACGGCGAGAAGCTCACCGAATTTGCCCGCTATACGCAGCAGCAGGGCGTGCAGATTGCCTACCATCACCATATGGGCACGGCGATTGAGTCTGCCGAGGACGTGGACAATCTGATGACCCACACCGGGGAGGCGGTCGGACTGCTGCTGGATACCGGCCATCTGACCTTTGCCGGGGCCGATCCGCTGGCGGTGGCGCAGCGCTGGGCGTCGCGCATCAATCACGTTCACTGCAAAGACGTGCGCGCCGACGTGCTGGCGGACGTCAAAAACCGCAAAACCAGCTTCCTCGATGCGGTGCTGAGCGGCGTGTTTACCGTGCCGGGCGACGGCTGCGTCGATTACCCGCCGATTATGCGGCTGCTGAAGGCGCAGGATTATCACGGCTGGCTGGTGGTCGAGGCCGAGCAGGATCCGGCGATTGCCCATCCGCTGACCTACGCCCGTCTGGGGTATAACAACCTGAGCCGCCTGGCGCGCGACGCCGGACTGATTTGAGGAGGAAACATGTCACGTCTGTTATCACGCTGGCAACAGCCGAACGCGGAGGGGCGCACCCAGTGTGTTACACCGGAAAGCGCAGGGTGGGGCTACGTCGGCTTTGAGGCGTATGAGCTGCAGGAGGGGCAGACGCTGACGCTGCCCGCCGTCAGTGAAGAGCGCTGCCTGGTGCTGGTCGCCGGGCGGGCCTCCATCCGCACGCCTTCCGCACAGTTTAACGACATCGGCGAGCGGATGAGTCCCTTCGAGCGCATCAAGCCGTGGGCGGTTTACGTCACCCCGCAGGAGTCGGTGCAGGTGAAGGCGCTGACGACGCTGGAGCTGGCGGTCTGCGCCGCGCCGGGCAAGGGCACCTATCCGACGCGGCTGATTGCCCCGCAGGATATCGACGGTGAAGCGCGCGGCAAAGGTCATAACCAGCGCTACGTACATAACATTTTGCCGGAAGACAGGCCCGCCGACAGCCTGCTGGTGGTGGAGGTGTGGACCAATGAAGGCTGCACCAGCTCATACCCGAGCCACAAGCACGACACGGATAACCCGCCTCAGGAGACCTATCTGGAGGAGACCTACTACCATCGCCTCAACCCGGAGCAGGGATTCTGCATGCAGCGCGTTTACACCGACGACAGAACGCTGGATGAGTGCATGGCGGTCTATAACCGCGATGTGGTCATGGTGCCGAAGGGCTACCATCCGGTGGCGACGATGGCCGGGTATGACAGCTATTACCTCAACGTGATGGCCGGTCCGGTGCGCAAATGGATGTTCACCTGGGAAGAGGACCACGCGTGGATTAATCGGGATTATCCCGCGAACAGGGAGCGCTGAAGCGGTCTTTTTTGCCGGGTGGCGCCGTGCTTACCCGGCATAAAGTCCGCAAAAATACTACTTTGCTTCAACCGCCTGCACAATCGTCCGGGCGATAGCCTCCGGCTGGTTGACCATAGACACGTGGCTTGCCGCCACCTCGGCGGTTTTCGCATGGATCGTCTTCGCCATCGCGCGTTCAAGATCGGGGTTGATCATTCGGTCATTCTTGCTGACCACATACCAGCTAGGTTTGTCATGCCACGCCGCGTGGGCAACCTTTTCACCAAACGCCTCGGCCTTAATTGGCCCCTGCGTGGCCGCAATGGTCTGTTGTTCTACCGGTTTCGCGTCAGGCGCGAAATCCTTCCTGACGGCGTCCGCTGGCAGGTATAAATAGCCGTCCGCCGATTTAGCAATGCCCGCGCTGCCCGGCGGGGCAGGGAAGCTTCCTGCCAGATCCGCCGTCGACTGGCCGGAGTTCGGCGCGAACGCCGCCACGTACACCAGCGATTTTACCCGCGCATCGTTGCCCGCCTCGCTAATCACGGTGCCGCCCCAGGAGTGGCCTACCAGCACCACGTCACCCTCGGCGCGGGCGATGGCCCGCCGCGTGGCCGCAACGTCATCCTTAAGCGACGTGAGCGGAAGCTGGACGGCAATGACTTCTGCGTGCTGCTTCTGCAAAAGGGTAATTACCTTATTCCAGCTGCTGCCGTCGGCAAACGCGCCGTGCACCAGCACGACGCTGGTATTACTCTGCGCAAAGGCGCTGGCGGAAAGCGCCAGCAGGCCTGCCGTGACTACAGACAGTGCTTTCATCTTCAGACTCCTTAAAAATGGTGGACCGCCGCATGGGGCGGGACGGTGAATTCAACGGTTTTGTGGTCGAGCGGCTTATGCGTCGGGTCGGCCAGAATTATCGTCACCTTGTGTTTACCGGCGGGCAGCCCTACCAGGATCACCGGTTCTCCGCTGGCGTCAGCCCAGTGCCATGGCGCGTCATCCACCACCACGTGAATGTGCCCGATGCGCGGGGTGACCTTGAGCGCTTCAGGTCCGAATACCGGCTCGATACGCAGGTTTTCGGCACGGTACTGGATAAACACCGCGCCTTTGCTAAGCGGCCCGGCAAGCGGGGGATCGACGATCAGCCTGGCAGGCGGCTGCGGGTGTTCCAGCGGCGCAACGGCTGCGGGGCCGTTAACGTCCATGGCGCTCAGGTTGTCCAGCGGTGTGGCCTGGGCATGGGCTACAGAGGCCAGGACAAGCAGGGGGATAAGTGCATAGCGATGAATCATGGGTTCTCTCCTCATCGGTTCTGAATGGCGACAGGGAAAGAAAACCATTTTTATGTATCGGAGATATTTGCCGGAGGCGGGGTTTTGTACCCGTTTGTCAGCGTGGCGCTCTGGATACAGTGCGATACAGTTTGCCTGCGTGGACGGCGCACAATCGCTATCGCCAGCCCGGCAATCACCAGCGTCAGGCCCGTTGATATCCACATTGCACCCGCTATCCCCAGCGTTTTATTCAGCCACGCATAGGCGAACGGTGAGGCTGCCGCCATCAGCTGGCCGGGGATAAGCAGCATGCCCGTGCGGCGGGCATAGCTTTCGGTACTAAACAGCTCCAGCGGCAGGGTGGCTTTTACGATGGTGACCAGCCCGTTGATGGCGCCATAGCCCAGCACAAACCCGGCCGCACACCATGCAAACAGGGCGCTGCTCATCCCCAGAAGAAAGCAGAGCGGCATGGCGAGGGCGGTGAAAAGGGTCAGCCTGAACGGCGTTAAGCGAGCGCCCGCCAGCACCTCCACAGAACGAGCGCCCGTCTGGCCGATCCCCCACAGCATCCCGATGGCGACCGGCAGGCCGAAGTGGGCAATAAACTCCGGCAGATGGGTGGACGTGCCGTTAGAGACAAAGGTGATGAGGGCAATGAAGGCGGCATAAAGCCAGCCGTTACGCCGCTCGTTGTCCCGCGGCGGCGCGGCGACCCTTGTCGTCACCGTCAGCCGCTGTCGGGGAAGCGTTCGAATCAGCATCGCGCTCAGCAGGCCGAAGAGAGCGTAGACGCGCAGCGCCTCCTGCCAGCTCATGACCTGAAGCAGAGCATCGCCCAGCGGCCAGAAAACCGCGGAGGCCAGCCCGCCCGCCAGCGTGACGCGTGAGATCGTTCTTCGCGCCTGCTGCCCGTAGAGGTTTACCAGCGCGGCGAACAGCGCATCGTACAGCGACAGGCGCATCCCTGTGCCGCCGATAAGCCAGGCGCAGTACCAGCCAAAAAGCGTCTGGCTGTACGCCATCCCCGCGCAGCTTGCGGCGATCAGCAACGTGCCGCTCATTACCACCTTCTGACCGCCAAAGCGTGCCAGCAGGCGGGCGACAAATGGAGAAATCGCCGCCATCACCAGCATCGCCAGCGTCAGACCGAGGTAAATCTGCGGTGATGACCATCCCCGGTCGGCTGAAATCGCCAGCGCAAAGGTGCCGGGCATATAAAACGAGATCCCCCAGTTGATGAGCTGATGACATCCCGCCGTGAGGGCGAGGCGGCGTGGCAGGGCGGGTGTTTCCATTAGTTTTCATTCCGTTATGCAGTTGTCCTGAGCATAACTCGCGCGCTATTGTGCTGGCAGGGCAGCAACCTTATGCGCGGTATAAGAGAAACTTTGAATGACAACGCTTAATCTGGGCTATCTCGCCACGTTCCGTCTGGTGATCCAGCGCGGCAGCTTTTCAGCGGCAGCGGATGCGCTGGGTATCTCCCAGCCCGCCGTCAGCCTGCAAATACGCCAGCTGGAGCAGTTTCTGCAAACGCGGCTGGTGGAGCGTACCGGGCGGGGGATTAAGGCGACGGCTGCCGGGCAGGCGTTGCTGGCGCACGGAGAGCGTATTCAACTGGCGGTGGATGACGCTATTCGGTCCGTGAGCGCATTCAGCCACGACGTGAGCGGCATCATTACGCTTGGCACGGGGGCAACGGCCTGCATCCATCTTCTGCCGCCGCTGCTGGAGAAGTTGCGGCGCGACTATCCGCTCCTGAGGGTGGGGGTGACGACGGGCAACACGCTCGATATCGTCAGGGCCATCGAAGAGAACCGGCTCGATATGGGACTGGTGACGCTGCCGGTAAGTGGCAGATCGCTGGACGTCATGCCGGTAATGGACGAAGAGTTTGTTTTTATCGCGTCGCAGGAGCAGCTGGAGGCTTTCAGGGACTTTACCCCGGAGGCGCTGCACGCTCAGCCGCTGATTGCCTTTGAATCAGGCAGCGGTACCCGGACGCTGATCGATGGCTGGTTTGCGGCTAATGGATTAGCGATCGCACCGGTGATGCAGCTTGGCAGCATCGAGGCGATCAAACGCATGGTTCGCGCGGGGCTGGGCTACAGTATTGTGCCGCGAATGGCGGTCGAACAGGATGTCGATCGCGAAGGGCTACGCGTGATGTCGCTTACGCCCATGCTGCAGCGGCAGCTGGCGGTGGTCATGCGGCAGGATAAAATCCTCAGCAAAGGGATCGCGGCCATTATTCGGCTCGTGCAACATCCTTCGGCTGTTTAGCGATCGGCGGTGTCGACGGTCAGGCTGGATTGCTGCGACTGGGTTTTGTCCTGATGGTGGTACCAGGCGCCAATTGAAGAGTAAACGAAGCGGCCAAAGAAAAACAGGAAGCTGATGAGCAGTATGATGCGGGTCATTCGGGTATTAAATTGATGTCGTTTTCGCATACGCGTGACCTGACTCACTCTGTTTTTCCTGGATAAGCCCTTTTGGGCGACAAGGATATTAAGGCACAGCGGGAAGACGGGGTCAATTCTGCTGTGTGTAAATAACCGTCAATGTTTACATTAATTAGTGTTATTGAAATTAGTTAAGGCATTTACCACATTGATAATATGAAGAAAATGATTACAAAAAAACGCCGCAAAAAGATATTTGCGTAAAATAGTTTGATTTAAGTCAACGGCTTCCCGGCCCTTATATTTAAAATCCTTCCTCCACACAGTTCGCCCCGCACGCCGCCGGGCGGCGCTTACGTCAGGTTGGATGCCTGTCTTTATTTTCCCTCTGGAGCGGAAGGGGTTTAACCGGGCATCTATGAACATTCTGGCTTTCCTGAAAAAAAATGAAAACCGCTGGTGGGCATTACCGCTTATTTTGCCTGTGGTTTTACTTCCCGTGCTGAGCATTGCGAATACCTTCACACAGCTGGGCGACGGCATTGCGGCACTCTATTATTTACCCCTCTCATTTTTGCTTTCGCTGATGATGTTTTTTGGCCTGGAAGCGCTGCCCGGGATCGTATTGTCGCTGTTTATCCGCTATTACCCGTCGGTCGGGATGTTTGAAACCTTCGCGGGGATCCTCCATTTTGTCGTCCCTTTAGTCCTCAGTTGGGGGGGCTACCGGGTATTTGCGCCCAGACGGAATATGACCGCGTACGGCGACGTGCGGCTGATGGCGCAGCGCATCTTCTGGCAGGTATTCTGCCCTGCGACGCTGTTTCTGGTGCTGTTTCAGTTTGCGGTCTATCTGGGCGTGTATGAGAGCCGTCAGAGCCTTGCGGGATTAAACCCCCTCAATATTCGCACGCTCATCAACTATCAGACGCTGCTGGTCAGCGGGCTGACGGGCGTGCCGCTGAGCTATCTGCTGATCCGCCTGCTTCGCCATCCGCGCTATCTCAAAAGCCTTCTCTCGCAGATCCGTTCCGGGATAGACAAAAAGGTGACGGTCATTGAGTTTCTGATGTGGGTTATCGCGCTTGGCGGACTGCTTTCGCTGCTGCTACTTCCGATGAATGAGAACAGCTCCATTTTCACCACCAACTACACCCTTTCCCTGCTGATGCCGGTGATGCTCTGGGGCGCGATGCGTTTTGGCTATAAGCTGATTTCGCTTATCTGGACGCCGGTACTGCTGGTATCTATTCACTATTTTTACCGCTATATCCCGGTGAACCCGGGGTATGACATTCAGCTGGCGATCACCTCTTCCAGTTACCTGGTCTTCTCGTTCGTGGTGATTTATATGTCGATGCTGGCGACCCGGCAGCGCGCGGCGAACAAACGCTCCCGCAGGCTGGCGCTGCTCGACCCGGTCGTCCATATGCCTAACCTGCGGGCGCTGTCGCGCGATCTGGCGAAAAACCCGTGGTCGGCGCTCTGCCTGCTGCGCATTCCGGAGCTGGAAATTCTCGGCCGAAATTACGGTGTGTTGCTGCGGATTCAGTACAAGCAGCAGCTGGCGCAGTGGGTGAATGGCATTCTCCAGCCCAATGAGCTGGTCTATCACCTGACCGGGTATGACCTGGCGGTACGGCTTAACGCGGAATCGCACCAGCAGCGTATTGAAGCCCTGGACGAGCATATCAAGCAGTTCCGCTTTGTCTGGGACGGCATGCCGCTGCAGCCGCAGGTGGGCGTGAGCTATTGCTATGTCCGGTCCCCGGTTAACCATCTTTATCTGGTGCTGGGCGAGCTGGGCGTGGTCGCCGATCTGTCGCTCTCCTCCAACCATCCGGAAAATCTTCAGCAGCGTGGGGCCGTCCATTTGCAGCGCAACCTTAAGAATAAAGTCGCAATGATGAGCCGCCTGCAAAAGGCGCTGGATAACGACGAATTCACCCTGCTGGTTCAACCCGTTCGCGGCATGCGTGGCGATTGCTATCACGAGGTCCTGCTCCGGATGCCGGATATCAACGGGCTATTGATTTCCCCCGACCAGTTCCTGCCCGTCGCGCAGGAGTTTGGCCTCTCCTCGCGGGTAGATTTGTGGGTGCTGGAGCACACCCTGCGCTTTCTCGCCGCGCATCGCGAAAGACTGCCCGGCCAGCGCTTTGCCATTAATCTTGCCCCGTCGACCGTGTGTCGGGTGCAGTTTCCGCTTGAGGTGAGTCGCCTGCTGGCGAAATACGCCATTGAGCCGTGGCAGCTGATCTTTGAAGTGACGGAGTGCAGCACTTTTTGCAATGCGGAGCAGGGGCTCTACATCCTCCGGCAGCTGCAGAAAATGGGGGTACGTATTGCGATTGATGATTTTGGCACCGGCTATGCGAGCTATGCGCGGCTGAAAAGCGTGGACGCGGATATTCTCAAGATTGACGGCAGCTTTATCCGAAATATCGTCAACAACAGCCTGGATTATCAGATTGTTGCGTCTATCTGCCATCTTGCGCGCATGAAGAAAATGCTGGTGGTGGCGGAGTATGTCGAAAGCGAAGAGATACGTAGCGCGGTTCAGGCGCTAGGCATCGATTATGTGCAGGGTTATCTGGTTGGCAGGCCGGCACCGCTTGAGTCACTGCTGGAAGCAGAGGCGTCCACCGCGGACGCCTGATCCGTTACGCGGCGACGTCGGCGCTCTCTTCTTCAATTTTAAGCAGCCAGCCGGTGACGGCTTCCCAGTACTGCTGCTCTTTTTCCAGATCCAGCAGGACCAGCGCGTTCTGGCTGAACCAGTCGTGCGGGAAGCTCAGCGTCCAGTGATGGTCGTCTGTTTTCAGTTTTAACGTTGGCGGCGTCGTTGTCGCCTGACGCTGGTTATTGAGCAGCACGCCCAGACGCAGCAACTGAATAAGCGGCAGGAACTGTTTTTTCTTGAACAGCGTAAAGCGCGGCAGGTCGTCGAGCTTGATGGCCTTGCGGTGATAACGCACCAGGGTCGCCATCATGGTTTGCTGCTCCTGGTTGAAGCCAGGCAGATCGCTGTTTTGCAGAATGTAGGCCGAATGGCGGTGCATCCCGCTGTGGTTGATGTTCAGCCCCACCTCGTGCAGCATCGCGGCCCATTTCAACAGCGCGGCAAGCTGCGGGTGCGCGAGCTTCGGATTCTGCTCCTGCCACTGTTCGTACATCTGCACCGTGGTGTCCAGCACGCGCTTCGCCTGTTCACGGTCGATGTTGTACTGGTTGGCGAGACTTTGCGCGGTGCGGCTGCGAATATCCTGATGGCGGAAGCGGCCTTCCATCTCATACAGCACGCCTTCACGCAGCGCGCCGTCCGACAGACGCAGCTCTTTTATGGCGAGGGCATCAAACACGCCGCAGAGAATAGCCAGCCCCGGCACGAATACCGCTTTACGCTCGTCGGAAAGACCCGGCAGGCTTAAGGCGTCAAAACTTTTATGCTTCAGCACCTCTTCGGTCAGCAACGTCAGGCGTTCGGGCGTGATAAACCCGTCTTTTTCACCCATCGCCAGCAGCACTTCATGCGCCGCCTTGATGGTGCCCGACGCGCCCAGCGCCACGTTCCAGCCCTGAATACGGTACTGCCAGGCCAGGTTTTCCAGCTTCTGGACGGCCGCCATACGCGCGCGCTGGAAGTTCTCGCGGGTGATGGTGCCGCCCGGGAAATACATCTGCGCGAAGCTGACGCAGCCCATACGGCGGCTTTCCACCAGGCGCGGCTCAAAGTCTTCGCCGATCACCAGCTCCGTTGAGCCACCGCCGATATCGATAACCAGCTTGCGCCCTTTTTCCGGCTGGGTGTGCTCAACGCCCATGAAAATCAGACGCGCTTCTTCGTTGCCGGAGATGATCTCAATCGGGTAGGGGATCACCTTTTCGGCCCGCTTGAGGAACTCCGGGGCATTCAGGGCCTGGCGCAGGGTGTGGGTGCCCACGATGCACACGCTTGAGGGAGAGAAGCCCTGCAGGCGTTCAGCAAACAGCGACAGGCAGTTTAACCCGCGCTCCATCGCCTCTTCGCTGAGCATGCTGCGTTCATCAAGACCATCCGCCAGGTGTACGCGCTGCTTCAGACGACCGATGATCTGCAGCGCGCCATCCACCTCACGGGCGATGACCATGTGGAAACTGTTAGAGCCAAGGTCGACCGCGGCGAATTCCTGCGGGCGTGGGGTCTTATCATTTATCGGCATAGGTTAATCGGGTTGCTCGAGTGATTTGATATAGTCGTAAATCGCCAGTTGCGACCGCACTTTGCGGCGGTTGCCGCGCGGTACGTAGCGGTTACTGAGTTCTTTGTCGATATAGCGTGCTTTCACGGTATCGCTGAACACAATCTCGATGATGTCGAGGATCTGCTGCTTCAGACGCGGATCCAGCAGCGGTGCCGCGACTTCAATACGGTAGTCAATATTGCGCGTCATCCAGTCTGCCGAAGAGAGATAGACCTGTTTATCACCCGCATTATCAAAAATATAGATCCGATCGTGTTCCAGGTAACGGTCAACGATGCTGATCACACGAATATTGTCGCTGATGCCTTCCAGTTCCGGGATCAGCGAGCACATGCCGCGGATCAGCAGGTTAACCGGCACGCCGGAGCTGGACGCTGCATATAGCCTGTCCACCAGCCCTTTGTCGACAAGGTTGTTAAGCTTCAGCGTGATGCCGGACGACAGCCCTTTCTGGGCATTGGCGATCTCTTTATCGATCATATCGTACAGCAGGCGGCGCGAGTTCTGCGGCGAGACCAGCAGATAGTCGAAGCTCACCGGACGGTACGGGTTTTCGATAAAGTTAAAGACCCGGCGCACTTCGTTAGTGATGCGGGCGTCGGCGGTCAAGAGCGAGTAGTCGGTATAAATTCGCGCCGTTTTCTCGTTAAAGTTCCCGGTACCGATGTGGGCATAACGCACCACATCGTCGCCCTCTTTACGGGAGATCAGGAACAGCTTGGCGTGAATTTTCAGCCCCGGCGCGGAGAAGATGACGTGCACACCGGCTTCCGTCAGACGGCGCGCCCAGTGAATGTTGGCCTCTTCGTCGAAGCGCGCCTGCAGCTCAACCACCACGGTGACCTTTTTGGCGTTGTGCGCCGCGTGGATCATTGCATCGATGATGCGGGAATCTTTTGCCACGCGGTAAATATTGATTTTAATCGCCAGCACGCTCGGGTCAAACGAGGCCTGACGAAGCAGTTCCAGCACGTGCTCAAACGTATGATACGGATAGTAGAGCAGCACGTCACGTTCGCGAATGGCGTCAAATCCATTGCGGAATTTATCGAACCACAGATGGCGCAGGCGCGGCAGCGGCTTGTTCACCAGATTGGCTTTGCCGACGTTCGGGAAGCCAATAAAGTCTTTAAAGTTGTGGTAGCGACCACCCGGCACGATGGAGTCATAGCGCGAAATGGTCAGTTTCTCGCGCAGCATCTCCACCATGGCGTCCGGCATATCGCGCTGATAGACAAAGCGAACCGGTTCGGCCGTCAGGCGCTGTTTCAGGCTGGAGGACATCAGCTCCATCAGGCTGGCTTCCATCTCGTGCACCAGGTCATATTCGGCGTCACGGGTCATTTTCATCGAGTAGGCGTTTAACGCATCGTAATCGAAGAAGCCTTTGAAGATGTCGTCCAGACAGTAGCGCAGGATGTTATCGAGCAGGATCATCGGCTTGCGTCTGCGCGGGGTTTCCGGCGGCAGGTTCACAAAGCGCGGCACCTTGTCGGACGGGATCTCCAGCAGCGCGTAACGGATAGACTCACCGCGAATAATTTCCACCGCCAGGTAGGTGTAGTCATCCTTCAGGAACTGGACCAGATCGGTTTCGCGGTTGATCAGAATCGGGGTAATGTGCTGGCGCAGATAGTGTTTGAAGTAGTGGCGCAGCCAGTTTTGTTGGTTAACGGAAAGCTGGCGTTCGTTAATGAGGAAGATTTGATTGCGCGCCATCTCCAGCAGCAGTTCGTTATACAGGCCGTCAAATTCCTGATCGGCTTTCAGCACGCGGGACTGGATTTTGCCCAGCAGATGCCGCGAGTGCGAGTTTAAGCCCTGTTCTTCGCTGATGATGATGCGTCTTTTCAGCTCGGCAAAGCGAACCTTGTAGAACTCATCCAGGTTGTTGGAATAAATGCCCAAAAAACGCATGCGCTCGATCAGCGGGTTACTTTTGTCTGCCGCTTCCTGGAGTACACGTTCGTTGAATGCTAACCAGCTTAGCTCTTTCTCGATATATAACTTTTCCTGACCCATTACAGCTCACACTCCAGTTCAATCACAGGACGTGGTAAATCCGTCTCGTCCTTATTATGGCGAGCATTTCCACGATATGTCCAACAGTGCCAGAAAAGTATGACAGTTATTTTTTTTGTTGGGGATTTTAGAAGGTTGGAGAAGGGAATATCGGGTAATGCAATGAACAGGTCGGGTAAGCGCAGCAGCGCCACCCGACATAGCAAACTACTCTTCGGCCGCATAACCCTGCGGGGGTAACTTCACGCCGTCCAGCCAGGCTGCGCCGTCGCGCATCTCGAGACGCCCGTCGACAAACCAGCTGACCACCAGCGGGTAAATGGCGTGTTCCTGGGTCTGCACGCGTTCGGTCACGTCTTCTTCGCTGTCGCCGTCAAAGACCGGAACTTTGGCCTGCAGGATCACCGGGCCGCCGTCCAGCTCGTCGGTAACGAAATGCACGGAGGTGCCGTGCTCCTCATCGCCGTTTTCCAGAACCTGACGATGGGTATGCAGGCCGGGATATTTTGGCAGCAGGGAAGGGTGGATATTCAGCAGACGTCCGGCGAAGTGTTCGACGAAGGCCGGGCTCAGAATACGCATGTAGCCCGCCAGCACGACCACGTCCGGCGCGTAGGCATCAATCTCCTGAACCAGCTCGCGGTCAAAGGCTTCACGCCCGGCGAACTGGCTGGCTTCCAGCGCGTGCGCGGGAATGTTCGCTTCCCGCGCGCGCTCAAGGCCGAACGCGTCGGCCTTGTTGCTGAAAACTGCCCGAATGGTGCCATTGATTTTCTTCTGCTTGCAGGCGTCTATGATGGCCTGCAAATTGCTTCCGTTGCCGGAAATGAGCACCACGATGTTTTTCATTCAATGACCACACGCTGTTCGGAATCGGAAGCTTTAATCGTACCGATTTTCCACGCGTTTTCACCTTTTTCAGTCAGCAGCTTAACCGCTTTATCCGCTTCGCTTGCCGGCAGGGCGATAACCATGCCCACGCCGCAGTTAAAGGTGCGGTACATTTCGTGAGAGCTCACGTTACCCGCGGTCTGCAGCCAGTTAAACACGGCTGGCCACTGCCATGAGGATTCGTCGATCACCGCCTGGGTGTTGTCCGGCAGGACGCGCGGGATGTTTTCCCAGAAGCCGCCGCCGGTCAGGTGAGCGATAGCGTGAACCTCGACGTTCTCGATAAGCTCAAGCACGTTTTTCACGTAGATGCGGGTCGGCGCCAGCAGATGGTCAGCCAGCGGTTTACCGTCAAGCTCGGTAGTCAGCGGATCACAACCGCTCACTTCGAGGATTTTACGCACCAGGGAGTAGCCGTTGGAGTGCGGGCCGCTGGAAGCCAGCGCGATCAGCACATCGCCATCGGCCACTTTGCTGCCGTCGATAATTTCTGATTTTTCTACTACGCCGACGCAGAAGCCCGCGACGTCATAATCTTCGCCGTGATACATGCCCGGCATTTCTGCGGTTTCACCACCGACCAGCGCACAGCCGGACTGCAGACAGCCTTCGGCGATACCGTTAATCACGCTGGCAGCGGTATCCACGTCCAGTTTGCCGGTTGCGTAGTAATCGAGGAAGAACAGCGGCTCTGCGCCCTGTACTACCAGGTCATTCACGCACATCGCGACCAGATCGATACCGATCGTGTCGTGACGTTTTAAATCCATCGCCAGGCGCAGTTTGGTGCCTACACCGTCAGTTCCCGAGACCAGAACAGGTTCACGATATTTTTGCGGCAGCGCGCACAGTGCGCCGAATCCACCCAGACCACCCATCACTTCCGGGCGGCGGGTTTTTTTCACCACACCTTTGATTCGGTCAACCAGCGCATTACCTGCGTCAATATCAACACCGGCATCTTTGTAGCTGAGAGAAGTTTTGTTGGTCACGGCTTAAATCCCCACGCGATTGCATAGCTAGTAAGAAAAATCGGCGCAATTCTAACAGTCCAGGCAAACGTTTGCGAGCCTATTCTGGACGTGGGGATCTTTTTTTCTGTGTACCTTGTGAATGCAGCCAAACTTGACTCTGTTCACGAAAATGAAACCGGTTTCTGAGAACTGCTTGCAACCGCTATGCCCTTTGCACATCATCGAAATGAAACCGGTTTCTGTAATTGTTTTTGCAGAAAATAACGCAGAATGAGGGAAAGCAAATGTCAGGATTTAAAGCAGATTTTCTGTGGGGCGGGGCCGTTGCGGCGCACCAGCTGGAAGGCGGCTGGAAAGAGGGCGGCAAGGGCGTGAGCGTCGCCGACGTCATGACCGCGGGGGCGCACGGCGTGCCGCGTGAAATCACCAACGGCGTGCTGGAGGGGAAAAATTACCCTAACCATGAAGCCATTGATTTCTACCACCGCTATAAAGAAGACATCAAACTCTTTACCGAGATGGGGTTCAAATGCTTCCGCACCTCTATTGCCTGGACGCGGATCTTCCCGAAAGGCGACGAGCTTGAGCCTAACGAGGCTGGCCTGAAATTCTATGACGATCTGTTCGACGAATGCCTGAAGTACGGCATCGAACCGGTTATCACCCTGTCTCACTTCGAGATGCCTTTCCATCTGGTCACCGAATACGGCGGCTGGCGCAACCGTAAGCTGATCGACTTCTTCGTTCGTTTTGCAAAAGTGGTGTTCCAGCGCTACCAGCATAAGGTGAAGTACTGGATGACCTTCAACGAGATCAACAACCAGGCTAACTTCCACGAAGACTTTGCGCCGTTTACGAACTCCGGGCTGAAGTACGCGCCGGGTGAAGACCGTGAACCGGTGATGTTCCAGGCGGCGCACTACGAGCTCGTGGCCAGCGCCCTGGCGGTGAAGGCGGGGCGCGAGATTAACCCATCGCTGCAGATTGGCTGCATGATTGCCATGTGTCCTATCTACCCGCTGACCTGCGCGCCGGACGATATGATGATGGCGATGAACGCCATGCACCGCCGCTACTGGTTCACCGACGTGCACGTGCGCGGCAAGTACCCGCAGCACCTGCTCAACTACTTCGAACGTCGCGGCTTCGCGCTGGATATAACCGAAGAGGATAAAGCGGCGCTGACGCAGGGCTGCGTCGATTACATCGGGTTCAGCTACTATATGTCCTTCGCCACCAAGGCGACGGCGGATAACCCGCAGCTGGATTACGACGAAAGCAAGAGCCTGGTCTCTAACCCGTACGTGCAGAAATCCGACTGGGGCTGGCAGATTGACCCGGTCGGGCTGCGCTACTCCCTGAACTGGTTCTGGGATCACTATCAGCTGCCGCTGTTTATCGTTGAGAACGGCTTTGGCGCGATCGACGTGCAGGAGAGAGACGGCACGGTGAACGACCAGTACCGTATTGATTATCTGGCCGCCCACATCCGCGAGATGAAAAAAGCGGTGGTGGAAGATGGCGTGGATCTGATGGGCTACACCCCGTGGGGCTGTATCGACCTGGTGTCTGCCGGCACGGGCGAAATGAAAAAACGCTACGGCTTTATCTTTGTCGATAAAGATAATGAAGGCAACGGCACGCTGAACCGCAGTAAGAAAAAATCGTTCGACTGGTATAAGCAGGTGATTGCCAGCAACGGAGCGCAGCTCTAAGCGCCACCCGGCAGAACCCCGCAAAAAAGCCGGAGCCCAGTCTCCGGCTTTTTTGTCTTTGCTTGATCCCTGTCAAGCAACATGGGTATGGCCTAATCTGAAAAAAGCGGTATAATCCCGCGATTTTTTTGCGGACGCCACCTCAGAGGAGAAAGAGAATGAAGATTGTGGAAGTGAAACACCCACTCGTTAAACACAAGTTGGGCCTGATGCGTGAGCATGACATCAGCACGAAGCGTTTTCGCGAACTGGCATCTGAAGTCGGCAGCCTGCTGACCTACGAAGCGACCTCTGATCTGGAAACCGAAAAAGTCACCATCGAAGGCTGGAACGGCCCGGTGCAGGTTGAGCAGATCAAAGGTAAGAAAATTACCGTGGTGCCAATCCTGCGTGCCGGTCTCGGCATGATGGAAGGCGTGCTGGAGCACGTGCCAAGCGCGCGTATCAGCGTGGTGGGTATCTACCGTAACGAAGAGACACTCGAGCCGGTTCCTTACTTCCAGAAGCTGGTGTCTAACATCGACGAGCGCATGGCGCTGGTGGTTGACCCAATGCTCGCGACCGGTGGCTCAATGATCGCCACCATCGACCTGCTGAAAAACGCGGGCTGTAACAGCATTAAGGTGCTGGTACTGGTTGCCGCTCCGGAAGGGATCGCGGCGCTGGAAAAAGCGCACCCGGACGTTGAGCTGTATACCGCCTCTATCGACCAGGGCCTGAACGAGCACGGGTACATCATCCCGGGGCTCGGCGATGCCGGCGATAAGATCTTTGGTACGAAATAATCGAATAACGATAAATAAGCCGACTTTGATAGTCGGCTTTTTTTTGAATAAAACACCAACAATACTACACAGAGGAAAACACTATGACGCGCCGTGCTATCGGGGTGAGTGAAAGACCGCCGCTTTTACAGACTATCCCGCTTAGTTTGCAGCACCTGTTCGCCATGTTTGGCGCAACCGTGCTGGTGCCAATCCTGTTCCACATTAACCCGGCCACCGTGCTGCTGTTCAACGGCATCGGTACGCTGCTGTACCTCTTTATCTGTAAAGGCAAAATCCCGGCGTATCTCGGGTCGAGCTTCGCCTTTATCTCGCCGGTGTTACTGCTGTTGCCGCTGGGTTATGAAGTCGCGCTGGGCGGCTTTATCATGTGTGGCGTCCTGTTCTGCGTGGTGTCCTTCATTGTGAAGAAAGCCGGTACCGGCTGGCTGGACGTGATGTTCCCGCCTGCGGCGATGGGCGCCATCGTTGCGGTCATCGGTCTGGAGCTGGCGGGCGTGGCGGCGAATATGGCCGGTCTGCTGCCTGCTGACGGTCAGTCACCGGATTCCAAAACCATTATCATCTCGCTGGTAACGCTGGGCGTGACGGTGTTTGGCTCCGTGCTGTTCCGCGGCTTTATGGCGATTATCCCGATCCTGATCGGCGTGCTGGCGGGCTATGCGCTCTCCTTCGCGATGGGCGTGGTGGACACCACCCCGATTGCTCAGGCGCACTGGTTCGCCCTGCCAACCTTCTACACGCCGCGCTTCGAATGGTTTGCTATTTTCACCATTCTGCCTGCGGCGCTGGTAGTGATTGCGGAGCACGTCGGCCACCTGGTGGTGACGGCGAACATCGTTAAGCGCGATTTAATCCGCGACCCGGGCCTGCACCGCTCCATGTTTGCGAACGGTTTCTCCACCATCATTTCCGGTTTCTTTGGCTCGACGCCAAACACCACCTACGGTGAGAACATCGGCGTGATGGCGATTACCCGCGTCTACAGTACCTGGGTTATCGGCGGCGCGGCGATTATCGCCATTCTGCTCTCCTGCGTAGGTAAACTGGCGGCAGCGATTCAGATCATTCCGGTGCCGGTAATGGGCGGCGTTTCTCTGCTGCTGTACGGCGTGATCGGCGCCTCCGGTATTCGCGTGCTGATTGAATCCAAAGTGGATTACAGCAAGGCGCAAAACCTGATCCTGACCTCCGTTATCCTGATCATCGGCGTGAGCGGTGCGAAGGTGCACATTGGTGCGGCGGAGCTGAAGGGCATGGCGCTGGCGACCATCGTCGGCGTGGGCCTGAGCCTGATCTTCAAGCTGATCTCGGTCATCCGCCCGGAAGAAGAAATTCTGGACGCGGACGAAAGCGAAAAAGCGCCACATTGATCGAAAAGTCGGGCGAGGGATCGCCCGGTTCTCTCCTTGCAGGTTCCGTGTTAAACTCCATTCCGATTTTACGTAGGATCTCTGGTTGAGGTATTTCTGAACGGACCGGCACAGCTCTCTCTGCCACTCTATCTCCCTGACGACGAAACTTTCGCGAGTTTCTGGCCGGGTGATAACCCCTCTTTACTGGCTGCACTGCAAAACGTGCTGCGCCAGGATCACAGCGGATACATCTATATCTGGTCACGCGAAGGCGCGGGGCGCAGCCATCTGCTGCATGCCGCCTGCGCGGAGCTTTCGGCGCGCGGTGATGCGGTAGGCTACGTGCCGCTGGATAAACGTACCTGGTTCGTACCTGAGGTGCTGGAGGGAATGGAACATCTCTCGCTGGTCTGCATCGATAATATCGAATGCGTGGCGGGGGACGAGCCGTGGGAAATGGCGATCTTTAACCTCTACAACCGCATTCTGGAATCGGGTAAAACCCGACTGCTGATCACCGGCGATCGTCCACCGCGTCAGCTCAATCTGGGGCTGCCGGACCTGGCGTCTCGTCTGGACTGGGGGCAAATCTACAAGCTCCAGCCGCTGTCGGATGAAGATAAGCTTCAGGCGTTACAGCTGCGCGCAAAGCAGCGCGGGTTTGAGCTGCCGGAGGACGTGGGGCGTTTCCTGCTCAAGCGTCTGGATCGCGAAATGCGCACGCTGTTTGACACGCTCGATCAGCTCGATCGCGCCTCCATTACCGCCCAGCGCAAGCTGACCATTCCGTTTGTGAAAGATATTCTCAAGCTGTAGTTGTGCCGGGTGGCGGCTAAATATCTCCCAGCAGGTGTTCAACCAAAAGTGGAATAGGTCTTCCCGACGCCACGCTCCGTCCGTTTTCACGCCAAAGAGCCGTACCGCTGATATCCAGATGCGCCCACGGAATGGTCGGCGGGCAAAAGTGGTGCAGCAGCCACGCCGCCGACGCACTGATTGCCGCATTGTTGGTCGGCGTGTTGCACAGATCGGCAATGGCGCTGTCGGTCTGTTTTTTCAGCCGCGCGTCCAGCGGCAGGGACCATACTTCATCGCCACTCTGCTTACCCGCCAGCGTCAGCGCCGCACGCAGCGGTTCATCCTGCGTCATCAGCCCGCTCAGCTCATACCCCAGCGCCTTCACGACCGCACCGGTTAATGTCGCCATATCAATAATATAGCGCGCCTGCGGATGGCGCTGGCTGGCCCAGGCGATGGCATCCGCCAGCACCAGTCGGCCTTCGGCATCGGTATTGTTGATTTCAACCGTGGTGCCATTGCAGGCCGTCGCCACCGTGCCGGGCTGCATGGCGTCCGGGCCGATGGCGTTTTCCGCCAGCGCCAGCACGCCCATGATGCGCACGGGCATCGCCAGCTCTGCGATAGTCAGCATTAGGCCCATTACGTTAGCCGCACCGCACATGTCGTATTTCATGGTGTACATGCCCGCGCCTTCCTTCAGCCACAGGCCGCCGGTATCGAAGGTAATGCCTTTACCCACATAGCAGCGCACCGGGCCGTCGTTGACGCCGTCATAATGAAGAGCCAGCAGGCGCGGCGGACAGGTCGCCCCTTTGCCAACGGCGTGCAGCAGCCCCAGACTCTGCTCAGCAATAGCCTTTTCGTTCAGCACTTCGCAGCGCAGGGCGGGGAAGGCGGCACAGAGCCTTTGCGCCTCTTCTACCACAAACTGCGGCGTGCAGCGGTCGGACGGGATATCAGCCAGACGTCGCGCCGCAACCATGCCGCGGGCGATGGCCTGCTGCTGGCGGAAGACACCCTCCAGTTTTGCCTGCTTTTCCGGCAGGCAGAGGGCGGTGATGTGCGTAAGGCGCACCGCCGATTCATCCGTTTTCTTCAGCTTCAGGTCGCTTAGCCTGTGCGCCTGATTAAAGAGAAAACGCAGCACCTGCGCCAGCACCACATCGTCGATATCGGTAACGTCCAGTATCAGCTCGGGACTGGCGGGCGAGGCCAGCAGCGGGCGCAGCGCCGTCAGTAATCCTTCGCTCAGGCTGTCCTGCCAGAGGGCATCCGGTAGCAGAGTGATCCGGGCAAACGGGGCGCAGCCAAAGCGGGTATCAGCGATGCTGGCAGACTCGCGCATTTCCGCGACAAGCGCCGTTTCGGGTAGGTACGTACAGGAGGCGGCCGCAATCAAATGGCTTTGCGGAGCCGCGTCGGAAAGCGCACTGATAAACTGATACGTAATCATCATGACTCCTCAATCGGCGCGCGGATCCGCGCGGCATAGGCCTGCATCCACGCATCGTCTACCGGGTGATAATGCGTTTTCTCCCGCAGGCGTTCGGTACGAAAAACGGTGAGGGGCTGGCGAGCTGTCGCCACCACAAACGAGAAGGTTTTGATGTTGGTGGCGGCCCCGAATTCGCCCCTGTTGTTCATGCACACCACGGAGAGATCGCCCGCGCGGCCAAAGCGCGACATCAGCTTATCTTCCAGCTCGAACACCACCGAATCCGCCGCCTGCTGCGGCGTCATACCCTGCGCCATGCGGCGGACAATTTCGTAGCTGGTGCACCCTTTCATCAGATCTTCACCGACGCCCGTTGCGGTGGCAGCGCCGGTTTCACTGTCGCAGTAAAAGCCGGAACCGATGATCGGCGAATCCCCGAGTCGACCGCGTTTTTTCATGAACAGGCCGCTGGTGGAGGTGGCGACGCTCATTGACCCCTGTTTATCGAGGCCGATAACGCCGACGGTGTCATGCCCGTCGTAAGGGCTTAAGCCCTTATCCAGCGTCTCGCGGCAGCGTTTGCGGTAGTGCTGCATGGCGCGCTCGGTGAGCATAGTTTTGTCGGCAAAGCCCTGGCTCAGCGCCCATTCCCGCGCGCCCTGGCCGACCAGCAGGCTGTTGTAGCGCTGGCGGCTAAGCGCCTGCGCCACGCGCACCGGGTTGGCGATATCCACCAGGTTGCCCACGGCGCCAAACGCCAGCGTATCGCCGTCCATGTAGGCGGCGTCCAGCTCCACTTCACCATTTTCGGTGGGCAGCCCGCCGTAGCCGACGGATTTATAAAACGGAAAGTCTTCGACGGCGGCGACGGCATCCACCACCGCTGCAGAGACCGGTTTACACGCAGCCAGCGCAGACGCAGACTCCGTAACGCCTTCAAGCGCCATTCTCCAGGTCGCGATAATTCCCCACATGCTTTACTCCTGTTTTGCAAGGGTGGTGTCGGTTTGCGTAACGGTGGCCATTTCCGCCGCGCGGTACTGTTTGTCCACGATACGCATAAAAGGCAGGTACAACATGGCGCCAATCAGCAGGTTGATAAGCTGCATGACGCTGCCGCTCAGGTGTCCGGTGACGATAAAACCGCTGATGACCGGCGGCAGCGTCCAGGGAATAAACACCCCGGTGGTGACGGCAACCGCGCCAATCTTCATCGCCGCATACTGCACGGTGACCAACACCAGCGGCACCAGGTTGAACGGGATAAGCATGATCGGGTTCATGATCACCGGCAGGCCAAACAGGATCGGTTCGTTGATGTTAAACACCGACGCCCCGGCGCCGAGGCGTGCCACTTCACGCATGTTTTTGCTACGGGCGAAAATCAGCATCGCAATCACCAGCGACAGCGTGGCTCCCGCGCCGCCCATCCAGATCATGTCAAAAAACTGTTCGGTGATAATGTGCGGCGGCGTCGTGCCTGCCTGAATCGCGGCGATGTTGTCGGTCTGGTTCTCCATCCACAGCGGGCGAATGATGCCGTTGATCATCGAGCCGGAGTTAATGCCCACTGACCACAGAATGGTGATACTGAATACCGTCATCAGCGCGCCAAAGTAAGAGGTGCCGTAGTGGCGCACCGGCGTGGCAACCACTTCGTAAATAAACTGGTGGATGGTGTTGTAGTGGGTGTTTTCAAACACGATGCGGATACCCAGCACCAGAATCATCACCAGCAGGGCCGGGATCAGCGCGGCGAACGACTCCTGCACCGCCGGAGGCACGCCGTCCGGCATTTTGATCACCAGTTTTTTGCGCTTGAGCCAGCAGAACAGCTCCGTCCACAGCAGGGAACCAATCATCGCTACGAACAGCCCTTTGCTGCCAATCCACTCCACCGGAATGACGGTAATACCGCCGTTTTCCGCCACTTTGATAAAAGGCGTCAGGATGAGAAAGGCGACCAGCGCCAGGATACCGCAGGAGATGCGGTCTTCACCGTAGTGTTCCGCCAGGCGGAAGGCGACCAGGAAGCTGATGAACAGCGACATGGTGGAGAACACCGCGTTGAAGGGGATTTCAATAATGGCGCTCCAGCTCTCACCAAAGGCCTGAGACATAAACTGCTGGTAGGCTTGATTCGGGAACGACGAAATCACCAGCAGAATAGAGCCGACGATGATAAACGGCATGAAGGACACGTAAGCGCCGCGAATGGCCCCGAGATGACGCTGCTGGGCCGTTTTGGCCGCCAGCGGCATCAGTTTTGCTTCAAGAAATCCCAGAACATTGTTCATTGTGAACTCCGTACAAGATTGAGGGGTGTTGTTTGTGTTATGTCTTAGGATTATCAGTGAAGCGCGGCGAGCGAAAGGTGAAATCGGTCACAAAGCAATCGCTGGTGTAGTATAAATCTCATAAGATTGGTTCTGAGGATCCTGCGATGGAAATTAAACTGCATGCTAATGCCACCACGACGCCGCGCATCCGTCGCTATCTTCAGCAGTCAGATAAAAGCGACAGGGAGCTGGCTACCGAGCTGGGCATTTCGGTCACTACCGTCAGGCGCTGGCGCAACCGCGACCAGGTTTCGGATAATCACACGACGCCAAAAGTGATACACAAAGCATTGAGACAGGAACAAGTTGCGCTGGTCAATGCCCTGCGGGATATCACGGGCGCCCCGCTGGACGAACTGCTGCAGATGGTCAATAGCGGATTCGGGATCGCCGTGTCCCGCGCGACCCTGAACCGCTACCTCAAACCGGCTTCGATAAAGCAGAAGGGCGCGACGTTGCAGGGAAAAAAGGCGCTGAAGGCAGGTATCGTGCCGCAAAAACTCCTTTTACATCATCAGCCTCTGTCGCTGCATATGGACGATGGCGGAGAACAGTATCTGCTGTGGGCGCGTGAACCCGTGAGTGGCTGGTGCTACGCCCGGCTGTACGCGGGCATTTCTCCGCAGCTGCTGGCCCGCTGGGCGAACGACGCGCTGGAAGCCTGTCCGGCTGATATTCAATCTGTTGAGACTTTTGGTTTTGAGGTGAAGCTTGAGGAGCGTAATACCACCGTGACAGTGCATCCGCAGCAGTACCGCGCCGTTCAGGTTGATCTGCCGCTATGTGAAATTATCCCACGTCTGAACAGCGAACCGGCAGGCGAGCTGTTGATCCAGCTGTGCGAAATTTACAACCGCGGAAAAGCGCAGAAAAAGCTGGGAGAGAGTACGCCGCAGGCCTTTCTGGAAGCGCTGCGGCATAAGGACTAGAGGATCTCGAGCACGTCTTCCGGCGGGCGTCCAATGCGCGCCTGGCCGTTCGCCACCACAATCGGGCGCTCAATCAGCTTTGGATTTTCAACCATCGCCTGGATCAGCTCAGCCTCGGTGAGACGGCTGTCATCCAGGTTAAGCGACTTATACAGATCTTCTTTCTGGCGCATCAGCTCTCTTGCACTGCCCATTCCCAGCATATGCAGCAGCTGGCGGAGGGTTTGCGCGTCAGGTGGGGTGTCGAGGTACAGCACCACTTCCGGCTCAACGCCGTTAGACTTCAGCAGGCTCAGGGTGTCGCGGCTCTTGGAGCAGCGAGGGTTGTGATACATTTTTACGGCGTCTGTCATGACGTGAATTCTCCTTTATTACATCTTCTCATACGGCTTAAAGCGCTGCTGCAGGCCGCGCAGCTGATCGATACGCGCGTCGTAACGGGCCTGCTGTAGGCTGCCGAGCTTGACCTGCGAGCTGGCGCTGCTGAGCGCGGAAATCGCCTGATCGAGACGGCCCACCAGGGCAAAACCTTCGGCACGCGCCGCCAGCTCCTGATCGCGATTGCCAAGCTGCGCTTGCGCCTGAGCGAGCAGATCCCAGCCGTTTTGATCGTCTTTATTATTAAAGGTGTAGCGGTTCAGAATGGTCGCCGCTTCGCCAGGCTGGCCGCCCTGTAAGTAAGCGTTCGCCAGGTTAAGCTGCAGCACCGGGTTGGTACGGACGTCTTTCGCCCCTTTCAGACGGTTAATCGCATCGGCCGTTTTCTTCTGCCCCAGATCGATATCCGTCGAGAGATCGAGATACCACGGGTTGTTCGGGTCGGCGGCCAGGAGCGGTTGCAGCGCTTTACGCGCCTCGTCGTATTTGCTGGCTTCCATCGCCTGGAGCGCCTGACCATACTGCGCGGCGTTTTTCTCACGCACGTTGCCTTTCGCCAGGGTATCCAGCAGGTCGCTGGTGAGCTGGTTACGCCCGGAATTGTACATTCCAAGCGTTCTCACTTTCGCCATGTAGAAATCCTGCGAAGACTGGACCACCACCGGACGCATCTGGTTGGCACGGTTACGCGCGTCCGACAGTCGGCTTTCCGGCAGCGGGTGCGTCAGCAGAATTTCCGGCGGACGGGAAGAGTAACGCGCCTGATCGAGCAGTTTTTCCAGGAAACTCGGCATGGCCTGCGGGTCAAAGCCCGAACGCTGCAGCACCTGAATCCCGATGCGGTCCGCTTCCTGTTCGTTTTGCTGGGTAAAGCTGATCATCCCCTGGCGCGTTCCCGCCAGCGTACCGGTCAGAGCCGCCATCCCGGCCTGCGGGCTGGCCATCGCCAGCAGAATAGAGCCCAGCGCGCCCACCCAGGTGAGGGGGGCGTTACGTTTCTGGTCTTCCATGGCGCGCGCCAGGTGGCGCTGGGTAACGTGCGAAATTTCGTGCGCCATCACCGAGGCCAGCTGGCTTTCGTTGTCAGAGTAACGGAATAATGCCGAATGCAGCACCACGTTCCCGCCAAAGAAGGCGAAGGCGTTGATTTCGTCATTATTGATTAAATAGAAATGGAAGGGCGTTTTTACCGAGTCGGCGTGCGAAACCAGGCGCATCCCCAGCCCGTTGATGTACTGTACCAGCAAAGGGTCGTTAATCAGCGGGGCGCTGCCGCGCAGCTGGCGAACATAGTAATCCCCCATTTGCATCTCTTGCCCAATAGAGAGCGTGCTTCCTGCTGTGGTGCCCATGTCCGGCAATGAATCGGACGAGTCAGCAAAAGCGGGCAACACCTGACCGACCGTCACCGCGGCAATCAGCATTGCAACCAGTGTTTTTCTCAACTGCCTGAACATAACCACTGTCCTGTATGTTGGATGTGCTAATTTGACCGATGAACCGGCATATCGTTCATCTCTGCTGCTCTGCGAGTGTAGCCGTGTTACAGCATGAAGAAAATCCCATTCATCAGGCTTTTGCGGATTGAGATCGGGATACAAAAAGCGAAAGTCTTTTTTGTGACAGTTAGATACAATTCATCGTCTCACTCCCGCCATTCGATTCAGGGAAGGGTTGTATGCTCGAAATGTTAATGCAGTGGTACCGGCGTCGGTTCAGCGACCCGGAAGCCATTGCTTTGTTGGTTATTCTGGTTGCCGGGTTCGGTATTCTGTTCTTCTTCAGCGGCCTGCTCGCTCCCCTGCTGGTGGCGATCGTGCTGGCGTACCTGCTGGAGTGGCCGACGGCGCGCCTGGAGCATATCGGCTGTTCCCGCCGCTGGGCGACCAGCATTGTGCTGGTGCTGTTTGTCGGCATCCTGCTGTTGATGGCCTTTGTGGTGATGCCGGTCGCCTGGCAGCAGGGAATTAACCTGATCCGCGATATGCCCGGCATGTTGAATAAACTCTCTGATTTTGCCGCCACGCTGCCGCGCCGTTACCCGGCCCTGATGGATGCCGGGATTATCGACGCGATGGCCGAAAATATGCGCGCCCGCATCATGACGATGGGCGATTCGGTGGTGAAGTACTCTCTGGCCTCGCTGGTCGGGCTGCTCACGCTGGCGGTTTACCTTGTGCTCGTGCCGCTGATGGTTTTCTTCCTGGTGAAAGATAAAGATCAGATGCTCAACGCCGTGCGCCGTATTCTACCGCGCAACCGCGGGCTGGCAGGGCAGGTCTGGGAAGAGATGAACCAGCAGATTACCAACTACATTCGCGGCAAGGTGCTGGAGATGATTGTCGTGGGGGTAGCTACCTGGATTGGCTTCCTGATTTTCGGCCTGAACTACTCGCTGCTGCTGGCGGTGCTGGTCGGATTTTCGGTTTTGATCCCCTACATCGGCGCGTTTGTGGTGACCATTCCTGTTGTTGGCGTCGCGCTGTTCCAGTTTGGGCTGGGGACAGAGTTCTGGAGCTGCTTTGCTGTGTACCTGATTATTCAGGGCCTGGACGGTAACCTGCTGGTACCGGTGCTGTTCTCTGAAGCGGTGAACCTGCATCCGCTGGTGATTATCTTATCGGTTGTGATTTTCGGCGGGCTGTGGGGATTCTGGGGCGTGTTCTTTGCGATTCCGCTGGCGACGCTGATCAAAGCCGTGGTCCACGCATGGCCGGATGTGCCGGCGGTGGAAGAGAAGTAGGTTTTGTGAGGCCTGATGCCCTCACTCCGACCCTCTGGGGAAAACACGAAAAACGGCAACCTGGGTTGCCGTTTTGCTCTTTATCAGGCGCTTGCTTTCAGCCAGTTCAATACCACGTCGTGGTGGTTACTGGTTTTGAAGTCGTCAAACACATGTTCAACTTTACCGTCAGCGTCAATCAGGAAGCTGATGCGGTGAATACCGTCGTAGGTTTTACCCATAAACGTCTTTTCGCCCCAGACGCCGAACTGCTCGCACACCTGATGATCTTCATCAGAAAGCAGCGTGAAGTTCAGTAGCTCTTTTTCAGCAAATCGTGACAGCTTTTCTGGTTTATCCGTGCTGATACCCAGCACTTCCACGCCGACTTTTTTCAACTCGTCCATGTTGTCGCGTAAGCCGCAGGCCTGTACGGTGCAGCCGGGGGTCATGGCTTTCGGGTAGAAATAGACCAGAACACGCTGTCCCTGGAAGTCGGTCAAATTTACTTGCTCGCCGTCTTGATCCGGTAAGCTAAATTTCGGTGCGATGTCACCGGCTTTCAGTGGGTTCATTACTCAACTCCATCCTGTTCGTGCTGCGAATAATTGACGACGCTTATACTGCCCTGCGCGTTTAATTCTGTACAGAGGGCTTTGAACGCTTGCTCGATATTTGACGCATCCTGTGAGGCAGGGCTGTGCGCGGTAATTTGAATAAACAGCACCGGAAGACCATGGTCATCGCTTGTCTGCGTACGGGAAACCAGTTCGGCAATATTCATCTGATGATTGTCAAAAAGCGCGGTGAAACGCTCAATCAGATGCGGTGAATCAGGCACTTCAACCTGCACCCAGACGGTAGAAGGCAGTGCCGGACGCGGACGCGCAGTGGTGCGCTTCATGACAATCAGCAAATCCAGTTCGGCCCCCTTCAGCGGCAGGGTCGATTCAATCAACGTAATGGCGTTCCATGTCCCGGAAAGCAACATAATAAATGTGAACTCTTCGCCAAGCATCGCCAGACGGCTGTCTTCGATATTACAGCCGCAGCTGCTTACGTGACGGGTGATGGTGTTCACGATACCCGGCCTGTCGGCACCCAGCGCAGTGATAACCAGGTAATGTTGTGATGAGGTTGTCAAACCTGTTCTTCCTTTGCATGGTTAAGTCTTCCTAAGGAAAGCATAAAAAAAACATGCATACAACCGCCTGAGAGCCTCAGGTCGCTTGCTTTTATTACAGTTCCAAACGTAACATTGAGGCTCTTGTTCGCACAGAGGATGGCTCATGTTCACGGGAAGTATTGTCGCGCTTGTAACACCGATGGATGAAAAAGGTAACGTCTGCCGGTCAAGCATGAAGAAGCTCATTGATTACCATGTCGCCAACGGAACCTCGGCGATCGTTTCGGTAGGGACTACCGGTGAATCCGCAACGCTGAGCCACGACGAGCACGGCGATGTGGTTATGCTGACCCTGGAACTGGCTGACGGACGTATTCCGGTTATCGCGGGCACAGGCGCGAATGCAACCGCAGAAGCGATCAGCCTGACCAAGCGTTTTAACGACAGCGGCATCGTGGGCTGTCTGACGGTGACCCCTTATTACAACCGTCCTACTCAGGAAGGTTTGTTCCAGCACTTCAAAGCCATCGCTGAACATACTGACTTGCCACAAATTCTGTATAATGTGCCGTCCCGTACCGGTTGCGATATGCTGCCGGAAACCGTTGGTCGTCTCTCGGAAGTAAAAAATATTATCGGTATTAAAGAGGCGACAGGGAACTTAAGCCGCGTTCATCAGATCAAAGAGCTGGTTTCAGACGACTTTATCCTGTTGAGTGGTGATGATGCGACCGCGCTGGACTTTATGCAGCTCGGTGGCCATGGCGTGATCTCCGTAACGTCAAACGTTGCGGCGCGCGATATGGCTGAAATGTGCAAACTGGCCGCAGCCGGTCACTTTGATGAAGCGCGCGTCATTAATCAGCGTCTGATGCCGCTGCACAATAAATTATTTGTCGAACCCAATCCGATCCCAGTGAAATGGGCATGTAAGGAGTTGGGGCTTGTAGCAACCGATACGTTGCGTCTGCCAATGACACCGATTACCGACCACGGTCGTGACATCGTCAGGGCGGCGCTGAAGCATGCCGGTTTGCTGTAGAGTTTAGGGAGATTTGATGGCTTATTCAGTACAGAAGTCGCGCCTGGCGAAGGTTGCGAGTGTTTCGCTTGTTATGCTGCTCGCTGCCTGTAGTTCAGACTCGCGCTACAAGCGCCAGGTGAGCGGTGATGAATCCTATCTGGAGGCGACCCCGCTTGCTGAACTTCACGCACCGGCTGGTATGATCCTGCCGATTCAGAACGGCGATTACAATATTCCCGTGACCAACGGCAGCGGCCCGGTCGGTAAAGCGCTTGATATTCGTCCGCCAGCACAGCCTCTGGCGCTGGTCAACGGGGCGCGTACCCAGTTCACCGGTGATACGGCGTCTCTGATGGTTGAGAGCGCGCGCGGTAGCACGCTGTGGCCGCAGGTTGTCAGCGTCATTCAGTCGAAGAACTACACCATCGATAAACGCGATGACGCCAGCCAGACGTTAACTACCGACTGGATCGAATGGAACCGTCTGGATGAAGACCAGCAGTACCGCGGTCGTTATCAAGTCTCCGTTAAACCACAGGGTTACCAGCAGGCGGTTAACGTTAAGCTGTTGAACCTGGAGCAGGCGGGTAAACCGGTTGCGGATGCCGCGTCCCTGCAGCGTTACAGCACCGAAATGCTGAACGTCATTGCCGCAGGTCTGGATAAGACCGCTACCGATGCCGCCAACGCAGCACAGAGCCGCAACGGCGCGACCTTCGATGTACAAAGCGGTGCGGATGATACCGGCCTGCCAATGCTGGTGGTGCGTGCACCGTTTAACCAGACCTGGCAGCGTCTGCCAGCGACGCTGGAAAAAGTGGGCATGAAAGTGACCGACAGCACGCGTTCAACTGGCAGCATGACGGCAACGTATAAGCCGCTCTCCGACAGCGCATGGCAGGAACTGGGCGCGAAAGATCCTCAGCTTGCCTCCGGTGACTACAAGATTCAGGTAGGCGACCTTGATAACCGCAGCAGTCTGCAGTTTATCGATCCAAAAGGTCATACGCTGACCCAGTCGCAGAACGATGCGCTTGTCGCTGTCTTCCAGGCAGCATTCAGCAAATAAATACGAGGGCTGGTGAATCCAGCCCTTTTTATTTTAGTGCCACGCAAACGTGTGCGTGGCATAATATCCCCAGTTTTGAACACAAATCATCACACCAGGAGTAATGAAGATGCAGAAGCAAGCTGAGTTGTATCGTGGCAAAGCGAAGACCGTATACAGCACGGAAAACCCGGATCTGTTGGTGCTCGAGTTCCGCAATGATACGTCAGCAGGGGATGGCGCACGCATTGAGCAGTTCGATCGTAAAGGCATGGTGAACAACAAGTTCAACCACTTTATTATGACCAAACTGGCCGAAGCGGGCATCCCGACCCAGATGGAAGCGTTGCTGTCCGATACGGAATGTCTGGTGAAAAAACTGGATATGGTTCCGGTTGAGTGCGTTATTCGTAACCGTGCGGCGGGCTCCCTGGTGAAGCGTCTGGGCATTGAAGAAGGTATCGAACTGAACCCACCGCTGTTCGACCTGTTCCTGAAAAACGATGCGATGCACGACCCTATGGTCAACGAATCCTACTGCGAAACCTTCGGCTGGGTGAACCAGGAGAACCTGGCGCGCATGAAAGAGCTGACCTACAAAGCCAACGACGTGCTGAAAAAACTGTTTGATGACGCGGGCCTGATCCTCGTCGACTTCAAGCTGGAGTTTGGTCTGTTCAAAGGCGAAGTGGTGCTGGGCGATGAGTTCTCACCGGACGGTAGCCGCCTGTGGGATAAAGAAACCCTGGATAAAATGGACAAAGACCGTTTCCGTCAGAGCCTGGGTGGCCTGATTGAAGCGTACGAAGCGGTTGCTCACCGTTTAGGCGTTAAGCTCGACTAACTCCCTCACTTGCCAAAGGATGTTCCCATCCTTTGGCGTCTTACCCTTGTTTCCTATGGTAATCTTGCCGTTAACCGCCTACGATCATAGCTATTATAAATGGAATAGTTCGAGGTGGTTATGCGCTGGCAAGGGCGTCGTGAAAGTGACAATGTAGAAGACAGACGCGGTGATGGCGGCGGCGGTCCTTCAATGGGAGGACCTGGCTTCCGGTTACCCAGCGGCAAGGGCGGGATAATCCTGCTGATTGTCGTGCTGGTTGCGGGGTATTACGGCGTCGATCTCACTGGTTTAATGACCGGTCAGCCGCTGCAACAGCAGCAGCATTCTCAGCGCTCCATCAGCCCGAATGAAGATGAAGCGGCCAAATTTACCTCCGTTATTCTCGCCACAACCGAAGACACCTGGAGTCAGCTGTTCGAAAAGATGGGACGTACTTACCAGCAGCCGAAGCTGGTGATGTACCGGGGGGCAACCCGCACCGGATGCGGTACCGGGCAATCTGTGATGGGGCCGTTCTACTGCCCGGCAGACGGCACCGTCTATATCGATCTCTCTTTTTACGATGACATGAAACGCAAGCTTGGCGCTGACGGTGATTTTGCCCAGGGCTATGTGATCGCGCATGAAGTCGGCCATCACGTGCAAAAGCTGCTGGGGATTGAGCCTAAGGTGCGCCAGCTCCAGCAAAATGCGTCTCAGGCTGACGTGAACCGCCTTTCCGTTAAAATGGAGCTGCAGGCCGACTGCTTCGCGGGCGTCTGGGGCCACAGCATGCAGCAGCAGGGCGTGCTGGAATCGGGCGATCTTGAGGAGGCGTTAAATGCCGCTCAGGCTATCGGTGACGACCGTCTTCAGCAGCAAAGCCAGGGGCGCGTCGTGCCGGACAGCTTCACTCACGGTACCTCACAGCAGCGGTACACCTGGTTTAAACGCGGCTTCGACAGCGGCGATCCGGCGCAGTGTAATACCTTCGGCAAAGCGATGTAATGCTGGCGTTTGAACAGCTGATAAGCGAGCTTGAGCGCACCGGCCATCGTCGGCTGGTGGTGCTCAGCGGTGAGGCGCAGTGGACGTTAACCCAGGCGCTTGCCCTGCGTGACGCCTTGCCCGGAGACTGGGTTTGGCTTGACGAACATCCTTCAAAAGCCATCAGCGGCCTGCTGGGACGCGAGTTCCGGCATGCCGTTTTTGACGCCAGCGCCGGGTTTGATGTTGCCGCATTTGCCGCCCTGAGCGGAACGCTGAGTGCCGGAAGCCTTCTGGTGCTGCGGGTTCCGCCGCTCGACGCGTGGCCCGGGTTGCCTGACAGCGATTCACTGCGCTGGAGCGACAGCGCCGAAGCGATAGCCACGCCGCATTTTGTCCACCATTTCTGCCGGACGATTGACGCCGATCCCGACGCGATTGTCTGGCTTCAGGGCCGCGCGTTTTCCCTTCCGCCTTTACCCGACTCGCCAGACTGGCAGCCAGCCAGCGGCGCTCCGCAGCGCGAGCAGGCTAAGATCCTGGATGTGCTGCTGGGGATGCCGGAGGGCATCGTGGCCGTCACCGCCGCGCGCGGGCGCGGAAAATCAGCCCTGGCGGGCATGTTGCTGAACCGTATTGCGGGCAGCGCCGTGGTTACCGCGCCGTCGAAGGGGGCGACGGATATCATCGCCCGCTTTGCCGGAGATCGTTTTCATTTTATGGCCCCGGACGCGCTGCTTGCCTCTTCACGCCAGGCTGACTGGCTGATTGTCGATGAAGCTGCTGCTATCCCCGGACCTCTGCTGGAAAAGCTGGTTGCCCGTTTCCCTCGCGTGCTGTTGACCACCACGGTGCAGGGCTATGAAGGGACGGGCCGGGGATTCCTGCTTAAATTCTGCGGTCGGTTTACCGGGCTGCAGCGCTACAGCTTATCTACACCGGTACGCTGGGCGGCGGGCTGCCCGCTTGAGCGGGTCGTCGCCAGCGCGCTGCTGTTTGACGACACGCTGATCGACCGACGTCCGGAAGGGGAGGTGCGTTTAACGTCTTTGACGCCGACTGCATGGGAAAGCCGCCCGGCGCTTGCGGCGAGCGTATACGAGCTCCTCTGCGCGGCGCATTATCGCACCTCGCCGCTCGATTTACGCCGCATGATGGACGCGCCCGGGCAGCAGTTTTCCGTTGCCGAGACGAATCCCGTTATCGCCGGGGCGCTCTGGCTGGTGGAGGAGGGCGGGCTCTCACCTGAGCTTAGCCGCGCCGTTTGGGCAGGGTACCGGCGTCCGCGCGGTAACCTGGTGGCGCAGTCTCTGGCGGCGCACGGCGGCTCTCCGCTGGCGGCGACGCTCAGAGGACGACGGGTGACCCGCATTGCCGTCCATCCTCACCGTCAGCGGGAAGGGATTGGCCAGGCGCTTGTTCGCGGCGCCAGCGGTGAAGATTATCTGTCGGTGAGCTTTGGTTATACCGATGAGCTGTGGCGTTTCTGGCAGCTATGTGGGTTTGTGCTGGTGCGGATGGGGAGCCATCGTGAAGCCAGCAGCGGCTGCTACACGGCGATGGCGCTGCTGCCTCTGAGCGAGGCAGGGCGTCGGCTGTGCGCTCAGGAACATCAGCGCTTGTGCCGGGATATGCGCATCCTGTCTGCCTGGAAAGGTGAAAAGATCCCCGTGGAAGACGGCTGGGAAGCTACCCTTAATAATGACGACTGGCTGGAGCTGGCGGGGTTTGCGTTTGCACACCGGGCGTTTTCAACCTCGGTTGCCGCGCTGACGCGGCTGTTGTTAGCCGTGGACATGCCGCTTCCGGCCCTGCGTGGGAAAATGGACGGAAAAACGGAAGACGTCGGGCGAAAAGCGTTGCTGGCAACGTTGCGGAGTGAAACCGCGCAAGCGCTTGAAAGTCTTGATTATCTCCGTAGCCAGCAGTTGAAAGAAGACATTTTGCAATGGCAATTTTTTCAATGACTTCTTCAGTAAAGTGGCATGGTCATTCACGTCGGGAGGCGTAGAATCCAGGTCATCTATTAAGGAGACCACCATGAAACACGACCATTTTGTTGTTCAAAGCCCTGACAAACCGGCTAAACAGTTACTGCTTCTGTTTCATGGCGTAGGTGATAATGCCGTCAATATGGGTCAGATTGGCAGCTGGTTTGCGCCCGTTTTTCCGGAGGCATTGATTGTCAGCATCGGTGGCGTAGAGCCATGTGGTCCGAACGGACGCCAGTGGTTCTCTGTTCAGGGCGTGACGGAAGAGAATCGTCAGGCTCGCATCGACGCCATCATGCCTACCTTTATCGACATCGTCCGCTACTGGCAGCAGCAGAGCGGCGTGGGTGCCGACGCGACCGCGCTGATTGGCTTCTCGCAGGGGTCAATCATGTCGCTGGAAAGCGTAAAGGCGCAGCCGGGTCTGGCTTCACGGGTGATAGCGTTTAACGGCCGTTTTGCGACGTTACCGACAAGCGCAACCACGCAGACCACGATCCACCTGATCCACGGTGGCGAAGACCGGGTGATTGAGCTCTCGCATGCGGTTGCCGCTCAGGAAGCGCTGATTCGCGAAGGGGGAGACGTGACGCTGGATATCGTGGACGATCTGGGCCACGCGATTGACGACCGTAGCATGCAGTTCGCGCTCGATCGTTTGCGCTATACCGTACCAAAGCACTACTTTGATGAAGCGCTCAGCGGCGGCAAGCCGGATAACGATGATATTGTAGAGTTTATGTGAGGTTTCCCCCTCTCCCTGGGAGAGGGGAAACTTAACGATTACTTCTTCTGGTCCTTGTTCGGCCAGTCGTCGTCATCGTCCCACTTGTCGTTAAAATCACGGTGCGGGGGAAGATCCGGTTTGTTGGCGAGAAATTTTTTATGGTCAACGCGCTTAAGATCTTTAATCACGTTAAGCAAAACGCCAACCAGAAAAACTAACACCAGAATCCACCAGTACTTTGAAAGCCAATCCATTCGCTATTCCTCTCAGAGCGTTCGTCAGGCGACGAGTTGCTCCATAATACGTTGATACATACGGGCCAGCAGTTGCAAATCTGCCGCATTGACACACTCATTGATTTTATGAATGGTTGCGTTCACTGGACCCAGTTCGACAACCTGGGCACCCATACGGGCAATAAAGCGTCCGTCTGAGGTGCCACCCGTTGTCAGCAGCTGTGGCTTAATTTCATTATAGTGCTCGATGGCGTTCACCACCGCATCCACCAGTTTGCCACGTTGCGTCAGGAACGGCTGGCCTGAAAGCCACCACTCCACGGTGTAGCGCAGGTGGTATTTTTCCAGCAGGGCGACGACGCGCGCCTTGATCATCTCATCGGTCAGTTCGGTGCTGAAGCGGAAGTTAAACTGGACGAAGTAATCACCCGGGATCACGTTATTGCTGCCGGTCCCGGCCTTGACGTTCGCAATTTGCATGCTGGTCGGCGGGAAGAATTCGTTGCCTTTGTCCCACTCGATGCCCACCAGCTCGCTCAACATTGGCGCAGCGCGATGAACCGGGTTATCGGCCAGATGCGGATAAGCAACGTGCCCCTGAACGCCGTGAATGGTCAGGTTACAGGTCAGCGAGCCGCGACGTCCGTTTTTGACGACGTCACCCACCACTTCGGTACTGGACGGCTCACCGACCAGGCAGTAGTCGAGACGCTCGTTGCGGGCCATCAGCGCCTCAACGACCTTTACGGTGCCGTTATGGGCGCTGGCTTCTTCGTCGGAGGTGATTAAAAACGCGAGACGGTTTTTGTGGTTCGGATGCTGCGCCACAAAGCGCTCTGCCGCCACGACCATCGCCGCCAGAGAGCCTTTCATGTCTGCCGCGCCGCGACCAAACAGCATACCGTCGCGGATAGTCGGCTCAAACGGTGGGTTAATCCAGCGATCTGCGTCACCGGCGGGAACGACGTCAGTATGCCCGGCAAAGGCCAGCGTTTCGCCCTGTCCGCGCCACGCCCAGAAGTTCTGGGTATCGCCAAAATCCATGCGTTCAACGGTAAAACCGATGGCACGCAGGCGTTCAATCATAAGAGCCTGACAACCTGCGTCGTCCGGGCTAAGGGAAGGACGGCGAATAAGCTGCTGAGTCAGCTCAATGACCGGGCATGACATAAACTACACCTCAACGAAAAAAGTCGGAATAAAGGGTTTCACTTAAACCCAGCAGCATAGGCTGCCCTGGCGCGCAGAGCAATGGGCGTTTGATAATTGCCGGCATCTCGAGCATCAGTTTTGCCGCGCTGTCAGCGTCGTTGATGCTGGCGCGCAGAGATTCGTCCAGCTTACGCCAGGTGGTACCGCGGGTGTTCAGCAGTGCTTCCCACCCCAGTTCGCCGATCGCGCTATGCAGAAATTCTGCATCAAGCCCGTCGGCTCGGTAATCGTGGAAGCGGTACTCTACGTTGTTTTCTTCCAGCCAGCGGCGGGCTTTTTTGATGGTGTCGCAATTTTTAATGCCGTACATCACAACCATGGTGAATCCTTTTGACCTAATGATGATTAAATGTTCAGTAAATTCGAAGATATATCCTTAAGTAGAATATAACACATTGAGGAATCGTCTGGATTTACGCTTCATCTTAATTCAACTCACATCTGTACGCTGAATATTCTTTCACCCTTTAAGCATAGATGTCCATAAAGTTTAAATTTCGAATAAACTCAGCGGGTAAAATAAAACTCACCCGTCCGTGGGGTTATTTCAAAATATTGCTAGCCGTCACAAAAAATTGAGGCCTCTCCGTTCATATTTATCATAAATCCCCGCAGGACGTGGGGTACAATCACAGCAATTGGTTAAATAGTCTTCACAATGATGGTCCGTTTTTGTAGAATGCGCATAATAATAAGAGAGGTTGTTATGATTGAACGTGAACTGGGGAACTGGAAAGATTTTATCGAAGGCATGCTTCGTAAATGACATTCAGTAAGAATTGCAAGAGCACTAAAATAAGTAAAATAACCATAGTGTGAATTAATCACACAATAAAAAGGCGGCCGATAAAGCCGCCTTTTTTTATTTCAATCACTTACTCAGCACGTTCCTTTAGCGGGAAGCGGCGACGCACTAGCACAAAGAACAGCGGAACGAAGTAAATGGCCAGAATGGTGGCCGAAATCATGCCGCCCATGACCCCTGTGCCGACGGCATGCTGGCTGCTGGAGCCTGCGCCCGTACTGGTTGCCATCGGCAGCACACCAAAAATAAACGCCAGCGACGTCATCAGGATCGGACGCAGGCGCTGACGGCAGGCGTGCAGCGTGGCGGCCATCAGTTCATGGCCTTTAGCATTCATCTCGTTGGCAAACTCAACGATCAGAATGGCGTTTTTCGCCGATAGCCCAATGACGGTGAGCAGGCCCACCTGGAAGTAAACATCGTTCTCGAGGCCGCGCATCCAGGTCGCGAGCAGCGCACCGATAACCCCAAGGGGCACGACCAGCATGACCGAGAACGGGACCGACCAGCTCTCATACAGTGCGGCAAGGCAGAGGAAGACCACCAGCAGCGAGAGCGCGTAAAGGGCCGGGGCCTGCGCCCCTGAGAGACGCTCCTGGTAAGACATGGCCGTCCACTCGAGACCAAAACCGGCGGGCAGCTGCTGGACCAGTTTTTCCATGGTGTCCATGGCGGTACCGGTGCTGACGCCCGGCGCGGCTTCCCCGACGATTTCAACCGCAGAATAGCCGTTATAGCGCTCCAGGCGTGGCGATCCGCTCTCCCAGTGCGATGTCGCAAAGGCAGAAAACGGCACCATGCCGCCAGCGTTATTCCTGACAAACCAGCGGTTTATATCATCCGGCAGCATGCGGAACGGCGCGGCGGACTGGACATACACTTTTTTCACGCGGCCGCGATCCATAAAGTCATTCACATAGCTCGAGCCCCACGCCGTTTGCAGGGTGTCGTTGATATCGTTGATCGACACGCCCAGCGCCTGCGCCTTACGCTGGTCGATATCCACCTGGAGCTGCGGGCTGTCATCCAGACCGTTATGGCGAACGCGGGTCAGGCCAGGATCGTTGCCCGCCAGCGCTAACAGCTTATCGCGTGCCGCCATCAGCGCCGTGTGGCCCGCGCCGGCGTGATCCTGGAGCTCCATATCAAACCCGGCGGAACTGCCCAGCCCGCTTATCGCCGGCGGGCTGCTGGCAAAGACGCGCGCCTCTTTGATGTGCGCAAAGGCTTTTGTCGCACGTTCAATAATGGCAAACGAGGTGCCCGTCCGGGTATCGCGCTCGTCCCAGTCCTTCAGGCGGACAAACATGCGGGCGACGTTCTGCCCGTTCCCGCCCGGCCCGGAGCCGACGGTAGAGAAGACGGATACGACGTTATCTTTCTCTTTAGTAAAGAAATACTGCTCCACTTTCTGGACCACTTTCAGCGTCTGCTGCTGCGTTGCGCCGCTCGGGAGCTGCACCGAGGTGGTGAACATCCCCCTGTCTTCCATAGGCAGGAACGAGGTGGGGAGATGCATAAACAGCCAGACCATGCCGCCCAGCAGCACAGCGTAAATCATCATCCAGCGCAGGCTGCGATGGAGCACGCCACCGACGGCAGATTCATAGCGCGCGGCATTGCGGTTGAACATCCGGTTAAACCAGCCGAAGAACCCTTTTTGCCCGTGCTGCTCCCCTTTGTGCAGCGGTTTCAGAATGGTGGCGCACAGCGCAGGGGTGAGGATCAGCGCCACCAGCACGGAGAGCACCATCGCCGAGACGATGGTTATTGAGAACTGACGGTAAATCGCCCCGGTGGTGCCGCCAAAGAAGGCCATCGGGATAAAGACCGCCGACAGCACCATCGCAATACCGACCAGCGCCCCCTGAATTTGCCCCATGGACTTGCGCGTCGCCTGGCGCGGCGAGAGTCCTTCTTCGCTCATGATGCGCTCGACGTTTTCAACCACCACGATGGCATCATCCACCAGAAGGCCGATTGCCAGCACCATCGCAAACATCGTCAGGGTATTAATGCTGTACCCGAACGCGTAAAGCACCGCAAAGGTCCCCAGCAGCACCACGGGAACGGCAATGGTTGGGATCAGGGTCGCGCGGAAGTTTTGCAGGAACAGGTACATCACCAGGAACACCAGCGCGATGGCTTCCAGCAGGGTCTTCACCACGTCCTCGATCGACGCTTTTACGAAGGAGGTGGTTTCATAGGCGACTTTGTACTCCAGCCCGTGCGGGAAATACTGTGAAAGCTCGTCCAGACGGTCTAACACCAGTTTCGCCGTGGCCATTTCGTTTGCGCCGGAGGCCAGTTTAATCCCCAGACCGGAAGCCTGATTGCCGTTAAAGCGGCTCAGGTAGTCGTATTTTTCGGCCCCCATTTCCACCGTGGCAACATCGCCCAGACGCACTTCCGACCCGTCCTGATTCACGCGCAGTGTGATGTTGCGGAACTGGTCCGGCGTCTGCAGCAGGGATTGCGAATTAATGGTGGCGTTCAGGGCCTGCTTATCGACGGAAGGCGTTCCCCCCAGTTGCCCCACGGCAATCTGGGCGTTCTGGGCCTTGATGGCATCCGTCACGTCGGTTGCCGTCATCTGGTAGCTGTTGAGCTTGTTGGGATCGAGCCAGATGCGCATGGAGTATTGTGAGCCGTAGGCGTCGATATCCCCGACGCCGTTAATCCGGCTGATGGGATCCTGAATATTACTGGCGACGTAGTCCGCGATGTCCTGTTTATCCATCGAGCCATCCGTCGAGACAAACGCGATGGTCAAAATGTTGGTATCGCCGGTTTTACGCACGGTCACGCCCTGATTCTGCACCGCCTGGGGTAGCTTGCGCATGGCCGACTGCAGCTGGTTTTGCACCTGCTGTACCGCTTCGTCCGGGTCGGTGCCCGCCTTAAAGCTCAGGGTAACCGTCGCCTGACCCGTGGCGCTACTTTGCGAGGACATGTACATCAGGTTATCCAGACCCGTCATGTTCTGCTCGATAACCTGCGTCACGGTGTTTTCCAGCGTTTGTGCGGAAGCGCCGGGGTAGTTTGCTGTTACGCGCACGTTAGGCGGTGCCAGATCGGGGTATTGCTCAACAGGAAGTGAAGTAATCGCCAGGACACCTGTAAGACACAACAGGATGGCAAGCACCCAGGCAAAAATGGGGCGATCGATGAAAAAATTCGCCATGAAAGAGTGACCTCGTTTTGCTGCACGTCATTATTGTTTATTGCCCGCATAACTTTAGCGGTAAGGCCCAGGTCAAACGTGGAGAAATAAAGGAGATAATGTAAATTATCATGCGCTTTTTCCTGCGCGTCCTCCTTTACCGTTATTTACCCGTTAACGGCGCGGGCGCCGGGAACGTCACGCTGACCAGCGTGCCGCCGTTTTGCGGCTGCGAGAAGTGCAGCATCCCGCCGAGCCGTTGCGCGCGTTCGCGCATAATGTTCAGCCCATAGTGTCCCGGCGGCTCGCTGGCTTCGCCAATCCCGATGCCGTTATCGCGTATGCTGACGCTGTGCGTACCGTCCACTGCGGTCACGCAGCTTACGGTGATCTCGCTGGCCTGCGCGTGCTTAATGGCGTTCAGCACGGCCTCACGCACGATCTGCAACAGATGCACCTGCTTTTGCGCGTCCAGCGCAAGCGAGGAGAGACGGCAGTCAAGGTGCAGCTTCGCCTGCGTCTGGCTCTGCAGGACGTCGAGAGACTCCTGCAGCGCCGCGGGTAGGTTCGCGTGGTTCAGCGTCAGGCGGAAGGTGGTGAGCAGCTCGCGCAGCTGCTGCCAGGCATTGTTCAGCTCGCGGGAAAAGTCGGTGATGATGGTCTGCGCCGGGGTATTTTCCTCGGGCACGGCGCGTTTGAGCAGCGCAAGCTGAATGCGCAGATACGACAGGACCTGCGCAAGCGAATCGTGCAGCTCGCGTGCAATGGTGGCGCGCTCTTCCATCAGCAGCAGCTGCTGGTAATGTTTTTGCGCCTGGTTAAAGTACAGCCCGCGCCCGAGCATGGTCGCCACGCTTCTCATCAGCGGAAGGGGAACGCTGTCCGTCTCGCTTTGCCAGCGCAGCTCGCCATAAAGGGTGTCCTGCATCAGTACCGGCAGGTGCTGCAGAGGAGTGCCATGTGACTCCGTCCCTTCAGACAGCCGCCAGTCGTCGCTGGTGCGCAGTTCGAGATAATTCATCTGCGTATAGTCATGGACAATCTGCAGGATATGCCGGAAGCAGTGGCTGTCTATCTGGCCGGTGTTCAGCGCCTGCGAGCATTTGAACAGCATGTCGAGCTGCTGGTGGGCTTCATGCAAATGCCGCGTCTTTTCCGCGACCGAGGCTTCGAGCGAACGGTAGAGCGTAGCCAGCTCGGCGGACATGTGGTTGAAGGCGCGCGAGAGCTGGCCCAGCTCGTTCGGCAGGGCGGTGTCCGGCGCCGGGGTTGCAAATTCGCCACGCTCAACCCGTTCGCTGGCCGCCACCAGATTGTTAAGCGGCAATACCACCTGGCGACGGATGCGTCGCAGCGTAAACAGCGTCAGCAGCAGGATCCCGAGGGCGCCCGCCAGCGAGAGCAGGGTCACCGTCTGAATTTTATGTTCGGTGTAGTGCTGAAGGGCGAGCACAAAGGCATCAATGCGGCCGACAAAATCCTCAATGTGGGTTTGATACCACGCGCTGTCGCCGCGGGCGATGCGCGCATCCATTTCCAGCCACGCCACGTGCAGCTGCTGGTAGCGCGCTTTTACATCGTCCGGGACGTACCAGCGGTTCAGCTTCTGCAGTGCAGGCGCGTTCAGCGTCTGTTGCCAGCTGTCGCGGTGCGCGGCAAGGGCAGGGCTGTTGCGCTGCATCTCGTAGCCCAGACGATAGCTCTGCATGCGCAGCGAACCCGCGATATTAATAGCTTCGGCGTCACGCTGGCTGCTGGCAAGCGTCAGCAGCGCGACGGTGCTGGTCAGCACCGATAAGGCAATTATCGAAAAGAAAGCCCAGGCAAGGCTTTCGGAAACGGGTCGTTTGACGGTCACAGAACGGCTCTCTGAATAAAATTGATCTGCTACAGGTTCACTGTAAATAATTCGGCATTCCGGGCAGTTGAACATTGCCCGATCGCGCCGTGATGCGTAAATACCATATTCATACAAAGAATAAGGTTATTGAACCAAAAACAGGTGTGGTTATGAATCGTTTTATTATGGCTAACAGCCAGCAGTGCATCGGGTGTCGCGCCTGCGAAGTGGCCTGCGTGATGGCGCACAACGATGAGCAGCACGTCCTGAGCGAGCGCCATTTTCATCCCCGTATTACGGTCCTGAGATCCGGCGAGAAGAGTAGCCCCGTCACCTGCCATCACTGTGAAAACGCGCCTTGCGCGCAAAGCTGCCCGAACGGCGCCATCAGCAAATGCGATGACAGCGTACAGGTGAATCAACAAAAATGCATCGGCTGTAAGGCCTGCGTGGTGGCCTGCCCGTTTGGCACGATGGAGATTATCGTCACCCCGTTCGACAGCGGCGGCGTGAAGGCCTCGGCGAATAAATGCGATCTCTGCCTGACGCGGCCACACGGCCCGGCCTGTATCGAAAATTGCCCGGCAGATGTCCTCTCACTGGCGACGCCTGCTGTCCTTGATACTCTGGCGAAATCGCGCCGCCAGCGCACTGCCTGCCTGGAAGCGCAGCCCTGGCATGCGGAGGTCGTCAGAGAAGACGCTTCGCGCACCAAACTGCATCAGATGCAAACAACCCCGCCACGCGGCGAGCCCGACAAGCTGGCTGCCGCCACACGCGTGGGCCATTTTAACGAAATTTACCTGCCGTTCCGGGCCGAACAGGCCGCCCGCGAGGCGTCGCGCTGCCTGAAGTGCGGAGAGCACAGCATTTGCGAATGGACCTGCCCGCTGCATAACCACATTCCGCAGTGGATCGAGCGCCTCAACGCGGGGGATATCGCCGGCGCGGTCGAGCTTTCTCATCAGACCAACTGTTTACCTGAAATTACCGGCCGCGTCTGTCCGCAGGATCGATTATGCGAAGGCGCCTGCACAATACGTGACGAGGCGGGCTCCGTGACCATCGGTAACATCGAGCGCTATATCTCCGATCGGGCGCTGGCGATGGGCTGGCGGCCGGATATGTCCGCCGTCACGCCGTCAGGTAAACGAGTCGCGATCGTCGGCGCGGGGCCCGCCGGGCTGGCGTGCGCCGACGTGCTGGCGCGCCACGGCGTGAGCGTGGCGGTCTATGACCGGCATCCGGAAATTGGCGGATTGCTGACCTTTGGCATCCCGGCATTTAAGCTGGACAAATCGCTGCTCGCGCGGCGCAGAGAGATATTTACCGCGATGGGGATCCGCTTCGAGCTGAACTGCGAGGTGGGCCAGGACGTGTCGATGTCTCAGTTAAAGAACGATTACGACGCCCTGTTTATTGGCGTGGGAACCTATCGCTCGATGAAGGCGGGTATCCCGCATGAGGACGCGCCAGGGGTCTACGACGCGCTGCCTTTCCTGGTGGGCAATACGCGGCACGTTATGGGGCTGGGGTCGACGGCCAGCGAACCGTTCATCGACACCCGTGGCTTAAACGTGGTGGTGCTTGGCGGGGGCGATACCGCGATGGACTGCGTCCGCACCGCGTTACGCCACGGCGCGGCGAAGGTGACCTGCGCCTATCGTCGGGATGAGGCCAATATGCCGGGCTCGAAGAAAGAGGTGAAGAACGCCCGAGAAGAGGGCGCGGCGTTTGAATTTAACGTTCAGCCGGTCGAGCTGACGCTGGATCCCGACGGAAAGGTCAACGGTATCCGGATGCTGCGTACCGAGCTCGGTGAACCGGACGCGCAGGGACGGCGTCGACCGGTTCCCGTGGCGGGCAGCGAGTTCGTGATGGCGGCTGATGCGGTCATCATGGCGTTTGGTTTTAACCCGCACGCGATGCCGTGGCTTCAGGCGCAGGGTGTCGAAACGGATGATCGGGGGCGGATCGTTGCTTCGGTCGAGAGCCGCTACCGTTACCAGACGACCAACCCACAGATCTTCGCCGGGGGCGATGCGGTACGCGGCGCGGATCTGGTGGTGACCGCAATGGCGGAAGGGCGTCATGCGGCGCAGGGGATACTCGACTGGCTTGGGGTTAACGCGCCAAAACATCATTAATCCGGCGGGCGACAAAGCGGGATTCACGGCGTAGTATAGGACGACTCATTGTGTTGTGGAGCCCGTATGACCTTGAAAATTGACGTTATCAAAGACAAAATTCTCTCTGAAAACTACTTTGTCCTGCGTAACATCACCTATGACCTTACGCGTAACAACGGTGAGGTGATCCGCCACAAACGCGAGGTCTACGACCGCGGCAACGGGGCAACCATTCTGCTCTATAACCGTGAAAAGCAGAGCGTGGTGCTGATCCGTCAGTTCAGGGTGGCGACATGGGTTAATGGCAACCCTGACGGACGTCTGATTGAAACCTGCGCGGGCCTGCTCGATGATGATGAGCCGGAAGTTTGTATCCGCAAAGAGGCCGTGGAAGAGACCGGCTTCGAAGTGGGCGAGGTCAAAAAGGTCTTCGAGCTGTTTATGTCGCCGGGCGGCGTAACGGAAATTGTGCATTTCTTCATCGCGGAATACAGCGACGCGCAGCGCACTCACCGCGGCGGTGGCGTGGAGGATGAAGATATCGAAGTGCTGGAGCTTCCTTTTACCCGGGCGCTGGAGATGATGCGTTCAGGCGAAATCAGGGATGGTAAAGCGGTGATATTGCTGCAGTATTTACAGACTACCGGGCTGATGAACACCACTTTCGAACGGATATAGCCTGTTTTTCGGGTATATCTGATAAATCCGATTGAGCAACCCCGGCGGGAACACGAAGATACTGCCCAGTTAAGCGTTTTCGTTCCGGGATTGGGTCATTCATGCGCTACAGCGTCTTTTTATTTTCCCTGTTTTGTGTGCTCCTCGCGCCGCAGGTGCGGGCTGCACCTGCCCAGCAAGCCTTCTCCGACTGGCAGGTAACCTGCAATAACCAGAATTTTTGCCTCGCACGCAATACCGGTGAACACCGTGGTCTGGTCATGACGCTCACCCGTAGTGCCGGGGCGAAAACGGACGCCACGCTGCGTATCGATCTTGGCGGTCTTGATGCGCCCCCGGTCAAAGAGCCAGAGATTGCTCCCCGGCTGCTGCTGGATAACGTTCCCCTGAAGCTGGACAAACAGCGCTGGCAGCTCACGCCCTGGCATCTGAAAACGGACGATGCGGCCACCATCACCGCCTTTCTGAAAAACATCCAGGAAGGGAAGGCCCTGACCCTGCGCGGCGGTAAGCAGGTCATTTCACTGAGCGGTCTGAAAGCCGCGCTGCTGTTCATTGATGCGCAGCAAAAGCGCGTTGGTAGCGAAACCGCGTGGATCAAGAAAGGTGACGATCCGCCGTTAAGCGTTCCGCCTGCTCCCGCCCTAAAAAAGGTGGCGGTCGTTAACCCGACCCCGACGCCGCTCTCCCACGCCGAACTGAACGACCTGCTGGACTATGGTACCGGACGGATGAACACCAGCCAGTGCTCTCTGGATCCTAACCGTCGCGAAGTGCGCGTCACCGCGTTAACCGATGATAAAGCGCTGCTGATCGTCAGCTGCGAGGCGGGGGCCTATAACACCGTCGATCTGGCGTGGCTGGTATCACGTAAAAAACCGTTCACCGCACGCAGCGTCAGGCTGCGCCTGCCGTTTACGCCGTCAGACGACGGCAGCGAAATGGAGTTGATGAATGCCAGCTTCGATGAAAAGACGCGCGAGCTGACAACGCTCGCGCTGGGGCGCGGTTTGGGCGATTGCGGGATCCAGACGCGCTGGCGTTTTGACGGCCAGCGTTTCCGCCTGGTGCGTTACGCCGAGGAGCCCAGCTGCGACAACTGGAACGGGCCAGATGCCTGGCCCACGCTGTGGATCACGCGGTAAAGCACTACAGCACGCTCAGCGCCTTCTCCACCACGTTCTCAACGGTAAAGCCGAAGTACGGGAACAGCTTGTCGGCAGGGGCGGATTCACCGTAACCCCGCATGCCGACAATCGCTCCTTTGAGCCCGACATATTTGTACCAGTAGTCGGCAATACCGGCCTCCACCGCCACGCGAGCCGCGACGCTGGACGGCAGGACCGATTCCCGGTACGCCTCGTCCTGGGCGTCAAAAATATCCGTGGAGGGCAGGGATACGACCCGAACCGCGTGTCCTTCGGCAGTCAGTTTCTCCGCCGCTTTCACCGTGATTTCCACCTCGGAACCGGTCGCAATCAGGATCATGTCCGGCTTGCCGCCGCTGTCCTTCAGGATGTAGCCGCCGCGGGCGATGTTTTTCACCTGCTCCGGGGTTCGCTCAATCTGCGCCAGGTTCTGGCGTGACAGAATCAGTGCCGTTGGGCCATTGTGGCGTTCTACCGCCAGCTTCCAGCCCACCGCCGCTTCAACCTGATCGCACGGACGCCACGTGCTGAAGTTCGGCGTTAAGCGCAGGCTCGCCAGCTGTTCCACCGCCTGGTGAGTAGGCCCGTCTTCCCCCAGACCGATGGAGTCGTGGGTATATACCATAATCTGCCGCGCCTTCATTAAGGCCGCCATGCGCGCCGCGTTACGGGCGTACTCGACGAACATCAGGAAGGTGGCGGTGTACGGCACAAACCCGCCGTGATGGGCGATGCCGTTGGCAATGGCGGTCATCCCGAACTCGCGCACGCCGTAGTGGATGTAGTTCCCGGCAATGTCCTCTTTCAGCGATTTTGAGCCCGACCAGATGGTCAGGTTGCTGGGCGCCAGATCCGCCGAGCCGCCGAGCAGTTCAGGCAGGAGAGGGCCGATTGCGTTCAGGGTATTTTGCGACGCCTTGCGGGTGGCGATTTTCGCCGGGTTGGACTGCAGGTTTTCAATCAGCGCCTGGGTTTTATCGTCCCAGTCTTCCGGCAGGCCGCCGCTCATGCGGCGGGAAAACTCGGCGGCGAGATCCGGGTGCGCTTTTTTGTAGGCGGCAAACTTCTCGTTCCAGGACTGCTGGGCCTTTTCGCCCGCCTCACGGGCATCCCAGGCTCTGTAGATCTCTTTCGGGATCTCAAACGGTGGATGTTTCCAGCCCAGCTTCTGCCGGGTCAGCGCCACTTCCTCCTCGCCCAGCGCCGCGCCGTGCGCCTCTTCTTTGCCCGCCTTGTTCGGCGAGCCGAAGCCGATAACCGTGCGGCAGATAATCAGGGACGGTTTATCCTTCACGCTCTGCGCTTCCTGAATCGCTTTTTTCACCGCTTCAGGGTCGTGGCCGTCGATCTCGTGCACCACGTGCCAGTGGTAGGCTTCAAAGCGTTTTGCCGTGTCGTCGGTAAACCAGCCTTCGGTCTCCCCGTCGATGGAGATGCCGTTGTGATCGTAAAACCCGATCAGCTTGCCGAGCCCCAGCGTGCCCGCCAGGGAGCAGACCTCATGGGAGATCCCCTCCATCAGGCAGCCGTCACCCATAAACACGTAGGTGTAGTGGTCGACAATCTCGTGGTCCGGCTGGTTAAACTGCGCCGCCAGCGTACGCTCGGCAATCGCCAGTCCAACCGCATTGGCCAGCCCCTGACCGAGCGGCCCGGTAGTGGTCTCCACGCCTGGCGTATAGCCAATCTCCGGGTGACCCGGCGTTTTGGAGTGCAGCTGGCGGAAGTTTTTCAGCTCCTCAAGCGGCAGATCGTAGCCGGAAAGGTGCAGCAGGCTGTAAAGCAGCATTGAGGCGTGACCGTTGGAGAGAATAAAGCGGTCGCGATCGTACCAGGTAGGGTCAGTGGGGTTGTGCTTCAGAAAGTCGTTCCACAGCACTTCGGCAATATCAGCCATGCCCATCGGCGCGCCGGGGTGGCCGGAATTGGCTTTTTGCACGGCATCCATGCTGAGGGCGCGAATGGCATTGGCTAGCTCTTTACGGGACATAGTTCACTCCGTGGCAAGGTTAAAGTTTGGCGGCGAGAAGATCTTCAAGTTTGCGCTGGTCGACGGCGAACTGGCGGATGCCGTCCGCCAGTTTTTCCACGGCCATCGCGTCCTGATTGTGCTCCCAGCGGAACTCCGCTTCGGTCATGGCTTTCGGTTTTGGCAGAACGGTGGAGGTCGGCACCAGCTTGCGGATCACCGTTTCTTCTTTGTCCTGTAGCTCCTGGAGCAGGTTAGGGGAGATGGTCAGACGATCGCAGCCTGCCAGGGCGAGGATCTGCTCGGTACGGCGGAAGCTGGCCCCCATGACGATGGTTTCGTAGCGGTGCTGTTTGTAGTAGTCGTAGATATTACGGACCGATTTCACGCCCGGATCCTCATCCACCACGTACGGATCCATCGGCTGTTTCGCCTGATACCAGTCGTAGATCCGCCCGACAAACGGCGAGACGAGGAACACGCCCGCTTCAGCGCAGGCGCGCGCCTGGGCAAACGAAAACAGCAGCGTCAGGTTGCAGTGAATGCCCTCTTTTTCCAGTACCTCCGCCGCGCGGATGCCTTCCCAGGTAGAGGCGAGTTTGATCAGAATGCGTGATTTATCGATCCCCTGTTCCTCGTAGAGTTCCACCAGGCGACGCGCCTTATTTATGCTCTTTTCTTTATCGAACGAGAGGCGGGCGTCGACTTCAGTCGAGACGCGGCCCGGGATGCTTTTAAGAATTTCCGCACCAAAATTAACCGCCAGCTTGTCGCTGGCTTCGGCAACCTGCTGCTCTTGCGTTTTCCCGCGCTGTTTACCGTAGGCAATAGCGTCATCAATCAGATGGCTAAAATGGGCAAGCCCTGCCGCTTTGAGCAGTAGCGAAGGGTTAGTGGTCGCGTCCTCCGGCTGATAGTGGCGAATCGACTCGATATCGCCGCTGTCTGCCACCACCGTAGTGAATTGTTTGATGCCGTCTAGCTGGTTCATAAATGATTACTCCTTGGAATTAAAAGAGTTAGATGAGTGCGTTAGTTCACACTTCTGAGAAAATCATGATGGACTTAACAAAAAAGCATAGCAGACGGGGGAGGCATTGCTTTTGAGACGGGTAACATGGCTGTTATAAATTGATAACAATTTTTAATGTGTGATGGTGAGAGTTTGGCAGCCTTCAAAGTTTATGCGCTGTCCTGCGGCGATACTATCTGACCGATACGTAAAAGGAATAACAAGATGGACGATCAGTTGAAACAGAGTGCCCTCGATTTTCACGAGTTCCCTGTCCCGGGCAAAATCCAGGTCTCCCCAACCAAGCCGCTGGCAACCCAGCGCGATCTGGCGCTGGCCTATTCGCCGGGCGTGGCTGCACCGTGTCTGGAAATCGAAAAAGACCCGCTGGCGGCCTACAAATATACCGCGCGCGGTAACCTTGTCGCCGTGATCTCTAACGGCACGGCGGTGCTGGGGCTGGGCAATATCGGCGCGCTGGCCGGGAAGCCGGTGATGGAAGGGAAGGGGGTACTGTTCAAGAAATTCGCCGGTATCGACGTGTTCGATATCGAGGTGGATGAACTCGATCCTGACAAATTCATCAACGTGGTGGCCGCGCTGGAGCCGACCTTTGGCGGGATCAACCTGGAAGACATCAAAGCGCCGGAATGTTTCTATATCGAGCAGAAGCTGCGCGAGCGTATGAACATTCCCGTGTTCCACGATGACCAGCACGGCACCGCGATTATCAGCACCGCCGCGATTCTTAACGGCCTGCGCGTGGTAGAGAAAAATCTCTCCGACGTGCGCATGGTGGTCTCCGGCGCGGGCGCGGCGGCGATTGCCTGTATGAACCTGCTGGTGGCGCTGGGTATGCAGAAACACAACATTGTGGTCTGCGACTCCAAAGGCGTTATCTATAAAGACCGCGAGCCGAACATGGCGGAAACCAAAGCGGCCTATGCGGTGGAAGACGACGGTAAACGCACCCTGGACGACGTGATCGACGGCGCGGATATCTTCCTTGGCTGCTCGGGTCCGAAAGTGCTGACCCAGGAGATGGTGAAGAAGATGGCGCGTGCGCCAATGATCCTGGCCCTGGCGAACCCTGAGCCGGAAATCCTGCCGCCGCTGGCGAAAGCGGTGCGTGAAGACGCCATCATCTGTACCGGTCGTTCGGACTACCCGAACCAGGTCAACAACGTGCTCTGCTTCCCGTTCATCTTCCGCGGCGCGCTGGACGTTGGCGCAACGGCGATCAACGAAGAGATGAAGCTTGCCGCCGTTCACGCCATCGCGGAGCTGGCGCACGCCGAGCAGAGCGAAGTGGTTGCCTCTGCCTACGGCGATCAGGATCTGAGCTTCGGCCCGGACTACATCATTCCAAAACCGTTCGACCCGCGTCTGATTGTTAAGATTGCCCCAGCGGTGGCCAAAGCGGCGATGGACTCCGGCGTGGCGACGCGTCCGATTCATGATTTCGACGCGTACGTCGATAAGCTCACCGAGTTTGTCTATAAAACGAACCTGTTCATGAAGCCGATCTTCTCCCAGGCGCGTGCCGACGCGAAGCGCGTGGTGCTGGCGGAAGGGGAAGAGGCGCGCGTGCTGCACGCCACCCAGGAGCTGATCACCTTAGGCCTGGCGAAACCGATCCTGATTGGTCGTCCGAGCGTGATTGAAATGCGTATCCAGAAGCTGGGCCTGCAGATTAAGCCGGGCGTCGACTTCGAGATCGTTAACAACGAATCCGATCCGCGCTTCAAAGAGTACTGGAGCGAATACTACGCGATCATGAAGCGTAGGGGGATCACTCAGGAGCAGGCGCAGAAAGCGGTGATCAGCAACACGACGGTGATCGGCGCGATCATGGTGCATCGCGGCGAGGCGGATGCGCTGATCTGCGGCACCATCGGGGATTACCACGAGCACTTTAGCGTGGTGCAGGAGATCTTCGGCTATCGCGACGGCGTCCATACCGCCGGGGCGATGAACGCGCTGCTGCTGCCAAGCGGCAACACATTTATTGCGGACACCTACGTTAACGACGATCCGACCCCGGACGAGCTGGCGGAGATCACCGTGATGGCCGCCGAGACCGTGCGTCGCTTTGGTATCGAGCCGAAGGTGGCGCTGCTGTCGCACTCTAACTTTGGTTCGTCTAAATCCGCGGCGGCCTGCAAAATGCGTCAGACGCTGGAGCTGGTGCGCGAGCGTGCGCCGGAGCTGATGATTGACGGGGAGATGCACGGCGATGCCGCGCTGGTGGAGAGCATCCGCAACGAGCGTATGCCGGACAGCCCGCTGAAGGGATCGGCCAACATACTGATTATGCCGAACGTGGAAGCGGCGCGTATCAGCTACAACCTACTGCGCGTCTCCAGCTCTGAAGGGGTGACCGTAGGGCCGGTACTGATGGGCGTGGCGAAACCGGTGCACGTGTTAACGCCGATTGCCTCTGTGCGTCGTATCGTGAATATGGTGGCGCTGGCGGTGGTTGAGGCGCAGACGCAGCCGCTGTAATTTTTACCCTCACCCTAACCCTCTCCCAAAGGGAGAGGGGATAAGGGCTACACCCAGTCCCGAACCTGAATAAACTCACGCAAGGCAGCCTCCGGGCTGCCTTCTTTTGGTTCGTAGCAGTACTCCCAGCGCACCAGCGGGGGCATCGACATCAGAATCGACTCCGTGCGCCCGCCGGTCTGCAGACCGAACAGCGTCCCGCGATCCCACACCAGGTTGAACTCCACGTAGCGCCCGCGGCGGTAGAGCTGGAACTCGCGCTCGCGCACGCCGTAGTCGGTATTTTTACGGCGCTCGACAATCGGCAGATAGGCGTCGGTATACCCTTCGCCCACCGCTCGCATAAAGCTGAACGCGGTATCAAAATCAGGGGTGTTGAGATCGTCAAAGAACAGCCCGCCGATGCCGCGCTGCTCGTCGCGGTGCTTCAGGTAAAAGTAGTCGTCGCACCACTTTTTGAATTTCGGGTAGACGTCTTCACCAAACGGCAGACAAAGGTCCCGCGCGGTGGTGTGCCAGTGCACGGCATCCTCTTCGAAGCCGTAGTAGGGCGTTAAATCGAAACCGCCACCGAACCACCAGACCGGGTCGGCGCCCGGTTTTTCCGCAATGAAAAAGCGCACGTTGGCGTGGCTGGTGGGCACGAACGGGTTGTGCGGGTGCACCACCAGCGAGACGCCCATCGCTTCGAAGCTGCGGCCCGCGAGTTCAGGACGATGTGCTGTCGCAGACGCGGGCATGGCGTCGCCGTGAACGTGGGAAAAATTCACGCCCGCCTGTTCGAAGATGCCGCCGTTTCGCAGTACGCGGCTGCGCCCGCCGCCTCCGGCCTCGCGCTGCCAGGTATCTTCCTGAAATTCACCGCCGTCTGCGGCAGCCAGTTTCTGGCAGATCTCATCCTGCAGCTGCAGCAGGAAGGTTTTGACCAGTTGAGCATCGGGTTTCATCAACGTTTCCTGGAGTGCGCTTTTTGGTTATCGAACCAGTTGAAGTAACTGATAATGCCGGAGGCGATAGCGTTGGCGATCTTCTGACGAAACGCCGTGGTGCCGAGCAGTCGCTCCTCTTCCGGGTTGGTAATGAAGGAGGTTTCCACCAGCACGGACGGGATGGACGGTGATTTCAGCACCACGAACGCCGCCTGCTCGGTGCTTTTGCTGTGCAGGCGGTGCACCGGCTTAATCCGCTTGAGGATATGCGAGCCGAGCGTCAGGCTGTTTTTAATCGTATCCGTCTGCACGAGGTCGAACAGCACCTGCTGTAGCAGGTGATCCTTGTCCGTGGCTTTCTTACCGGCGACTTCATCCGCCCGGTTTTCGCGGTCGGAAAGGTATTTTGCCATGGCGCTACTGGCCCCGCGGTTGGAAAGCGCAAACACCGAGGCACCGGCCGCAGAAGGGTTGGTAAAGCCGTCGGCGTGAATCGACATAAACAGATCCGCACCGTGCTGGTGGGCGATCTCAACGCGGTCATACAGCGGAATAAAGGTGTCGCCAGAGCGCGTCAGACGGGCGTCAATGCCGTTGCTGCGTAAAATTGCGCGCACGTTTTTTGCAATTGCCAGCACGACGTGTTTTTCTTTCGACCCGTTTTTGCCGATAGCGCCGGTATCAATACCGCCGTGGCCCGGGTCGAGCATTACCAGACGCTTCGCGCCCGGCTTTTTGGTTTTCGGTTTGCTGTGTCCGTTACTGGTTTTGAGCGTACTCTCGTCTTTCGCCTGAGCCTGCTTTGCGATGCCCGTTAACGTTAAGGCCGCCAGCCCCGCTTTGAGAACCTGACGACGCGATGTGAGTGCTTTTAATGGTTTGAATGTGCTCATGCGGCCTGAATACTAAAAAATGAGGTCCTGGTGTTATATCGTATCGTGTTTCCCGTTACGACAGTCCATGTTGAGAATTGTTTTACTTTTCATTTCAATACGTGACAAAGTGACATTATGCCAAATTTTGGCGAGATTTTCCCCGGTTATTGGCGAAAGGCGAGCTTCGCGCCATAATCACTGTTTTTAAACCCGAAAAGGCGGTTAATACCATGGAGATACGCGTTTTTCGCCAGGAAGATTTCGAAGAGGTGATCACCCTTTGGGAGCGCTGCGATCTGCTGCGTCCGTGGAACGATCCGGAAATGGATATCGAACGTAAGGTGAATCACGACGTCAGTCTGTTTCTGGTCGCGGAAGTCAATGGCGAGGTTGTGGGGACGGTAATGGGCGGTTACGACGGCCACCGTGGCTCGGCCTATTATCTGGGCGTCCACCCCGAATATCGTGGCCGCGGCATTGCCAATGCGTTGCTGAACCGGCTCGAGAAGAAGCTGATCGCCCGCGGCTGCCCGAAAATCCAGATCATGGTGCGGGAAGATAACGACGTGGTGCTGGGCATGTATGAGCGTCTGGGCTACGAGCATTCCGACGTGCTGAGTTTAGGAAAGCGTCTGATCGAAGATGAAGAGTACTGAGATCCATCCGGCAGACTATGACGCGCAGGGCCGCGTCAGGCTGCCCTTTTTATTCTGGTGCGTTCTGCTGCTCCAGGCCCGAACCTGGGTGCTGTTTGTGATGGCCGCCGCGTCGCGCGGGCAGGGCGACACGCTGCTGAATCTCTTTTATCCCGATCACGACGCCTTCTGGCTCGGTTTATTGCCGGGCGTACCGGCGGTGGTCGCTTTTTTGTGCAGCGGACGACGGCATACGATCCCTGGTTTCTGGCGCGCGCTTCGCTGGCTGCTGATCCTCGCCCAGGTTGCGCTGCTCTTCTGGCAGCCGGTACTCTGGTGGTACGGTGAACCGCTGACGGGCACCGGCGTTGCGCTGGTGGTTGCCGATATCGTGGCGCTGCTGTGGCTGCTGACCAACCCACGTCTTCGCGCCTGTTTTGCTCATCAGGATGATTAATCCGGCACTTTTTGCCGATGTCGCACTCCAACAAGCGTTGATTTAACAAGAAAGGACGTTTCAATGAAATCGCTGCGTTTATTTTTATGCGCTCTCCCGCTGGCGTTGACCGGCTGTTCGACGCTCTCCTCCATTAACTGGTCCGCCGCGTATCCGTGGAACTGGTTTGGCTCATCGACGGAAGTGACCGAGCAGGGCGTGGGGAAAATTACCGCCGCGACGGCGCTGGATCAGGACGCCATTCAGGATGCGCTCAGCGGCGATTACCGCCTGCGCAGCGGCATGAAAACGGAGAATGGCAATATTGTTCGCTATTATGAAGCGCTGAAGGGCGACAAGCTGGCGCTGGTGATTAACGGTGACAAAGGCACCGTAAACCGTATCGCTGTGATGGATGAAGATATTCCGACGGCGAGCGGTGTGAAGGTGGGTACGCCGTTCAGCGACCTTTATAAGCAGGCCTTTGGCAACTGCGCCAGCCTGCCGTCTGACGACAAGGTCGCGGTGGAATGTAAGGCTGAGGGCAGCCAGCATATCAGCTATGTCTTCACCGGAACCTGGAGCGGCCCGGAAGGTCTGATGCCGTCCGACGACACGCTCAAGAGCTGGAAAGTGAGCAAAATACTCTGGAAGCAGTAATTTGCGCCTGAACAAACCGCCTCGCTGAAATCCGGGTATAATACCCGCCATCAATGCCACGCTGACGTGGCATCTTTATTTCAGGAGGAGCGATGTCTCAGGTTCAGAGTGGCATTTTGCCAGAACATTGCCGCGCGGCGATTTGGATTGAAGCCAATGTTAAAGGGGACGTGGATGCCCTGCGTGCGGCCAGTAAAGCGTTTGTTGATAAGCTGGCTACCTTCCAGGCCAAATTCCCGGAAGCTCACCTCGGCGCCGTTGTCGCCTTTGGCAATAATGTCTGGCGTCAGCTGAGCGGTGGCGAAGGGGCGGAAGAGCTGAAAGACTTCATCCCTTACGGCAAAGGTCTGGCTCCGGCAACCCAGTACGACGTGCTGATCCACATTCTCTCCCTGCGTCACGACGTGAACTTCTCCGTTGCCCAGGCGGCGGTAGCGGCCTTTGGCGACAGCATTGAGGTGCAGGAAGAGGTTCACGGTTTCCGCTGGGTGGAAGAGCGTGACCTGAGCGGCTTCGTCGACGGGACGGAAAACCCGGCGGGTGAAGAGGTTCGTCGCGACGTGGCGGTGATTAAAGACGGCGTGGACGCGGGCGGCAGCTACGTGTTCGTGCAGCGCTGGGAGCACAACCTCAAGCAGCTTAACCGCATGAGCGTGCACGATCAGGAGATGATGATTGGTCGTACTAAAGAAGCCAACGAAGAGATCGACGGAGACGATCGCCCTGTGACCTCTCACCTGACCCGCGTTGACCTCAAAGAGGACGGCAAAGGGCTGAAGATTGTCCGCCAGAGCCTGCCGTACGGTACCGCAAGCGGCACGCACGGCCTCTACTTCTGCGCCTACTGCGCGCGCCTGTACAACATTGAGCAGCAGCTGCTGAGCATGTTCGGCGATACCGACGGCAAGCGCGACGCCATGCTGCGCTTCACCAAACCGGTGACCGGCGGTTACTACTTCGCGCCGTCCGTTGAGCGTCTGCTGGCGCTGTAATGTCCTTTCTCCCTCTCCCTGCGGGAGAGGGCTAGCATCAGGCCTCACCCTTATTCCCTTTTCTGCTTCTAAATCACCAAACGGTATATAAAACCGTTACTCCTTTCATCCCCGTTATAAATATTATGACTATAAGATAGTCATCACATTTATAAGGGTGCGCAATGGCCGTTACTGTACTGAAAAAAGGAACTCTGGCGCTGGCAGGTTTACTGCTGGTTGCCCAGGCGCAGGCGACTGAACTGTTAAACAGCTCGTATGACGTTTCCCGCGAGCTGTTTGCCGCCCTTAATCCACCGTTCGAACAGCAGTGGGCAAAAGACAATAACGGCGACAAGCTGACCATCAAGCAGTCCCACGCCGGCTCGTCCAAGCAGGCGCTGGCGATTTTGCAGGGCCTGAAAGCGGATGTGGTGACCTACAACCAGGTCACTGACGTGCAGATCCTGCACGACAAAGGCAAGCTCATCCCGGCAGACTGGCAGAGCCGCCTTCCGAACAACAGCTCCCCGTTCTATTCCACCATGGGCTTCCTGGTGCGTAAGGGCAACCCGAAGAATATCCACGACTGGAGCGACCTGGTGCGTTCCGACGTGAAGCTGATTTTCCCGAACCCGAAAACCTCCGGTAACGCGCGCTACACCTATTTAGCCGCGTGGGGCGCGGCGGACAAGGCTGACGGTAATGATAAAGCCAAAACCGAGCAGTTCATGACCCAGTTCCTGAAAAACGTCGAAGTGTTTGATACCGGCGGCCGCGGGGCGACAACGACCTTCGCGGAGCGCGGTCTTGGCGACGTGCTGATCAGCTTTGAATCGGAAGTGAATAACATCCGCAAACAGTATGAAGCGCAGGGCTTCGAGGTCGTTATCCCGAAAACCAACATCCTGGCCGAGTTCCCGGTGGCGTGGGTGGATAAAAACGTGCAGGCGAACGGTACCGAGAAAGCGGCAAAAGCCTATCTCAACTACCTGTACAGCCCGCAGGCGCAGACCATCATTACCGATTACTACTACCGCGTGAATAACCCGGACGTAATGAACAAGCTGAAAGATAAGTTCCCGCAGACCGATTTGTTCCGCGTGGAAGATCATTTCGGCTCCTGGCCTGACGTGATGAAAACGCATTTTGCCAGCGGCGGTGAGTTAGACAAACTGCTGGCGGCGGGGCGTAAGTAATGTTTGCAGTCTCGACAAAACGCGTGCTGCCGGGCTTTACCTTAAGCCTCGGGACCAGCCTGCTGTTCGTCTGCCTGATCCTGCTGTTGCCGCTCAGCGCGCTGGTGATGCAGCTTGCTCAGATGAGCTGGGCGCAGTACTGGGACGTGATCACCAACCCGCAGGTGGTGGCTGCCTATAAGGTGACGCTGCTGTCGGCGTTTGTCGCCTCCATTTTTAACGGCGTGTTTGGCCTGCTGATGGCGTGGATCTTAACCCGCTATCGCTTCCCGGGC
>NZ_JANLIZ010000024.1:0-47418 GCF_024702055.1 Enterobacter sp. HG048
CGCCCTTAACGCTCCCGCCGTCATCGCACACCGCAACCAGCCCCAGACCGGTGCGGCTGAGCTCCAGCATCGCGTCCATGACGCTGGTATCGAGTTTGACCTGCGGAATGGCATCGTCGGTGCGCATCAGGTGGTGAACCTTGTTGAGCAGGCGCGCGCCGAGCGCGCCCGCCGGATGCGAACGGGCGAAATCTTCTTCGTTAAAGCCGCGCGCCTGCATCACCGCCATTGCCAGCGCGTCGCCCATCATCAGGGTGTTAACGGTGCTGGAGGTCGGGGCGAGGTGCATCGGACAGGCTTCACGCTCAACGGAAATATCCAGCGTCGCCTTGGCGGCCAGCGCCAGCGGCGAGCGGGATTTCCCGGTCATCGCCAGCAGGGCGACCGATTTTTCCTGCAGGCGCGGAATAATCAGATCCAGCTCTTTGGCCGAACCGGAGTAGGAGATAAACAGCATCACGTCGCGGCTTTCAATCATCCCCAGATCGCCGTGCAGCGCCTCTGCCGGATGCACGAAGAACGCCGGGGTGCCGGTGCTGGCGAGCGTCGCGGCAATCTTTTTGCCGATATGGCCGGATTTACCGATGCCCGCCACGATCACTTTGCCTTCGCAGTGGATAATGGTGTTGGCCGCGCGGACAAAATCCTCGCCCAGACGTTCCGGCAGGCGGCTGGCTTCCTGCAGTTCAAGCATCAGCGTCTGGCGGCCCGTTTCTAACAGAAAATCACTCATCTCTCTCTCCGGTTACGATCACGTCGATTCCTTTCTCTTCCAGCGCTTTTTTGAACGCCGGGTCGATACCCGCGTCGGTAATCAGCTTATCAACGCTTTCAAGGCTACAGACAATGTTGGGGCTTTTACGGCCAAACTTCGACGAGTCTGCCATCAAAATCACTTCCCGCGCGGCGTTGCACATGGCTTTACTGACGCTGAACACCTCGTTGAACGTCGTAACGCCGGCGTTCAGGTCGATGCCGTCGGTGCCCATAAACAGTTTATCAAAGCTGAAGTGGTCGAAGGCATTCTCCGCCAGTTGGCCGTGAAACGACGCCGATTTTTTGCGGAAGGTGCCGCCGGGCATCAGGATGGTCTGCTCGCTGTCAAACTCCGACAGGGCATTGACGATGTGCAGGCTGTTGGTCATCACCGTGATGTTGTTAAAGCGGCTGAGCAGCGGGATCATCTGCAGGACGGTGCTGCCTGCATCCAGAATGATGGAGTCGCCATCGTGGATAAATTTGACCGCGGCTTCGGCAATCAGCGCTTTCTGGTGGGTATTGATCAGCGTTTTGTGATCGATAGGCGGGTCCGCTTCGTCCTTGTTGAGCACCACGCCGCCGTAGGTTCGAATGACGGCGCCAGAGTTTTCGAGCAATACCAGGTCCTTGCGTATTGTCGTGCCGGTGGTGTCAAAGTAGTGGGCCAGATCCTCTACCGAACATTTTCCCTGCTTTTGCAGATGTTCGAGAATGGCCGCCTGCCGCTGACGAGGTTTCATAGGCGCTTCGTTCCTTAGGTTGCGAAATGATAATTTCGCAAGTCTATAGCTTTCACAACGAAATTATCCATGTTTCAGATTAAGCGCTAATGATAGTGCATTCTGACAGAGTGGATCATGGGGAAAGATCACATCAGGCCGTAATTCCTGCAGCGAAATGCCGTTGATTGCCTGGATTTTCACCGGACGGGCAAAGACGGTCATGCCGCGCATGATGAGGGAATCGCAGACGTTATTGTTTTCATCCAGCGCAACGGCGACGACCACGCGCGGTTTGAAGCGTCCACCGGAACGCCCGACCCCGACGCGACCTTTCTGACACAGTGCGTCAAACGCGCGGTTAAACTGGTGGATCTGCCAGCCGCCAAACGCCATCTGGCAGATCCAGGCGAGGGCGGCGACGGTGATGAGTGCGGTGACCATATCGGCTCCTTGTTTTGTTCCCTCTCCCCTTGGGAGAGGGTTAGGGTGAGGGCATCAAGCCGCTCGATCAGAACATCACCTGCCCGCCGGTGACGTTAATCGACTGCCCGGTGCAGTACGAGGCTTTCGGGCTGGCGTAAAACAGCAGCATGTTCAGCACGTCCTGATAATCGCACCCGCGCTTCAGCGGCACTTTATCGATGTAGTACTGCTCCACTTCCTCAGCCTTGATGCCGAGCTTGGTGGCATACTGCGGCAGCAGGGACTGGAACATCGGCGATTTCAGCAGGTTGCCCAGCATCAGCGAATGCACGGTAATGCCGTACTCGGCCAGATCCAGCGCCAGAGACTGCGTCAGCCCCACGCCGCCAAACTTCGCCGCGCTGTAGCCGGAGTTGTGCTTGCTGCCCACTTTCCCCGATTTGGAGTTGATCTGAATGATGCGCCCCTGAATGCCGTCGCGGATCATCAGACGGGAAAACTCGCGGGCGCAGAGGAAATAGCCCACCAGATTGACCTGCAGCGAGCGGTCAAAATCTCCCAGCTCGAAGTCGCTGATAAAGGCCGCTTTCGCAATACCGGCGCTATAAACCAGCAGGTCGGTACGGCCAAAAATCTCGTCCACGCCGCGGGCGAGCGCCATCACGCTCTGTTCGCTGGTGGCGTCGGCGCCAAACCCGTACGCCATCCCTTCACCAAACTCGGTGTTAATGGTGTCCGCCACGCGGGCGGCTTTTTCACTCTGAATGTCCACTACCGCCACGCGGTAGCCCTCTGCGGCAAGCCCACGGCAGAGGAACTCGCCTAAGGTTTGTCCTCCACCAATGACAACGGCAACCTGACTCATGTGTTTCTCCTTAATTACGCAACAAATTTTAATGTGCAGCCTGGGGTGACAGCCTGCGGAACCGGGCCCGCTACGTGAACCGTGCCGGGATATTCCGCCTGCGGCTGGCCGTCGAAACGCAGGGTGATGTGGCCCAGCTCGCGCAGGTTTTGTTCAGCGACGTCGCCGACGGCGGTAACGGCATACCGCGCCTCGCCCAGCTCCAGCTGGCTTCCTGCCTTCAGCTCGCCCTTCAGCTCGCCGTGGCAGTGGATAAAACAAAACTCTTCGATATCCGCAGGCGCCCCTTCGCGGAAGGTGATCAGCATCTGGTCGCTCAGCGCGTCGGCCGCGCTCTGGCCGATGCGGGTAATGGTGGTCTGGTAAATCACGGTCATCGCAGGAACCTCTTATTGATAAATAAAGCCGGAGACAAACCAGGCAATCAGCACCGTCGGCGCGCCCGTCAGGAAGCGGCTAACCAGCACGGACGGCACGCCCACGCGCACGGTGTCCTGGCGTGCTTCGGCCAGCGACAGCCCAACGGGGATGAAGTCGCACGCCGCCTGGGCGTTAATGGCAAACAGGGCGGGCAGGGCGAGATGCGGGGGAATGTTCCCCAGACCAATCTGCACGCCAATCAGTACGCCGATGACCTGGGCAATCACCGCGCCCGGTCCGAGGAACGGCGACAGCAGCGGGAAGGAGCAGATCAGCGCCAGCGTCACCAGCCCGAGCGGGTGGCTGGCGAGCGGGGCGAGGCCGTGGGCAATCCAGTCGCCCAGGCCGGACGCCATGATGATGCCGATCAGCGCCGAGACGAATGCCATAAACGGCAAAATGGTTTTCAGTACCGTGTCGATGGTGTCGCGCCCGGACTGGAACAGCACCGCCACGGCGGAACCCATGCCCATCCCGACCTTCGCCAGCAGGCCGTCGCTCTGCTCGGTGATTTTCTTAGTGGTGTCATACTCGCGCGGGGCCGCTTTTTGCGGCGCCGGAGTGCCGTTCACCAGCGTGATGTTGTCCTCCTTCACGCCTGAGACATAAATGTCTTCAAGGATGTACTGTGCCAGCGGGCCGGATTTTCCGGTGGAGTGAATATTTACCGTCGGAATGCGGCGCTTCGGATAGATGCCGCAGCGCAGCGTGCCGCCGCAGTCGATTACCGCCACGCCAATTTCCGCCTCCGGTGGTTCCCCTTCTTTGAAGCCGTCGACCGCTTCCCAACCGGTCAGCTCGCGCAGCCTGTCGACGATCGCCGGGCGCGTGCCTGCGGTGATGTAGACGATCTTTTTGCCTTCGGTGGCGTCGAACTCCAGCGGGCCGCCCCAGCCGCCCGTGCCTTTCTCAATGCGGATCCGGTTCATGCTGTGGCTCCTGAAAGATGGACTTTCTGTTCAAGCTGGATGCCCATTTTTTTCTCAAAAATGGCGGTGGTGAGGTCGGTCACCCAGCCGCGGAAGAAGTTGGTGACCAGGCCAACCAGCAGGTAGCTCACCGCCAGCGGGCCGAGCGGCAGGCCAAGGGTGGTGAGACCGCTGGCGATCCCGAGATAAACAAACAGCTCGCCGGGGTTAATGTGCGGGAACAGGCCGTTCATCGAATGGCAGCTGTAGGAGGCGGCGGCGTAGTAGCTCGGCTTGTACTTTTCCGGCATGAAGCGGCCGAGGCTTAAGGTCATCGGGTTGCAGAACACGAAGGTGCCGATGAACGGCAGTACCAGGTAGCGGGACAGCGGATTCCCGGCACAGCGCTGGGCGAAGCGTTCGATGCGCTGCTGGCCGATAAAGTTGATCAGCGCGTTCATGATCACCAGCAGGCTGATCAGCAGGGGCAGGATCCCGGTCACCATGCCGGTGAACACTTCTCCGCCTTTCTGAAACAGCCCGATGAACCACTCGGCGCCGTGGGTGATGGTTTCTATCATTCTTCTCTCCTGTGGGGCTTTTTTGTTTTTGTCTGACTGGGCTAATAATAATCACTTTGAAAGGTTTTAAAGTGTTAATTAGATCTCACAATGAAAGAAAAAAGTATTATTTTGAAAGTTTATTGGTGGGGCGAATGATTTTCGGTGGAAAAAAGCGCGGATTTGCGTAGGGGAGGTGCGTACCGCTTCCTTGAGGTGTTGCGGATGCTTTACCATACTGGGTTCTTATCGAACCCGTTAAATGGATGTCTCATGTTCAAGCGTCGTTATGCAGCGCTGTTGCCTGCGCTTATTCTGCTGTCTGCCTGTAGTAGCAAACCTAAGACCGAAGCCGTTCAGCAAACGGCGGGCGCGCCTTCCGGAGGATTCCTGCTGGAGCCGCAGCACAATATGATGCAGATGGGCGGCGACTTCGCGAATAACCCGGCGGCCGAGCAGTTCATCGATAAAATGGTGAGCAAGCACGGCTTTGACAGACAGCAACTGCACGAAATTTTGTCTCAGGCCAAGCGCCTGGACTACGTGCTGCGCCTGATGGACAGGCAGGCACCAACCGCCCAGGTGCCGAGCGGGCCAAACGGCGCGTGGCTGCGCTATCGCAAACAGTTTATTACCCCGGACAACGTGCAAAATGGCGTGGTGTTCTGGAATCAGTATGAAGATGCGCTCAACCGCGCGTGGCAGGTCTACGGCGTACCGCCTGAAATCATCGTCGGGATTATTGGCGTGGAAACCCGCTGGGGCCGCGTGATGGGTAAAACCCGCATCCTCGACGCGCTGGCGACGCTCTCCTTTAACTACCCGCGCCGCGCGGAGTATTTCTCTTCCGAGCTGGAAACCTTCCTGCTGATGGCGCGCAACGAGCAGGACGATCCGCTCGATCTGAAAGGGTCGTTTGCCGGCGCGATGGGCTACGGTCAGTTTATGCCGTCCTCCTATAAGCAGTATGCCGTCGACTTTAACGGTGATGGTCACATCAACCTGTGGGATCCGGTGGATGCCATCGGCAGCGTGGCGAACTACTTCAAAGCGCACGGCTGGACGCCGGGCGGTCAGGTTGCCGTTCAGGCAAACGGCGAGGCGTTTGGTCTGGAAAACGGCTTCAAAACCAAATACAGCGTCGCACAGCTGACGGCGGCGGGCTTAACGCCAACCCAGCCGCTGGGCAATGTCGATCAGGTGAGCCTGCTGCGTCTGGATGTCGGGACGGGCTACCAGTACTGGTACGGCATGCCGAACTTCTACACCATCACCCGCTATAACCACAGCACCCACTATGCTATGGCGGTGTGGCAGTTGGGGCTGGCAGTGTCCCAGGCGCGCGTTCCGGCGGCGTCGCCGTTTAGTCAGTAAGTCATCTTATTCCGCCCTCTCCCTTTGGGAGAGGGTACCCCGCGCCCATCCTGGTTTTTCTCAGAAACATTTCGCCACACTCCCTTTTCAAACCCGCCATTTACATCTTAACCGTCTTTCATTATTGTTATGTTATAACATTTAATGCGGTGTCGACATGTCAACGTCCCTTTTTTCTCTGTCTGCTCTGGTTCGGCTTTTGCTGGCGCTGATGCTTGTTGTCTTTCTCGGGCTGGCCGTGCGCTGGGCGGTGGCATTGCCATGATTGTGATGAACGAACTGGTCGCGGGATATGAACGCCAGCCCGTTACGCGGCCCCTTTCGGGCACGATTGAGCGCGGAAGCATGACCGCCATTATCGGCGCTAACGGCTGCGGGAAATCCACGCTGCTGAAAACGCTGGCGGGATTTATTCCTCCCGTCAGCGGCGGCTTCCGCTGGCAGGGAAAGCGACCGGTCATCGGCTGGCTGGCACAGCGTCACGCGCTGGAGGCGCAGTTTCCGCTGACCGTACAGGACGTGGTAAGCATGGGCTGCTGGCCGGGCATTTCGCTTTTTTCCGGGTTTCGTCGCGAAACGCGGCTGCGCATTGCCAGCGCGCTAGAGCGCGTCGGGCTTGAGTCCATGGCATTATCCACCATTGATGAACTCTCCGGCGGTCAGTTTCAGCGCATGCTGTTTGCCCGCGTCCTGGTGCAGCAGGCGCCGCTGGTGATGCTGGATGAACCCTTTACCGGGGTCGATGAAGCTACCTGCAACGTGCTGATGGATCTGATGCTGGAGATGTATATGCAGGGGCAAACGCTGCTCGCGGTACTGCACGACAGCGAGCGCGTGTCGCGCCATTTCCCGCAAACGCTGCGGCTGGATGCTAACGTTCCCCAGTGGAAAACCGAGCGGGTGAGGGTGGCATGATCTGGCATCTCTTTTTTCAGCCGTTCATTGAGTATGGCTTTATGCGTCGCGCGCTGGTGGTTTGCCTGGCGCTCTCCGTCAGCACGACCGCGCTCGGCGTGTTTCTTCAGCTGCGTCGGATGAGCCTGATGGGCGACGCCCTTTCTCACGCTATTTTGCCGGGTGTCGCCGTGGGGTATTTGCTCAGCGGTATGTCGCTGCTGGCGATGAGTATTGGCGGTTTTATCGCGGGAATTACCGTGGCGCTGCTGGCCGGTCTGGTCAGTCGACGCACGCCGCTGAAAGAAGATGCCAGCTTTGCCGGGTTTTATCTCGGCTCGCTGGCGCTGGGTGTCACGCTGGTGTCGCTGCGCGGGTCGAATGTCGATCTGCTGCATCTGCTGTTCGGATCTATCCTCGCCGTGGACAACGACGCCGCGCTGTTCGTCACGGGCGTGTGCATGTTCACCCTTATCACGCTGGCGCTGTTTTATCGCGGACTGGTGACAGAAGCGTTTGATACCGCCTGGCTGCAGGTGAACGCCCGCTGGCTGCCTGGCCTGCTGCACGGCCTGTTTCTGGCGCTGCTGGTGCTTAACCTGGTGGCCGGTTTTCAGGTGCTCGGCACGCTGATGGCCGTCGGGCTGATGATGCTTCCGGCCGTGGCAGCCCGCTGCTGGGTGCGCACGTTACCGGCATTACTCCTGATGGCGGGTATCAGCGGTATCTTCTGTGCGTGGCTCGGGCTAAGCCTCTCCTGGGCGATGAGTCTGCCGGCCGGGCCATCCATCGTGCTCACCGCCAGCGCGCTGTTCTTTATTTCCATTTTACTGGGTACGCGAAGCAGGCTCGCTGGCAGCCTGCGGGCGTATTTTTAACGCAAGGGGAAACGATGAAAGGTACAGGATTTGTAGTGGCGCTCGCGCTGGGGATGATGTCGCACGGCGTGATGGCGAAAACGCTGAATGTGGTGACCAGCTTTTCGATACTGGGGGATATCACGCAGGAGGTGGGCGGCGACCATGTGAACGTGACGACGCTGGTCGGGCCGGACGGCGATCCGCATACCTTCGAACCGTCGCCGAAAGACAGCGCGGCCCTGAGCAAGGCTGATGTGGTAGTGGTAAACGGCCTTGGGCTGGAGGGCTGGCTTGATCGTCTGGTAAAAGCCTCCGGGTTCAAAGGGCAACTGGTTGTCGCCTCAACTGGGGTGAAAACCCACACGCTTGAGGAAGATGGAAAGACTGTGACCGATCCCCATGCGTGGAACAGCGCGGCGAACGGAGCGCTGTATGCACAAAATATTCTGAACGGGCTGGTGAAAGCTGACCCGCAGGACAAAGCCGCGCTGGAAGCCTCCGGTAAACCGTATATCGCGCAGCTTAACCAGCTGGATAACTGGGCCAAAACGCGCTTTAGCCAGATTCCACTGGCGAAGCGTAAAGTGCTGACCAGCCATGACGCGTTCGGCTATTTCAGCCGCGCTTACGGCGTGACGTTTATGGCGCCGCAGGGGCTGTCGTCTGAGAGCGAAGCCAGCGCGGCGCAGGTCGCCGAGATTATCAATCAGATTAAAGCCGACGGCGTGAAAACCTGGTTTATGGAGAATCAGCTCGATCCGCGTCTGGTGAAACAGATTGCGTCGGCGACGGGCGCGCAGCCCGGGGGGGAGCTTTACCCCGAAGCGCTGTCGGCAAAAGGTGGGGTGGCAGATACCTACGTTAAGGCGTTTCGCCACAATGTGAACACCCTCGCTGAGAGCATGAAATAACCTTTCCACCGCCGGTGCGTCCGTACCGGCTTTTTTCTGAAGCCCCCTCGTAAAACCTGAAGTGCATCCCCACATCTGACGAGAAAGTGCTATCTTGTGCAGCACGTTTTTCTGATGCCTGGAGCGAGAATGACTGACCATGAATTGATGCAGCTTAGCGAGATCGTTGGCCTTGCGCTAAAGCAGCGTGGCGCGACAATCACCACCGCGGAATCCTGCACCGGCGGCTGGGTGGCGAAAGCGATTACCGATATTGCCGGCAGTTCCGCCTGGTTTGAACGCGGTTTTGTGACCTACAGTAACGAAGCTAAAGCTCAGATGATTGGCGTGCGTGAATCCACGCTTGAACAGCATGGCGCGGTCAGCGAACCGGTGGTGATCGAGATGGCCATTGGCGCGCTCAAAGAGGCGCGGGCAGATTACGCCATTTCCATTAGCGGCATTGCAGGCCCGGACGGCGGTAGCGACGTGAAGCCTGTCGGCACCGTCTGGTTTGGGTTCGCCACCTCCAAAGGGGAAGGGATCACCCGCCGGGAGTGCTTCAGCGGCGATCGCGAAAGCGTGCGTCGTCAGGCAACCGTTTATGCGTTAAAAACGCTCTGGCAACAATTTCTACAAAACACTTGATACTGTATGACCATACAGTATAATTGCACCAACAGAACAGAAATCCACGGTGAAGCACAGTCGCTTCTCCCGGCATGACAGGAGTAATAATGGCTATCGACGAAAACAAACAGAAAGCGTTGGCGGCAGCACTGGGCCAGATCGAAAAGCAATTCGGTAAAGGCTCCATCATGCGCCTGGGTGAAGACCGTTCCATGGATGTGGAAACCATCTCCACCGGTTCGCTTTCTCTGGATATCGCGCTGGGCGCTGGCGGTCTGCCTATGGGCCGTATCGTAGAAATCTACGGGCCAGAGTCCTCCGGTAAAACCACCCTGACGCTGCAGGTGATTGCCGCGGCACAGCGCGAAGGTAAAACCTGTGCGTTTATCGATGCCGAGCACGCGCTGGATCCTGTTTATGCCCGCAAGCTGGGCGTTGATATCGACAACCTGCTGTGTTCTCAGCCGGACACCGGTGAGCAGGCGCTGGAAATTTGTGATGCGCTGGCGCGTTCTGGTGCCGTTGACGTTATCGTGGTCGACTCCGTTGCCGCACTGACGCCAAAAGCCGAAATCGAAGGTGAAATCGGTGACTCTCACATGGGCCTCGCGGCACGTATGATGAGCCAGGCGATGCGTAAGCTGGCGGGTAACCTGAAGCAGTCCAACACGCTGCTGATCTTCATCAACCAGATCCGTATGAAAATTGGTGTGATGTTCGGTAACCCGGAAACCACTACCGGTGGTAACGCACTGAAATTCTACGCCTCTGTCCGTCTGGATATCCGCCGTATCGGCGCGGTGAAAGAGGGCGAGAACGTGGTCGGTAGCGAAACCCGCGTGAAGGTTGTGAAGAACAAAATCGCCGCGCCGTTCAAACAGGCTGAATTCCAGATCCTCTACGGCGAAGGGATCAACTTCCTCGGCGAGCTGGTTGACCTGGGCGTGAAAGAGAAGCTGATTGAAAAAGCAGGCGCCTGGTACAGCTACAACGGTGACAAGATTGGTCAGGGTAAAGCGAACGCGATCTCCTGGCTGAAAGAGAACCCGGCTGCGGCGAAAGAGATTGAGAAGAAGGTGCGTGAGCTTCTGCTGAACAACCAGGACTCCAAACCTGATTTCGTGGTGGATGCCGCGGATGCTGAAGAAACTAACGAAGACTTTTAATTCTTTCGTTTAAAAATGAAGGGCTGCTGATGCGGCCCTTTTTGCATTTCTGAACCAGCAGGTTTTTTTATGAGTGAACCGACAACACGTCGACCCGCGTATGCACGCTTACTGGACCGTGCGGTGCGCATCCTGGCCGTTCGTGACCACAGTGAACAGGAGCTGCGGCGAAAACTGTCGGCGCCGGTAATGAGTAAAAACGGGCCGGAAGAGATTGATGCCACCGCGGAGGATTATGACCGCGTGATTGCCTGGTGCTACGAGCATCGTTATCTTGATGACGAGCGTTTTGCCTCACGGTTTCTCGCCAGCCGCGGCCGTAAAGGATATGGGCCCGCGCGCATCCGGCAGGAGCTGAACCAGAAAGGGTTGGCCCGGGAGTCCATCGAAAAAGCGATGCGCGAATGCGATACTGACTGGTGCGAGCTGGCCAGAGAACAGGCGATTCGTAAATACGGCGAACCGCTGCCGCGTGAATTTTCAGAAAAAGTCAAAATCCAGCGCTTTTTGCTCTACCGCGGCTTTCTGATGGAAGATATTCAGGATATCTGGCGTAATTTTGCCGATTGAACGCATGCGGGATTTTACTTCCCACCCAAGAAAACTTATCTTATTCCCACTTTTTCCAGTAGCTGGCCTGTCCAACGGTTTACCGATACAGGCTGGCTACGACATTTCGTTAGCTTGATTTCAGGATAATTATGAGCAAGAGCACCGCTGAGATCCGTCAGGCGTTTCTCGATTTTTTCCATAGTAAGGGACACCAGGTTGTTGCCAGCAGCTCCCTGGTACCGAACAACGATCCAACTCTGCTGTTTACCAACGCCGGGATGAACCAGTTCAAGGATGTGTTCCTTGGTCTCGACAAGCGTAATTATTCCCGCGCCACAACCTCACAGCGTTGCGTGCGTGCGGGCGGTAAACACAACGACCTGGAAAACGTCGGTTACACCGCGCGTCACCATACGTTCTTCGAAATGCTGGGTAACTTCAGCTTCGGCGACTACTTCAAACACGATGCCATTCAATATGCGTGGGAACTGCTGACCGGTGAAAACTGGTTCAACCTGCCGAAAGAGCGTCTGTGGGTTACCGTCTATGAAACCGATGACGAAGCCTACGAAATCTGGGAAAAAGAAGTCGGGATCCCGCGTGAGCGTATTATTCGCATCGGTGATAACAAAGGCGCGCCATACGCGTCTGACAACTTCTGGCAGATGGGTGATACCGGCCCTTGCGGTCCGTGCACCGAGATCTTCTACGATCACGGCGACCACATCTGGGGTGGGCCTCCGGGCAGCCCGGAAGAAGACGGCGATCGCTACATTGAGATCTGGAACATCGTCTTCATGCAGTTCAACCGTCAGGCCGACGGTACGATGGAGCCGCTGCCGAAGCCTTCCGTCGATACCGGTATGGGCCTGGAGCGTATTGCCGCGGTTCTGCAGCACGTTAACTCCAACTACGAGATTGATCTGTTCAGCACCCTGATCAAAGCCGTTGCGGACGTTACCGGCGCGACCGATCTGAACAACAAATCGCTGCGCGTCATCGCGGACCACATTCGTTCCTGTGCGTTCCTGATTGCCGACGGCGTTATCCCGTCGAATGAAAACCGTGGCTACGTGCTGCGTCGTATCATTCGTCGTGCCATCCGTCACGGCAACATGCTGGGCGCGAAGGACACCTTCTTCTATAAACTCGTTGGGCCACTGATTGGCGTGATGGGTGCTGCCGGTGATGAGCTGAAACGCCAGCAGGCACAGGTAGAGCAGGTTCTGAAAACCGAAGAAGAGCAGTTTGCGCGTACGCTGGAGCGCGGCCTGGCGCTGCTGGACGAAGAGCTGGCGAAACTTAAGGGCGACACGCTGGATGGCGAAACCGCTTTCCGTCTGTACGACACCTACGGCTTCCCGGTTGACCTGACGGCAGACGTTTGCCGCGAGCGCAACATCAAAGTTGACGAAGCGGGCTTCGAAGCCGCGATGGAAGAGCAGCGTCGTCGTGCGCGTGAATCCAGCGGTTTCGGTGCAGACTACAACGCGATGATCCGCGTTGATAGCGCGTCAGAATTCAAAGGTTATGACGCGCTGGAACTGACCGGCAAAGTGACCGCTCTGTTTGTTGACGGTAAAGCCGTGGACAGCATCAGCGCGGGCCAGGATGCGGTTGTCATTCTGGACAAAACGCCGTTCTACGCGGAATCCGGCGGTCAGGTTGGCGATAAAGGCGAACTGAAAGGCAACGGTTTCAGCTTCAGCGTCAGCGACACCCAGAAATACGGTCAGGCGATTGGTCACCAGGGCAAACTGGTTTCCGGTTCTCTGAAAGTGGGCGAGGGCGTACAGGCTAACGTGGATGAAGCTCGCCGCGCGCGCATTCGTCTGAACCACTCTGCAACCCACCTGATGCACGCTGCCCTGCGCGACGTGCTCGGTACCCACGTTGCACAGAAAGGTTCTCTGGTTAACGACAAAGTGCTGCGCTTCGACTTCTCGCATTTTGAAGCGATGAAACCGTCTGAAATCCGCGCGGTGGAAGATCTGGTGAACGCGCAGATCCGTCGTAACCTGCCAATCGAGACCCACATCATGGAGCTCGAGGACGCGAAGAAAAAAGGTGCGATGGCGCTGTTTGGTGAGAAATATGACGACCGCGTTCGCGTGCTGAGCATGGGCGACTTCTCTACCGAGCTGTGCGGCGGTACGCACGCATCGCGCACCGGTGACATCGGCCTGTTCCGCATTGTTTCCGAGTCGGGAACGGCGGCAGGTGTGCGTCGTATTGAAGCGGTGACCGGTGAAGGTGCGATTGCCAGCCTGCATGCGCAGAGCGATCAGCTGCACGACATCGCGCAGCTGCTGAAAGGCGATAGCCAGAACCTGGGTGAGAAAGTGCGCGTTGCGCTGGATCGCACGCGTCAGCTGGAAAAAGAGCTGCAGCAGCTGAAAGAGCAGGCTGCGGCGCAGGAGAGTGCAAACCTCTCCAGCAAGGCTGTAAACATTAAGGGCGTCAAACTGCTGGTCAGCGATCTGGCGGGGGTTGAGCCTAAGATGCTGCGTACTATGGTCGACGATCTCAAGAACCAGCTTGGTTCTACCGTTATCGTGCTGGCGACAGTGGCAGAAGGTAAGGTTTCTCTGATTGCGGGCGTCTCTAAGGATGTGACCGACCGCGTAAAAGCAGGGGAACTGATTGGTATGGTCGCTCAGCAGGTGGGCGGCAAGGGTGGCGGTCGTCCGGACATGGCGCAAGCCGGTGGTACGGATGCGGCGGCACTTCCGCAAGCTTTGGCCAGCGTTGAAAGCTGGGTAAGCGCGAAACTGTAATAACTACAAAGCACAAGCAGACGCCATAGCGGTAACGTTATGGCGTCTTGTTCACTGTGCTATCGATAACGATAAAGTCAGGTTGAGTTTGTGTATATCGGCTAAACTTACGTTTAACAGAATGTGATGCCGTGACTGCTTACACTTTACGTGTTTGTCATCGCTTACTTTTTGGCGTTATATGATGGATAATGCCGGGATACAAGAGACCCGACTCTTTTAATCTTTCAAGGAGCAAAGAATGCTGATTCTGACTCGTCGAGTTGGTGAGACCCTCATGATTGGGGATGAGGTCACCGTGACAGTTTTAGGGGTAAAGGGTAACCAGGTACGTATTGGTGTTAACGCTCCTAAAGAAGTATCTGTCCACCGTGAAGAGATCTACCAGCGTATCCAGGCTGAAAAATCCCAGCAGTCCAGTTACTGATATTGTCGCGTCTCGCTGTCGGGCGAGACGCAACCCTCCTGTCATTTTTCCTGCTCAACGTTACCGTTTAATTTCAAACGCTCTCTTTTTAACCACTCTGTTACCCTAAACTCGCCCCTACGCCGCCATTTCTGCAAAGGTTTTCTGTGAAGATGCCTGCAAAATCCGCTTATAAAACACCCTCTTTGCGGCTTTTACATGCGAATTGCGTGTGATTTGTGCAAACGATAAAAGCTTTTGGAAAATTGTTTGACTTATAAGTCCCAGAAAGTAATATATGCGCCACGCAGCGACGAGAAGCTCTTAACGAGTAACTCGAAGCACTCGAAAGAGGCGTTGTGTGGTGAGGTGGCCGAGAGGCTGAAGGCGCTCCCCTGCTAAGGGAGTATGCGGTCAAAAGCTGCATCCGGGGTTCGAATCCCCGCCTCACCGCCATTTTGCATCCGTAGCTCAGCTGGATAGAGTACTCGGCTACGAACCGAGCGGTCGGAGGTTCGAATCCTCCCGGATGCACCATCTATTACTTCATATTGCTTTAGAAGTGATATGAATATCGAGCAGTACAGTAGTAAATCCCGATGCATCCGTAGCTCAGCTGGATAGAGTACTCGGCTACGAACCGAGCGGTCGGAGGTTCGAATCCTCCCGGATGCACCATTTACTATTTCTGAAAGCAGTACCCTGATGCATCCGTAGCTCAGCTGGATAGAGTACTCGGCTACGAACCGAGCGGTCGGAGGTTCGAATCCTCCCGGATGCACCATATTCTCCGAGATAATAGCCACGCTGTTGTTTCAAGGTCTGCGAGTTAATCGCGAGCACTAGGGAGGATAACGTTGCTTCAGCAACGGCCCGCAGGGCGAGGCGCAGCCGAGTAATCCTCCCGGATGCACCATTTACTGTTTCTAAAAGCATTTCCCGATGCATCCGTAGCTCAGCTGGATAGAGTACTCGGCTACGAACCGAGCGGTCGGAGGTTCGAATCCTCCCGGATGCACCATCTTCTCCTTCTTTGTTTATTCCTTCGACGTTCCGTCAGCAATCACACTCTCAGTCAGCGACAAAAATCACCATTTACGATAAAGTAATGCTTTGTTAATCGTTTAGCGAGAGCACGATGTACGCACAGTATGAAGGTTTGATCTTTGATATGGACGGCACTCTCCTGGATACCGAACCCACGCATCGTCAAGCCTGGACTGACGTCCTGGGCCGTTACGGCATGCGTTTCGATCTTCAGGCGATGATTGCCCTCAACGGATCCCCCACCTGGCGTATTGCGCAGGCCGTGATTGAACTGAATCAGGCCGATCTCGACCCGCACCTGCTCGCGCGCGAAAAAACCGATGCGGTAAAAGCCATGCTTTTAGATACCGTACGCCCTCTGCCGCTGATTGATGTGGTAAAAGAGTGGCACGGGCGCCGCCCGATGTCGGTAGGAACCGGGAGCGAAAGCGCGATTGCAGAAGCTTTGCTCAACCATCTTGGCCTGCGCCACTATTTTTCTGCCGTGGTGGCCGCCGATCATGTTAAACATCACAAGCCCGCACCGGACACCTTCCTGCTTTGCGCAGAATTAATGGGCGTCCCGGCGGCAAAATGTGTCGTGTTTGAAGACGCCGATTTCGGTATCCAGGCCGCGCGAGATGCCGGAATGGATGCGGTGGATGTGCGCTTACTGTGAGTGACGCGCTGTCACTTGCTTCATTATTCGCCAGCAGTTTTTTAAGCGCCACGCTGTTACCGGGAAATTCGGAAGTGGTGCTGGTGGCGATGCTGTTGTCCGGCGTGAGTCAGCCCTGGCTGCTTGTATTAATAGCAACAATGGGTAATAGCCTTGGAGGGCTGACTAACGTTATTCTTGGGCGTTTCTTTCCGCTGCGCGAAAAATCGCGCTGGCAGGAAAAGGCAGTCGGCTGGCTAAAACGCTATGGCGCTGCCACGCTGTTATTAAGCTGGATGCCTGTAATAGGCGATTTACTGTGTCTGCTGGCGGGATGGATGCGCATCTCCTGGGGACCGGTGCTCTTTTTTTTGTGCCTTGGCAAGGCGTTGCGCTATGTTCTTGTGGCGTGGGCAACACTACAGGGTATGACGTGGTGGCACTAATTGGTGGAATGAAAACGCGACCTTCAATCGTCAACCATTACAATTATGCTGAGTAACATTACTTTGACAGGCGGGAGGTCAATTTGATCCCGGACGTATCTCAGGCGCTGGCCTGGCTGGAAAACCACCCTCAGGCATTGAAGGGTATTCAGCGTGGTCTTGAGCGTGAAACGCTGCGCGTTAACGCGGACGGTAGCTTAGCGACGACGGGTCACCCGAAGGCGTTAGGCTCGGCGCTGACACATAAATGGATCACAACCGATTTCGCTGAAGCGCTGCTGGAGTTCATCACCCCAGTAGAGGGTGATATTGATCATATGCTGACGATTATGCGCGATATCCATCGCTACACCGCGCGCAACATGGGCGACGAACGTATGTGGCCCCTCAGCATGCCGTGCTATATCGAGCAGGGCCAGGAGATTGAGCTGGCGCAGTACGGCACGTCAAATATCGGCCGGCTGAAAACGCTCTATCGCGAAGGGCTGAAAAACCGCTACGGCGCGTTGATGCAGACGATCTCGGGCGTGCATTACAACTTCTCGCTGCCAATGGCGTTCTGGCAGGCGAAATGCGGTGAAACGGATAAAGACGCGATCTCTGAAGGCTACTTCCGCCTGATCCGCAACTATTACCGTTTCGGCTGGGTGATCCCGTATCTGTTTGGTGCGTCTCCTGCGATCTGTTCTTCGTTCCTGCAGGGGAAACCGACCACGCTGCCGTTCGAGAAGACCGAGTGCGGAATGTACTATCTCCCGTACGCCACCTCTCTGCGCCTGAGCGATCTGGGTTATACCAATAAATCGCAAAGCAATCTCGGTATTACGTTTAACGAATTGCACGAATATGTGGCAGGATTGAAGCGGGCGATCAAAACCCCGTCGGAAGAGTACGAGAAAATCGGCCTCGAAAAAGACGGCAAGCGCCTGCAAATCAACAGCAATGTGCTGCAGATTGAAAACGAGCTGTATGCGCCTATTCGTCCTAAACGCGTGACGCTCAGCGGTGAAACCCCGTCGGATGCGCTGCAGCGCGGCGGGATCGAATACATCGAAGTGCGTTCGCTGGATATCAACCCGTTCTCACCGATTGGCGTTGATGAACAGCAGGTTCGCTTCCTGGATCTGTTTATGGTCTGGTGCGTGCTGGCGGATGCGCCGGAAATGAGTTCAGACGAACTGCTCTGTACCCGTACAAACTGGAATCGCGTGATTCTGGAAGGGCGTAAACCGGGCCTGACGCTGGGTATCGGCTGCGAAACGGCACAGTTCCCGTTGACCAAAGTCGGCAAAGATCTGTTCCGCGATCTGAAGCGCGTTGCCCGCACAATGGACAGCATCGACGGCGGCGACGCGTATCAACAGATCTGCGACCAGCTGGTGGAATGTTTTGATAATCCGGAACTGACGTTCTCAGCGCGTATTCTGCGTTCTATGATCGATCAGGGCATTGGCGGCACGGGGCGTTCACTCTCAGCGGAGTACCGTGAGATGCTGATGCAGGAGCCGTTAGAAGTGCTGAGCGAAGCGGATTTTGCCGCGGAACGCGATGCGTCCGTGGTGCGTCAGAAAGAGGTTGAAGCGGCGGATACCGAGTCGTTTGAGGCGTTTCTGGCGAAGCAGTCTTAAGCAGAAAAGAAAAAGGCCACATCGCTGTGGCCAAAATATACATCTCTGAATTCAGGGATGATGATAACAAATGCGCGTCTTTCATATACTCAGACGTGCATTCTGTAGAAGAGTTCAGTTTATTTTAAAAAAAATCACTGTCGGAGGTGACGTATGCCGTTATTAGATAGCTTTACTGTCGACCATACCCGTATGGAAGCACCTGCAGTACGCGTGGCGAAGACCATGCACACCCCGCACGGCGACACGATCACCGTTTTCGATCTGCGTTTCTGCGTGCCAAATAAAGAAGTGATGCCAGAGAAAGGCATTCATACCCTGGAACACCTGTTCGCCGGTTTCATGCGTGACCATCTGAACGGCAACGGCGTTGAGATCATCGACATCTCTCCGATGGGCTGCCGTACCGGTTTCTACATGAGCCTGATTGGCCAGCCGGAAGAGAAACGCGTCGCTGATGCGTGGAAAGCGGCGATGGAAGACGTGCTGAAGGTGAAAGAGCAGAACCAGATCCCTGAGCTGAACGTTTACCAGTGCGGTACTTACCAGATGCACTCTCTGGAAGAAGCGCAGGACATCGCGCGTCACATCATCGAGCGTGATGTTCGCGTGAACAGCAACGAAGAGCTGGCCCTGCCAAAAGAAAAACTGCAGGAACTGCACATCTAGTGCACCTTTTCCCTCTCCCACCGGGAGAGGGTAGGGTGAGGGTTGTTTAACCCCATGACCACAACCGCAACGTTCTCCTTTACCCATCGTCCCCTCGTTCCGTTCGCCCATGATTACGTTCATGGTGACAGCGAGCCGTGGCATGAGCACGACTGCGCGCAGCTGTTGCACATCCTGAGCGGCGTGGTACGGGTTGATACCGTCTCGGGCTGCTGGGTGGTACCGCCTGGCCGCGGCGTCTGGCTGCCGGCGGGTACTCGCCACTCGCTTCGCATCACCGGCAACGTGGCGGCGCGAACGCTGTTCATCGATCCGCTGGCGCGAGCCGATCTCCCGGCCACCTGCCAGATCGTGCAGATCGCGCCGCTGTTGCGCGAGCTGATCCTCGTCTCTCTTGCTTTACCTGAATCGTACTCGCCCGGCAGCCGGGATGAACGCGTCTATGAACTCATTCTCGATGAAATCCGCACTATGCCGGTGCTGCCGATTCATCTGCCGGAGCCGGAAAGCGAGGCGTTACGTCACCTGTGTCTGCAAATCCGGCAAAACGCGGGGGAGAGCTGGAGCGGCGCGCAGGCCGCGAGCATGATGAACATGAGCGAGCGAACCCTGAACCGCCATTTTCAGCAGCAGACGGGATTAAGCTACGGCGAGTGGCTGAGACGGGCGCGCCTGCTGGAAGCCTTAGTGCGGCTGGCGCAGGGCCAGCCGGTACTGCGCGTGGCGCTGGATCTGGGTTACGGCAGCCACAGCGCCTTTACGGCGATGTTCCGCCGGGTGATGGGCGTCTCCCCCAGCGATTATTTTAAGAACGACTGACGGCGTTTAAAAGCGCCTGAAGCGACGCGCGCGCCACGTCGCTGTCAATGCCTACGCCCCAGCGGCTGCTGCCGTCCTGGAACAGGCAGCAGATGTAGGCCACCGAGCGGCTGTCGCTGCGTTCGCCTAACGTATGCTCGTGATAATCCTTAATCACGAACGGGGCGTTGACCCAGCGGCTTAAGCCCTGAGCGGCGGCGGAGAGCAGACCGTTACCCTGACCTTCCAGCTGACGCGTTCCCCCCTGCGTAGCGACGCTTGCCGTCAAACGCAGCTGGCCGTCCTGCTGGCTGTCGCTGCGGTAGGATTGCAGCGCAAACTGCGGCGTGGCGACCAGGCCGTAGCGGGTGCGGAACAGCTGCCACAGCGCATTTTGCGTCATCTCTTTTCCGTGGCGATCGGTTTCCTGCTGCACGTGCTGGCTGAAATCCTGCTGCAGGGCGCGGGGCAGTTTCAGGCCATGATTCTGCTCAATCAGCCACGCGCTGCCGCTTTTTCCTGACTGGCTGTTCACGCGGATCACCGCTTCGTAGGTGCAGCCGATATCCTGTGGATCGACGGGCAGATACGGCATCTCCCAGCGATCGCCAGGCCTGCGGGCATCAAAGCCTTTTTTGATCGCGTCCTGATGCGAGCCTGAGAAGGCGGTATAGGCCAGTCGTCCGGCCCACGGGTGGCGCGGATGCACCGGCAGCTGGTTGCAGGCTTCCACCACTTCCACGACCCGGTTCATATCGCTAAAGTCGAGATTCGGGCTGATGCCCTGGCTGTAGAGGTTCATCGCCAGCGTCACCAGGCAGACGTTGCCCGTGCGCTCACCGTTACCAAACAGACAGCCTTCCACGCGATCAGCCCCCGCCATCACGGCCAGCTCGGCGCTGGCGACGCCGGTACCGCGGTCGTTATGCGGATGCACGCTAATGCAGACATCCCGGCGGCGGCTGAAGTGACGACAGAAATACTCGATCTGGTCGGCATAGACGTTCGGCGTGCTCACTTCGACGGTGGCCGGTAAGTTGATCACCATGGGCCGTTCGTCGCACGGCTGCCAGATCTCCGCCACGGCTTCACAGATCTCCAGCGCAAACTCCGGCTCGGTAAAGCAGAAGGTCTCCGGGGAATACTCATACTGCCAGCGGGTGTCCGGGTTCTCTTCACACAGCTGACGAATAAGCCGCGTGGATCGCGTCGCCAGCTCGACGATTTGCGCTTTTTCCATGCCGAATACCAGGCGGCGGAACAGCGGGGCGGTGGAGTTATACAGATGGACGGTGGCCTGTTTCGCGCCGCGCAGGGATTGGAAAGTACGATGGATGAGATCTTCCCGCGCCTGGGTTAATACCTGAATCGTGACGTCATCCGGGATGCGGTTCTCTTCAATCAGCTGGCGAACAAAGTTGAAGTCAGTCTGCGAGGCGGATGGGAACGCCACCTCAATTTCTTTGAATCCGCAGCCCAGCAGCAGATCCCAGAACTGCAGCTTGCGGGTGCTGTCCATCGGCTCGGCAAGGGCCTGGTTGCCGTCGCGTAAGTCGGTGGAGAGCCAGCGCGGCGCGCGGGTGATGCGTTGCTCCGGCCAGCGGCGGTCGGGCAGGGAAAGGGTGGGATAGGGTTGGTACTTGTCGGCGGGTGTGTTCAGCATGATGCGCTCCTGTTGTCTTTTCACCATCGTGAATGGATTTCAGGAGCGCTGCTTTATCGAAACTGACAATCGCTGTCGCGTTCTGGACAACGCGAATTAGTGCGCGCCACCGCCGCCGCTACCGGCGCCAAACGGTGGTTTAGCAAACCAGACCAGCCCCAGCAGGACGATAAAGATCCCCGCCGATATCCAGAAAATCTCGTTGGCCGATATAATCAGACCCTGGTTGGTGATCTGCTGGGCTATCCACCCTGACGCCTGCTGTTCCGTCATACCCATTCCCTGAAGCTGGTTGTACATCTCCCGGGAGTTCGGGTTGAACGGGTTCACCGCTTCGGTCAGCTGGGCATGGTGCATCGATTCACGGTTCGTCCACAGGGTGGTGGTGATCGACGTACCAATCGAGCCCGCCAGCGTTCGCGTAAAGTTCGACAGGCTCGATGCGGCCGCCATGCGCTCAGGCGGTAAACCGGAAAGCGTGATGGTGGTCAGTGGCATAAAGAAACACGCCACGGCAAAGCCCTGAATAAACTGCGGCCACGCGGACGCGCCAAAGTCCATTCCCGGTTCGAACGTATACGCGCGCCAGTAAAAGCAAACGGCATACATGATAAAGCTGAACGTCACCAGCCTGCGCATGTCGAGCTTGTGGGCGAAGCGGCCAATAATCGGCGACAGCAGAACAGGAATCAATCCAACCGGCGCCGAGGCTAAACCTGCCCAGGTTGCGGTGTAGCCGTATACCTCCTGCAACAGCTGCGGCAGCAGTACAATCGCGCCGAAGTAGAGCATGTAGGCGAGGCTGATACACAGACAGCCTATGGTGAAGTTTCGCGACTTAAACAGCGACAGGTCGACTATCGGGTTATCGTCCGTTAGCTCCCAGACAATCAGGAAGCTCAGCGACACCACCGCGACAATCGTCAGGATGATGATCTCCCGGGAGTTGAACCAGTCCAGCTCTTTGCCCTGGTCGAGCATGACCTGCAGGCTACCGATGCCGACAACCAGCAGTGCCAGACCAATGGCGTCGATACGCCGCTGTTCCGTCCGGGTTTCTCTGCCGCGCAGCGACTGGAGCGTCAGCATTACCACGATGGCGCCAATCGGTACGTTGATGAAGAAGATCCAGCCCCAGTGATAGTTGTCGCTGATATAGCCGCCTAAGATAGGCCCGCAAATCGGCGCGACAATTACGGTCATCGACCACAGCGCCAGCGCAATCGAGCGCTTGGCGGGCGGGTAGTTGTTCAGCAGTAAGCTCTGCGACAGCGGGATCAGCGGCCCGGCGACAATCCCCTGAATGACGCGGAAGAAAATCAGCATCGTCAGGCTGCTGGACATGCCGCACGCCCAGGAGGCAAGAACGAACAATACCGTTGACCAGAGGAACAGCTTCACTTCACCGACGCGCTTTGCCAGCCAGCCGGTAATCGGAATGGAGATGGCGTTTGCCACCCCAAACGAGGTAATGACCCAGGTCCCCTGGCTCAGCGACGAGCCAAGGTTACCGGCGATGGTCGGGATCGCCACGTTCGCGATGGTGGAGTCCAGCACCTGCATGAATGTCGCCAGCGACAGCGCGATGGTCATGATGACCAGCTGCGCGCCTTCCAGCGGTTTTTGCGGCTTTTGCTGTTGCATAACGCTCACCTTCGGATTAACCGGCGTTTGCCTTCACGATGTCATCGATCAGCTTGTTGACCGGATCGAGGCTAATTTCACGGGCGTTACTTTCATAAGCCGGGCTGCTTCGCACCTGGCTTGCCAGGATCTGACCGTCGCGGTTGGCGGTGTCGACCGTCACTAGCGTTGAGAGGCCGATACGCAGCGGGTGATCCGCCAGCTGTTTGGCATCCAGCTCAATACGCACGGGCAGACGCTGAACCACTTTGATCCAGTTACCGGTGGCGTTTTGCGCAGGCAACAGGGAGAAGGCGCTGCCGGTCCCCATGTCCAGGCCGACTACTTTACCGGTGTACTTCACGTCATCGCCATAGATGTCGCTGACAACCGTCGCGCTCTGGCCGATACGCATATGGGCAAGCTGCGTCTCTTTAAAGTTGGCGTCTACCCACAGATTGTCTGCCGGCACGACCGCCATCAGCGGCGTGGTTGGGCTAATCTGCGCCCCTGGCTGGACGGAACGACGGGAGACATAGCCGGTCATCGGGCTGACGATTTTGGTACGCTGCAGGGCAAGCCACGCGTTGCGCACTTCGGTCGCCGCCTGCTGTACGGCAGGCTGGTTTTCCAGACTAGTGCCCAGCACCATCGCCTGGTTGGCGTTGTACTGTTGAATGGCTACATCCAGCTGTGCCTGAGCGCTGGCAACGGCGTCGCGGGCGTGCTGCAGCTCTTCACGGCCAATCAGGTTGGCGGTGCCGAGCGGCACGCGGCGGTTCAGGTCGCTCTGCGCCTGCGCCAGCGCCGTTTTCTGCACGTCGATGTTGGCCTGCAGCTGCTTGCTGTTGATCATCAGCTGGCGGGTCTGACGGACGCTGGAGGCCAGCGCGGTCTGTGCTTTTTCAAACGCCTGCTGGGCGTCGGTGGGATCGAGGGTCACCAACACATCGCCTTTTTGCACAAAGTCGGTATTGTCAGCCCAGACTTTCGTCACGCTGCCCGACACCTGCGCCATAATTTGTACCTGGTTCCCTGCCACGTACGCGTCGTCAGTCTCTTCAGCATGACGCAGTACTAAAAACCAATAGATCCCATATGCCACGGCAATAATGATAAAGAGCAAGGTCAACAGAAGAAGGGCGCTCTTACGTTTGCCTTTCTTGTTGGCCGGTTGCTGCGGGGTAGTGCTCTCCGCATTTGCGCTCATTGTTGTTCTCCACGATCTTCTTATTTTCACATCGGCTGAGCCGACCTGTTGTCAGAAAGGCCAGCACTGTGACGTGCTGGCCTGTCGGTTTTCTTATGAATCTGGAATGGTGAGCGTGTCGTCGCGTTAGCGCAGCGCCTCAAGAACGGCGCCGTCTTCATCCATCTGGTCCAGACGGGTGAGCAGCTTGCGAGTGATGTGCTCAAGCTGATCGCGCTCGGCGGTGCTGAGGGCAGACCAGAGTTTGTGCAGGCAATTGTGCTGAGGTGGCAGCACCTCGCGCAGGAACTGGTGACCTTTATCGGTCAGTTGCAGATGCAGGCAGCGGCGATCGTTGTCGCTTTCACGGCGCTCAATCCAGCCGCGCTTTTCGAGTTCATCGGCAATACGGGTCGCATTGGTACGGGAGGAGCCCAGCGCGCAGCTCAGTTCGGAAGGCTGAATGCTGTGATTTTCCTGAGACTCCAGCGTAATCAACGCCATAAACAACGTCTCGTTAATCCCTTGAGCTTTCAGCATTTTATTACGGTTTTCCAGTAGCTTACCCTGCATGTGCATGCACAGGCGAGTCAGCAGGATTTCCTGATACGGGAAGTCCTCATGGCGACTGGCGCGGAATTTAAGCATTTGTTCAATGGGCGTAAACGAACTATCCATTTGGGCATAACCTCATTAATTACAGCCGATATAGTAACGACAGTGACAAATAATGTAAATGAATTATTTGTGCGGTTATATCCGCCAAATTTATGTCACCGTCAGAAAGCGCCGGGTAAGTCCGTGACCCGGTGAGCACAGAAAGCGTAGGGTGTGAACCCGCTAGAGAGAGGATGTGAGGACGGGGGTCTGAACTATTCATGCCGATTGTAAATATGTCACCCACATTAAAATTTCTGGGATAAATGATTACGTTTACATTAACAGAGTGATGGGCCTCTTAACACCCTAAGAGGCCAACTCAATGTAAATGTTAGTTAATTGCATCCTGACGGTGATAACCGCGCCACCATACTAGCAGGTTGAGGGTAGCGACGATGGCCCCTATCGCGCATACCCCCGACCAGCCCGCATGCTGCCACGCCGACGCTGAAATGAGTGAACCCGCCGCGCCGCCGATGAAGTAGCTGGTCATGTATCCGGCCGTCAGGCGGTTACGCGCCTCTGGCTTCACGCGATAGATGACGGTCTGATTGGTGATGTGAACGCCCTGAACGGTGAGATCGAGCACCAGGATACCGACGATCAGCGCCAGCACCGAGATGTGTCCGTACCAGATCGCCGCCCAGGAGAGCAGAAGTAAAACCAGCCCTGCAGAGGTGGTCAGGTGGGATTTGCCCTTGTCGGCCAGCCCGCCAGCGGGACGCGCGCCCAGTGCGCCTGCGGCGCCGGCCAGGCCGAACAGGCCAATCACCCCTTCGGAATAATTAAACGGCGGCGCGGCCAGCAGAAACGCCATCGACGTCCACAGGATGCTGAAGTTAGCGAAGGTGAAACAGCCCAGCAGGGCGCGGGTGCGCAGAAGCTTGTCCTGGGTGAACAGGCTGAAAACGGAGGCCAGCAGCTGAGGATAGTTCAGGTGGTTTTCCTGCTTCACTTTTGGCAGCCCGCGCCACAGCGCCAGCGCCATGACGACCATCAGCACGCTCGCCACCCAGTATACGGTGCGCCAGCCGCCGAGGCTTGCCAGCAGCCCTGCAACGGTACGCGCCAGCAAAATCCCCAGCAGCAGGCCGCTCATGATGGTGCCCACCACCTTGCCGCGTTTTTCCGGAGAGGCGAGGGTCGCGGCGAGCGGGACCAGGATTTGCGCCACCACGGAGAACAGCCCCGTTAGCGCGGTACCGATAATCATCATCGTCAGCGACTGGCTGCTGGCGGTGATCAGCATCCCACCGGCGGCCAGCAGGGTCATGGAGACAATCAGCATTCGGCGTTCAAACATATCGCCGAGCGGCACCAGGAACAGCAGCCCGGCGGCATAGCCTAGCTGGGCAGCGGTGACGATAAAGCCTGCGGAGCTGGCGGAGAGATTGAACGCGCGGGCGATGGTGTCGAGAAGAGGCTGCGCGTAATAGTTGCTGGCGACTGCCAGACCCGTTGCCACGGACATTAAAAGGATGAGTGCGGGGCTAAGCCCTTGAGTTGTTTTTGTCATTAGTTTCAGGAATCGTTAGTTGAGTGATTATTTTTCCGGAAACCATAATAGCTAATGATTGTGAAAGTTGGGGGATTGTTGGGTGATGTATTGTGCGGTTTAGGTTGGGTGCGGTTGATCCCCTCATCCTAGCCCTCTCCCACGGGGAGAGGGCTAAGTCCTTTACTTCTGCGCTTCAAGCGCCTCTTTCACCCAGCCGTCGAACTGCTGCTGGTGGGCTTTGATCCAGCCGTCCACGTGGCCTTTCACATCCGCTTCAGACGATTTGCCCGCATGCATCATCGCGTTCTGGGCATTGATGTCCGCCAGCGGCAGCTTCATTACCGAGAACAGCTTCGCCGCCGCCGGGTTTTTCTCCGCCCAGGCTTTGTTGGCCACGATATGCATGGTGTTCACCGGGAAGCCGTAGTTCATGCCGTTCGGCAGTTTGGTGTCGATATCCTTCTGCTCGCCCGGAAGGGAGGAGAACGGCACCTGCAGCCACACCACGTCTTTTCCCGGCTTTAGCACGTCGCTCACCCAGTACGGCGTCCAGGTGTAGTAGATCACCGGTTTACCCTCTTTAAAGCGGGCAATGGTGTCGGCCATCATCGCTGAATAGTTGCCGTGGCTCACGTCGACCGTTTTCGCCAGATCGAACGCTTTGTTCTGGTGGTTAATCACCGCTTCACAGCCCCAGCCCGGCGAGCAGCCCATCATGTCGGCCTTGCCGTCACCGTTGGTGTCGAACAGTTTGGCGATCTTCGGATCTTTCAGCTGTTCAATGTTGGTTATGTGGTACTTATCGGCAGTTTTTTTGTCGATCAGATACCCCTGCGCCGCACCCGTCACGAAGGTGCCTTCGCGATAGAATTTCTTGTCGCCACCGGCGGCGGCATACATGTCGTCGTGCAGCGGCTGCCAGTTGACGGCGGTAAAGGTGGCGTCACCGGAGGCAATCGAGGTATAGCCCACGTTGTAATCCACTTCGCTCGGGGTATTAACCGTATAGCCCAGCTTCTCCAGCGCGCGGCTGACGATCAGCGTCTGGAAGCTCTCTTCCGAAATGGTGCTCTGCACCGGCTGCACGGTAATGCCTTTACCCGGCAGGTCAGCCGCAAACGCGCTGGTGGAGACAAGGGTGGCAAACGCTGTGGCAAAAAGTACGTTATGTCGCATCGTTGTTCCTTATTTTGACTTCGTGAAAGGGCGGGTGAGTAACCCGACAGGGCCGGTGGTATACCAGCGACGGTTGCCGCGACTGCGTGAATCACGACCGACGGCCTGGGTCAGGCGGTCAAGGATAATGGCGAGGATCACAATGCCGACGCCGCCGACGGTCGCCAGCCCCATGTCGAGACGGCCAATACCGCGCAGCACCATCTGGCCCAGTCCGCCAACGGCGATCATCGAGGCAATGACGACCATCGAAAGAGCCAGCATCAGCGTCTGGTTGACGCCCGCCATGATGGTCGGCATCGCCAGAGGAAGCTGAACCTTAAACAGCATCTGGCGCGGGCTGGCGCCGAACGAGCGGGACGCTTCGATCAGGTCCGCAGGCACCTGGTTAATCCCCAGAATGGTCAGACGAATAATCGGCGGCAGGGCAAAGATAATGGTGACCACCACGCCCGGCACGTTGCCGATGCCGAACAGCATCACGATAGGCACCAGATAGACGAATGCCGGGGTGGTCTGCATTGCATCCAGCAGCGGACGAATAATCTTCGCCGCTCGCGGGCTGCGCGCCAGCCAGATCCCCATCGGCAGGCCGATGACAATGCAGAAGAGTAGAGCGGTCAGCACCAGCGCCAGGGTGATCATCGCCTGCGACCACGCGCCAATCGCGCCGATGGCAATCAGCGAAATCAGCGTGGCGACCCCCATGCCCGCGCTACCGAACTGCCAGGCGATCAGGGAGAACAGGATAATCGCCACCGGCGCCGGCATGCCCAGCATCAGCTGCTGGAAGCCGTTCAGGATGTAATCCACCGGGACGCGGATCCCCTGGAAGACCGGACGGAAGTGGGTGACCACCCAGTCGATCCCCTCCGTGACCCAGCTGTCCAGCGGGATCAGCGTTTTGTGGAACGGATCCATAATGTTGAAGTGTTCTGGCGCAGGCGCGGGTGCGCTGTTGAGCCAGTCTGCCGCACCGCCGCCATCGGTCGGCGCTGGCGCGGAACCCCAGGCGTCGGCAGATTGCGCAGCGCTGTCCGCTGCTTCGGTGGTGCCCCACGGGTTAGATTGATCGGTCATTGTTTGCCCCCTCGCGATCTAAAGCCTGCAGCAGCATCCGTTTTGAGATGATGCCGACGTACTGTTGTTCCTCACCCACGACCGGCACGGCGCAAGGCGCCTGGCCCACGTGAGAGAGCAACTCGCTGAGCGGCGTTTCGGCGTCCACGGCAAGCGGAGCGTCAATTAACGCCGCATCGATTCCCTGGTTCTCTGTCAGAGCCGTTTTCAGGGAGTCGATGGAGACAACGCCAACAAATTTATTGCCGCGTTCAACCAGATAACCGTATTCACGGTCTTCGTCCTGCAGCAGCTTCAGCGCGGAGCGGGGGCCGAAGCCTGGCGTTTTACGGATAATGCCGTTTGGCGTTCGACGGGCAATATCTTTGGCGCTAAAGACCTGGCTAATATCCACGCCGCGGAAGAAGGTGCGCACATAATCGTTCGCCGGGTTATTGAGGATTTCATCCGGCGTGCCGACCTGCACCACTTCACCGTTTTGCATAATGGCAATGCGGTCGCCAATACGCATGGCTTCATCCAGATCGTGGGAAATAAAGACAATCGTTCGCTGATGTTTAGCCTGTAATTTTACCAGCTCATCCTGCATCTCGGTGCGAATTAACGGATCGAGGGCGGAGAAGGCTTCATCCATTAATAATATGTCTGGATTAATGGCTAATGCACGGGCTAATCCTACGCGCTGACGCATACCGCCGGAAAGTTCATCCGGGTACGCATGCGCATAATTTTCCAGCCCGACCTGACGCAGTGCATCAAGGGCTTTTTCCTGACGTTCCTGAGCCGGCGTGCCGGCTAATTCCATGCCGAAAGCGGTATTATCCAGCACCGTCATGTGCGGCATCAGCGCGAATGACTGGAACACCATTGCAATCTTCTTTCTGCGCACCTCGCGAAGCTCTGCGTCTGATATTCTGGCGATATCCACGCCGTCAATCAGCACCTGTCCGCGGGTGGGTTCAATCAGGCGATTGAGAAGGCGAACCATAGTGGATTTACCTGAACCGGATAACCCCATGATGACAAAAATCTCGCCTTCTTCAATGGCCAGACTGGCGTCTTTAACGCCAAGCGATAGCCCGGTTTTTTCCAGAATTTGCTCTTTCGTAAGGCCTTTCTCAATATATTTGAATGCGCGCTGCGGGTGCTCGCCAAATACTTTATAAAGATTTTTCACTTCTAATTTAATTGCCATGCAATAGAGAGTGTCCTGTTATTTGTTTATGCCGATATGATTACCATGGTAAATTGTTAACGGGCATAACCCTAACATACTGAGAATCTGAGACAACCCTGCGTCGGGCTAAGGGCGGAATTTTGGAGTAAGCGAAACGGCTGAATTTCCCATGAATAAAGGGCTGAGGGCAGTTTGAATTTTTCTCAATTTTTTGCTGCTGCATCGGGAAATTTCACCTGAATCGGAATGATTCAGGCGAATATGACGTGGAAATTACAGTGTAGTTGTTTGGTAAATATTAGAGAGGGAGTTGTTGGGTTTATATTAAATTAACGAACGTTAGCGTTCATTAAAAATCCCAGTCTTCATCCTCGGTTTCCACCGCTTTGCCCATCACGTACGACGAGCCAGATCCCGAGAAGAAATCGTGGTTTTCGTCAGCATTGGGCGACAGCGCGGCCAGAATAGCCGGGTTCACCTCCGCCATCTCCGGCGGGAACAGCGCGTCGTAACCCAGGTTCATCAGCGCCTTGTTGGCGTTGTAGCAGAGGAAGGCCTTCACGTCTTTTTCCCAGCCGGTACCGGCGTAGAGTTCCTCCGTATAGCTCAGCTCGTTGTCGTACAGATCCATCAGCAAATCGAGCGCAAAGCCTTTAAGCTCCTCGCGCTTCGCCTCGCTGACTTTCTCCAGCCCTTTCTGATACTTATAGCCGATATAATACCCGTGCACCGCTTCATCACGAATGATGAGCCGAATCAAATCGGCGGTGTTGGTGAGCTTGCCCCGGCTCGACCAGTACATGGGCAGCCAGAAGCCGGAATAGAAGAGGAAGGATTCCAGGAATACGCTGGCGATCTTTTTCTTCAGCGGCTCGTCGGCCCGGTAATATTCCAGAACAAGCTCCGCCTTTCTCTGTAATGACTCACTCTCTTCACTCCAGGCGTAGGCTGCGTCCACGTCTTTGGTCTGGCAGAGCGTCGAAAAAATCGAGCTGTAGGAGCGGGCGTGCACCGCCTCCATAAAGCTGATGTTCGACATCACCGCCTCTTCGTGCGGCGTCAGCGCATCACTTATCAGCGCGGGCGCTCCCACGGTATTCTGAATGGTGTCCAGCAGCGTCAGGCCGGTAAAGACGCGGATCGTCAGCTGTTGTTCAGCGTGGCTCAGCGTTTGCCAGGCCGGAATATCGTTGGAGAGCGGAACCTTTTCCGGCAGCCAGAAGTTGCTGGTCAGGCGGTTCCATACCTCCAGGTCTTTATCGTCCTGGATTTTGTTCCAGTTAACGGCACTCACGCGTGACAGTTTCATCCTTTCTCCTTACAGCGCGCAGGACACGCAGCCTTCAATTTCGGTGCCTTCCAGCGCAAGCTGGCGCAGGCGAATGTAGTAAAGCGTTTTGATGCCTTTCTTCCAGGCGTAGATCTGCGCCCTGTTGATATCCCGCGTGGTGGCGGTGTCCGGGAAGAACAGCGTCAGCGACAGCCCCTGATCGACATGTTTTGTCGCCTCCGCGTAGGTATCGATAATTTTCTCCGGGCCGATCTCATACGCGTCCTGATACAGCGCCAGGTTCTCATTGGTCATAAACGGGGCAGGGTAGTAAACGCGCCCGGTTTTACCTTCTTTGCGAATTTCAATTTTCGACACGATCGGGTGAATGCTCGACGTGGCGTGGTTGATGTAGGAAATCGATCCGGTCGGCGGTACCGCCTGCAGGTTCTGGTTATAAATGCCGTAGCGCATCACGTCGTCACGCAGCTGCTGCCACATTTCTCGCGTCGGCAGGGTAATCCCCGCGCGGGCAAACAGTTCGCGCACTTTTTCGGTTTTCGGCTGCCACTCGCCTTCGAGGTACTGGCTGAAATATTCCCCGCTGGCGTAGCGGGAGTGCTCAAAGCCCGCGAACCGCTGGCTGCGCTCGCGCGCCAGCATCATCGAGGTGTGCAGCGCGTGCCAGGTAATGGTGTAAAAATAGAGGTTGGTGAAATCCAGCCCTTCCGGACTGCCGTAGGCGATGCCTTCCCGCGCCAGATAGCCGTGCAGGTTCATCTGCCCCAGACCGATGGCGTGCGACGCGGCGTTGCCCGCTTCAATAGACGGTACGCTGCGGATGTGGCTCATGTCCGACACCGCCGTCAGCCCGCGAATGGCGGTCTCCACCGTGCGGCCAAAGTCGGGGGAATCCATGGTGTGGGCAATATTCAGCGACCCGAGGTTGCAGGAGATATCCTTGCCGATGTCCGCGTAATCCAGGTTCTCATCGTAGGTTGACGCGCTGTTGACCTGCAAAATCTCCGAGCACAGGTTGCTCATGTTGATACGCCCGGCAATCGGGTTTGCGCGGTTCACCGTGTCCTCGTACATGATGTACGGATAGCCGGACTCAAACTGGATCTCCGCAAGCGTCTGGAAGAAATCGCGGGCGTTGATAGTTTTTTTGCGGATGCGATCGTCGGCCAGCAGCTCGTCGTACAGCTCGCTGATGGCCACGTCGCCAAAGGCTTTGCCGTAGATTCGCTCAACATCATACGGCGAGAAAAGCGCCATCTCGGCATTCTCTTTGGCGAGCTTAAAGGTGATATCCGGGATCACCACGCCGAGCGACAGGGTTTTGATGCGAATTTTTTCGTCGGCGTTTTCGCGCTTAGTATCGAGAAAACGCAGAATATCCGGATGATGTGCGTGCAGGTAAACCGCGCCCGCGCCCTGACGCGCGCCAAGCTGGTTGGCATAGGAGAACGCATCTTCCAGCATCTTCATCACCGGGATCACCCCGGAGGACTGGTTTTCGATGCGCTTGATCGGCGCGCCCGCTTCACGCAGGTTCGAGAGCAGAAACGCCACGCCGCCGCCGCGTTTGGAAAGCTGTAGCGCCGAGTTCACCGCGCGGCCAATTGACTCCATATTGTCTTCGATACGCAGCAGGAAGCAGGAGACCAGTTCGCCGCGCTGGGCTTTGCCGCAGTTGAGAAAGGTCGGCGTGGCGGGCTGGAAGCGGCCGGAGAGGATCTCGTCGGCGAGCCGCTCCGCCAGCGCTTCATCGCCCTGCGCCAGGGTCAGCGCCACCATTGCCACGCGATCTTCAAAGCTTTCTAAGTAGCGTTTACCGTCAAAGGTCTTCAGGGTGTAGCTGGTGTAGTACTTCCACGCGCCGAGGAAGGTCTGGAAACGAAAGCCGCTGGCGTGGGCGCGCTCAAACAGCTTCACCACAAAGGCGCGGTCGTAGCGGGTCAGCACGCGTTCTTCGTAGTAGCCCTCGTTAACCAGATAGTCGAGACGTTCATGCTGGCTCGCAAAGGTCACGCTGTTGGGCCGCACGTGGGCGGCAAAAAAGGCGTCCACCGCCTCACGATCTTTATCGAACTGGATGCGCCCCTCCCGATCGTAGAGGTTAAGCATCGCGTTTAATGCGTGGTAATCCGGTGTCGCCTGAATCACCCGTTCTGCGGTTGTCGTTGCCAAAATTCGTTCACTCCTTTACGCACGTTTTCGACGTCCTGCTGTGTCCCCATCAGCTCAAAACGATAGAGATACGGCACGCCGCATTTTTGAGAAATGACATCCCCGGCGCGGCCAAAGGCATCGCCGAAATTGCGATTCCCCGCTGCGATAACGCCGCGGATGAGCCCGCGGTTATGAGGATCGTTCAGAAAGCGGATCACCTGACGAGGCACGGCTCCTGCTGTACCGCCTCCGCCATAGCTGGGCACCACCAGAATGTAAGGCTCCTCTACCCGGATCCGCTCCCGCTCGTTCAGCGGAATGCGCACCGCAGGCAGCCCGACGCGCTCAATAAAACGGAGCGTGTTTTCCGAGCTGCTGGAGAAGAACACCAGTCTGCTCATGCCCGTACGGCCTGCGCGGCGATGCGGTTGATCATGTCCGGGCGGAAGCCGGACCAGCTGGTCTCCCCGGCCACCACCACCGGAAGCTGACGGAAACCCTGCGCGCGAAGGGTATCGGCGGCCTCGGGCTGCTGGTCAATATTCACCGTCTCAAACGCCACGCCGCGGCTTTCCATCGCCCGTTTGGTCGCGTGGCACTGAACACAATCGTTACGAGTGTAAATAATAATGCTCATGATTCGTATTTCCATTTAAAATGAGGGAGCGGCGCGAAACATCGCGTCAGTTGTGTGTATCTTGCTAAAAGGAATACTAGATGTAGTTGTCTTAAGTTTCAACCATACAAGATATGGGAAATTTAGATTGATATCGCCCCTGTGATGAGCACAGCGGGGCAGGGCAGGCTGTACGGGTTTTTCAGGCTAACGGGTATAAAAAAGCCCCGGCGCCTGAGGCTGCCGGGGCAGAAAACGCGGGCTTATTTACGCAGGCTAAGCAGGGCACCGACGAAGATGCCGACCGCCGCGACGGTTCCCAGAGTACATAGCGGTTTTTCACGCACGAAGGTCGTAGCACAGCTTGCCATATCGCAGGCTGCCTGCGTGGCGCGTGAACGTCCGTTCATGCGGGCGCGAGTTTCACGGAGCAGAGACTGAGCCTTACGCTTTGCGGCATCCGCTTCGTCCTTCGCGTCACTTCCCCAGGACTTCAGCACCTCTTCCAGCGTGTCCGCTAATTGGCTGACATCATTACGAATATCCTGAGCGTCGTCATTAATATCGTTTCGGTTCGGTCTGTTAAACATACGATCCTCCGTAATTTTGTGTTCCCGTTCAGTTTAGTTCAGAAATTTAATATCTGAAGCGTATCACGCGTTATCCGGCAGTTTATGGACTATTCTGAAAGCCCTGCTATTGCTGAATACTGTAAGGTTGCCGGGCAGGAAAAGATAACGAGGAAAAGATATGTATTTACGACCTGACGAGGTGGCACGCGTTCTTGAAAAAGAGGGATTCACCATGGATGAGGTGACGCCAAAAGCGTATGGATATCGCCGCGGCGAGAATTATGTTTATGTTAATCGCGAAGCAAGAATGGGACGCACTGCTCTCATTATTCATCCGACGCTGAAAGACAGAAGTCTGTCATTTGCTGAGCCTGCCTCGGATATTAAAACCTGCGATCATTATCAGCAATTTCCGCTCTATTTAGGCGGTGAACGGCACGAGCATTATGGTATTCCGCACGGTTTCAGTTCGCGTATGGCGCTGGAGCGATTTTTGAAGGGACTGTTTGGCGACGTACAGTAAATCCGCGACTGGCGTGCGCCAGTCGCTTCACATCACGCTTTTGCCTGGCTGTACTGGCTGACCTTAAACAGGCGGCGGCAGTAGTCGAGGAAATAGCCGTAAACGGCTCCCATCAACATCGAAATGACAATATTCGAACTCACCGCCGCAGCGATCTGGTGCCAGTCTGCACCGACAGTCAGGAGAATGGCCACGTAAACCGGTGACTGGAACGTCACATACGCCAGAACGTCTGCGAGGTTTTTCACCCAGCCTGCAGGACTGATACGACGCGCGAAACGCATTACCGCATCGCGGTATAAACCGTAAGGCCATGCAATAATAATATTGACCGGGATCGCCACCAGACGAGAAGAAAGCGACTGCTCGAAGGACATTCCGGAGAGGAATATTTCGATCAGCATGTTCACGACGGAACAGTAAACAACCATCGCGAAAGTATCCGCCACCGCGTGGCGCAGGCGAGATTGCGGCGAGAACATGTCTGAACTCCTTGAGAAGAACACAAAAGAAACGATTTTCCTTCATCGGTTAGTGCTTTAGGTTGGTTTGTTTGACGTGTATAGCGTATATCTCTGAGTTTGAACTAACAACTAGTGATTAATTTTTATTTAATCGCCTTTTGTCCACAAAATTCTCTAAAGTTGTTCGTTTTTTGTTCCGATCGTTATAATCTGTCTCGTTTGATAATTTTTATATTAAAATCAATAACTTGATTTTATAGGTGGCGAGAAGCAGGCATTTACACCTGATGGCGGGTGAGTATGCTGTGATTTGGATTAAGCTTAGCCATTTATATTAATAGGGATGATTGGATTCACCGGTGTCCTGCCAGCACCTTGCGCTATTATTAACAATGAGCTCTAAATATATTTACACCGACGCCCGTACGGACCCTTGGGTAGATATTTCAACTCAAATGAATTATTCTGTCGGCGATTTATCTATTTATCCCCCAAAGAAAAGGTTTCCAAATAATATGTCTTTGACGTTACAGAATCTTAATAATATCCGAACCCTGCGCGCCATGGCGCGTGAATTATCCCTGGACGTTCTTGAGGAAATGCTGGAAAAGGTCAGGGTCGTTACTGAAGAGAAACGCAGCGAGCTGACGGAATTAGAGCAGCAGCGTGCTGAGCAGCAGGAAAAAATTAATGCTCTGCTGGAGCGGATGAAAGCCGATGGTATTTCCCCGACTGACCTGCTGGGTTCTGAACTGGCGCAGGCGGGTAAGCCAGCGAAAAAGCGTAAGCCGCGTGAAGCAAAATATCGCTTTATTGACCAGAACGGCGAAGAGAAAACGTGGACCGGCCAGGGCCGCACGCCGAAGCCTATCGCCAGCGCGCTGGCAGACGGTAAATCACTGGATGATTTTCTGATCTAACGGATGAGCCGGGCGGAACACGCCGCCCGGCTGACTGTTCAGCAGACGCCGAAATCGCCTTCTTCGGTATAAGGCGCCACATCGGCGGCTTTCAGCGTATATTTCTCGCCTTGCTCATTGCTGGCCTGGACCGCCACAATACTGTCACCGTTCACTTCGAGCACTTTCAGTTTCGGGCCGCCTTTACGCGGTTGCACATAATCACCGACAGAAAACATATTACCTCCTCATCGTTTTAGCGATCTTCACCTTAGCCCACGCATGACGCCGGGTACAGCGTAATTCACCGATTACTGCTTATGAGGTACGCCGGTTCCATGGCATCACCTTGAGCAGTCGCGCCATGCCGCAAAAGCCCGTCACACCGGCGAACAGCAGCCCGGCTCCGACAAAACCGCTGAGCAGGAAAAAGCCGCTGGAGACGCTATAGCCCAGCACCACGCCGCAGAGTATCAACAGCCCGGCGGCAATTTGCACCTGACGCATTAGCGGCAGCGGCTGGGATTTGTCTTCGACGGTTGGCAGCCCCGCCTGCTTCCAGCCCTGAATCCCCCCCTCGACCACAAATGCCTCTGCGGGTGCGGCGGCCTGAGCCAGGCGTTCGGCATTCCCCGACGTCCGGGCGCCGGACTGACAGTGAAAAATCACCGTATCGCCCGCCTGCGCGTTAAGTGCGCCGGGTAAGGTATCCAGCGGCACGGACCGCGCGGCGGGGATATGCTCGCGGGCGTACTCATCGGCATCACGAATATCAATCAGTTTTGCGCCTTCAGCGACCCGGGCATTGGCCTGGCGCGGTGAAAGAAGAGGAAGTGACATGGCGGCTCCTTACGGGCAATAAAGGGTTTTCAGGGTGCTGATAAGCTGATGTACCGCATCGTTTTTTATGGAATAGAGAATGCGCTGCGCGTCGCGGGTGCTGTCGATAAGCCCTTCCTCACGCATGCGCGCCAGATGCTGAGACGTAGCGGACGCGCTAAGCCCCGTTGCTCGCGCAAGCTCCCCCGCGCTGGTGCCGGGCGCTCCGCACAGGGTGCAGAGGATCAGCAGCCGACGGGGGTTGCTCATCGCTTTTAAGAGTGTGGCGGCCTGCCCGGCGCTGGCCTGAAGCTGTTCGAGTTGGGTCATAATAGTTTAGCATTTACTTAATTAAGTAAATGCTAAACTAATTCGATGCATTAAACCAGCGTCTAAAGCGTAAAAGAGGGTAAACGCGAGGCCCGGAACTGGTACAGACGAATAAACTGGCTATGCTTACAGCGTTCTCTTTATTATTTTCAATGGATTAGACTGAACGGAGTGTTTATATGGGATTTTGGCGTATTGTTTTTACGATCCTTATACCGCCGCTGGGCGTGCTGTTGGGCAAAGGGTTTGGCTGGGCGTTTATTATCAACATTCTTCTGACGCTGCTGGGCTACTTCCCCGGCCTCATTCACGCATTTTGGGTACAAAGCAAAAGCTAGGCGCGCCACAGTAAATCGCTATAGATATCGGTCAGCACCCCCGCAGGACCAAACTGCTGCTTGATCCACCGCGTGACCTGGCCGGTTGCGGCATGCTGCGTGGCGAGCAGCATGCGCGAATCCTGACGCGGGTTATTAATCCGTCGGGTGACCAGCAGCCCCGCTTCTACCGCCTCGCGGGCCATGTATTCCGGCAAAAAGCCAATCCCTTCGCCCAGGATCTGACACTGACATTTGGTGTTAAAGTCCGGGACCAGAATCGCCTCCTGTCCGTGCAGCAGCCAGCCGACCTTTTTGTTAATGGTATGCGCGGTATCTTCCACCATGATGTTGGGATACAGGCGCAGCTGGCTTTCCGCTATTGGCTCCGGGGTGAACGCCAGCGGGTGTTCCGGCGCGATGGCAAACACCCAGCGAATGGCGCCGATCTCGGTGTAATCAATCCCGCCGCCGTCCAGCAGCGTGTCCGGCGCGCCAATCGCGATGTTGGCCTGGTTGTTGATGATGGAGTCCCAGACGCCGTTGTAGACCTCGGTGGTCACGGTGATCTGACAGGTGGGAAACTGCTTTTTCAGCACCTGTAGCAGCCGCGCCGTGTGGCGTGGGGTATACAAAAGCTGGTTGATACAGATGCGCACCCGCGCCTCAATGCCCTGAGAAATGGTGTCAATCCCGCGCTTGATGGCGTGAAAGTCGTTAAGAAGGTCGGTGGCCTTACGATAAAAGTAAAATCCGGACTCGGTCAGCTCGATGCTGCGCGTGCTGCGGACGAACAGCACCACGTCCAGCCCGGTCTCCATGCGCTTAATGGTGTAGCTGATGGCGGAGGTTGTTACCCCCAGTTCGGCGGCGGCTTTGCTGAAGCTGCCGAAGCGTGCGGCGGTAGTAAAGGCCAGCAGGTTCTCCTCGGTAAAGATGGAATTCATATCTCACTCCCTCCAGCCATCAGTTTTGAACATATTTTAACAGCGTCGTTACAACGCATTTGAAGCCGATCACAGTTCTGACTCTTTGTCGAAAGCCGCATGCAGTAAGGCTTCGTCAGACATAAGCATAATGCAGGCAGAAGCGATAAAAAGCGGGGAAACATAAGAAAAAGGTTGCACAGACGCACGTTTTGACCGGTTTATTGAATTTACCTCAACAATGAATTGACTGTCGATGAATCATTTTTAAGCGGATTCTTTTATGACCAGGCTGTTGCTATTCTCAGGTCAACAGAAATAAAAACATCGGGAGTCTGAATATGTCTGCGAACGAACTCGTTACTGAATTTCTGCTGGCGGCAGAAGAGGGTAATAGCGATGCGCTAAAAGCCTGTCTGGAGAAAGGTGTGGATATTAACGCCACCAACCGCCAGAAAAGAACCGCCGTTATTATTGCCAGCCTGAAAAAGCATTATGACTGCGTGGCGTTATTAATTGCCGCCGGGGCGGATATTGATAAACAGGATCAGACCTGCTTTAACCCCTTCCTGATTAGCTGCCTGACTAACGATATCACCCTGCTGCGCCTTGTCCTTCCGGCAAATCCCGATCTTGACCGCCTGACGCGCTTTGGCGGCGTGGGCATTACGCCAGCCAGTGAAAAAGGGCACGTGGAGATCGTCCGCGAGCTGCTGGAAAAAACCGATATCAACGTTAACCACACCAATTTTGTCGGCTGGACGCCGCTGCTGGAAGCGATCGTGCTCAACGACGGCGGCGCTAAGCAGCAGGAGATCGTGAAGCTGCTGCTGGATCACGGCGCGAACCCGCACATGACCGATAAATACGGCAAAACCCCGCTCGAGCTGGCGCGGGAAAAAGGCTTCGATGCAATAGCAGACCTGCTGCTGGCGGCGGGCGCATAACGCATTCGGTCAGCCGCGTCCGGCTGGCCGTTAATTTAAAAAGTATTTTTACCGACGTGCATTTTGCACGACGGCGGCCACCTTTTATCCGCATTCAGGAGAAAATAATGCCCACAAAAATCGTCATAAAAAAGAACACCTATTTTGACTCCGTCTCATTAATGTCCGTTTCCACCAAAGCCAATAAATTACCGGGCGTCGAGCAGGCGTTTGTCGCGATGGCGACGGAAATGAACAAAGGCGTATTAAAAAACCTCGGGCTATTAACGCCGGAATTAGCGGAAGCCAAAAACGGCGACCTGATGATCGTGATTAAAGGCGACGCGGCGAATGATGAAACGCTGGCGGCCATCGAAGCGCTGTTCACGCGTAAAGAGAGCGGCGGCACCCATGAAGCGCGCTACGCCACGATTGCCAGCGCCAAAACTCATCGCCCGGAGAGCAACCTCGCGGTGATTTCCGTCAACGGCACCTTCGCTGCCCGCGAAGCGCGCCAGGCGCTGGAAAACGATCTTAACGTGATGCTGTTCTCCGACAACGTTTCGCTCGACGACGAGCTGGCACTGAAGCAGCTGGCGCACCAGAAAGGGCTACTGATGATGGGGCCGGACTGCGGTACCGCCATTATCAACGGCGCGGGATTGTGCTTTGCCAACGCGGTGCGCCGCGGAGCGATTGGCATCGTCGGCGCCTCCGGCACCGGCAGTCAGGAGCTGAGCGTGCGCATTCACGAATTCGGTGGCGGCGTGTCGCAGCTGATCGGCACCGGCGGTCGCGATCTTAGCGAGAAAATCGGCGGCCTGATGATGCTCGACGCCATCGACATGCTGGAAGCGGACGACGCGACCCAGGTGATTGCGCTGATCTCCAAGCCGCCGGCCCCTGCGGTGGCGGAGAAAGTGCTGGCCCGAGCACGCGCCTGCCGCAAGCCCGTGATCGCATGTTTCCTCGGCCGCAGCGAACCGCCCGCCGATGAAGACGGCCTGCAGTTTGCACGCGGCACGAAAGAGGCGGCCCTGAAGGCGGTCCTGCTCACCGGCATCAAAAAAGAGTCCCTCGATCTGCATCCTCTCAACTGGCCGTTGATTGAAGAGGTGCGCGCCCGCCTGACCCCGCAGCAGAAGTACATTCGCGGCCTGTTCTGCGGCGGTACCCTGTGCGACGAGGCGATGTTCGCGGCGCTTGCGAAATTCGACGACGTCTACAGCAACATCCAGCCGGATCCGGCTAAGCGCCTGAGCGACATCAGCGTCAGTAAAGCCCACACCTTCCTCGATTTTGGCGACGACGACTTCACCAACGGCAAGCCGCACCCGATGATCGACCCGACCAACCGCATCAGCCGCCTGCTGCAGGAAGCCCGCGACCCGGAAGTCGGGGTAATTGTGATGGACTTCGTGCTGGGCTTTGGCGCGCACGAGGATCCGGTCGGGGTGATGATCGACGCTATCAAAGAGGCGCAGGCCATCGCGAAGGCCGATAACCGTCCGCTGGAGATCCTCGGCTACGTGCTCGGCACCGACCAGGATCCGCAGTCGCTGGCGCAGCAGTGCCAGCTGCTGACCGACGCAGGCGTCATCTGGGCCAGCAGCAGCACCAACACCGGATTACTGGCACGCGAATTTGTCTGCAAAGGGGAGAAAGCATAATGACGACCTTATTCAACCAGCCGCTGAACGTGATTAACGTCGGCATTGCGATGTTCAGCGACGATCTCAAAAAACAGCACGTTCCCGTGACCCAGCTCGACTGGACGCCGCCGGGACGGGGCAATATGCAGGTCGTTGAAGCGCTCGATCGGCTGGCGGAAAAACCGCTGGTGGAGAAAATCGCCGCCGCTAACCGCATCGCCCTTGAGCGCATTATTCAGTCTCATCCGGTGTTGGTGGGCTATGACCAGGCCATTAACGTGGTGCCGGGCATGACCCGCACCACCATTCTGCACGCCGGTCCGCCTGTCGCCTGGGAGAACATGTGCGGGGCGATGAAGGGGGCGGTCACCGGGGCGCTGGTGTTTGAAGGGCTGGCGAACGATCTGGACGATGCGGCACGGCTCGCTGCCTCCGGAGACATTACCTTCTCACCGTGCCACGAGCACGACTGCGTGGGCTCGATGGCGGGCGTCACCTCCGCGTCGATGTTTATGCACATCGTGGAGAACAAAACCTACGGCAACCGCGCGTTCACCAACCTCAGCGAGCAGATGGCGAAGATCCTGCGCATGGGCGCCAACGACCAGAGCGTGATCGACCGCCTGAACTGGATGCGCGACGTGCTCGGCCCGATGCTGCGCGAGGCGATGAAGATCGTCGGCGAAATCGACCTGCGCCTGATGCTGGCCCAGGCGCTGCACATGGGCGACGAGTGCCATAACCGCAACAACGCGGGCACCACGCTTCTTATTCAGGCGCTGACGCCGGGGCTGATCCAGGCGGGTTATCCGGTGGAGCAACAGCGCGAGGTGTTCGAATTTGTCGCCAGCAGCGACTACTTCTCCGGCCCGACGTGGATGGCGATGTGTAAAGCCGCGCTGGACGCCGCTCACGGCATTGAGTACAGCACCGTCGTCACCACCATGGCGCGTAACGGCTACGAGTTCGGCCTGCGCGTTTCCGGCCTGCCGGGGCAGTGGTTCACCGGCCCGGCGCAGCAGGTGATTGGCCCGATGTTCGCGGGCTATAAGCCGGAAGATTCAGGGCTGGACATCGGCGATAGCGCCATCACCGAAACCTACGGCATCGGCGGCTTTGCGATGGCGACGGCTCCGGCAATCGTTGCGCTGGTGGGCGGAACGGTGGAGGAAGCCATCGACTTCTCCCGTCAGATGCGCGAAATCACCCTCGGCGAAAACCCGAACGTCACCATTCCGCTGCTCTCGTTTATGGGCATTCCGACCGCTATCGATATCACCAAAGTCGCCTGCAGCGGCATTCTGCCGGTGATTAACACCGCCATTGCCCATAAAGACGCGGGCATCGGCATGATTGGGGCGGGCATCGTTCACCCGCCGTTTAGCTGTTTTGAAAAGGCGCTGTTGACCTTCCGCGATCGCTACTTTTTATAAGGCATGCATCCATGAAAAACATGAAGCTGGAGTGGAAAAGAGGTGACTGGGCGGCATATTTCGGGTTGATGACCAACAACCTGACCAATTTGCTGACCATGATGGGGCTGCTCATTTTTGTCGTCGGCATCCCGAAGGAGATTGTTTATGGACGCATCGCGCCAGCCTTCGGGCTGGCGGTGCTGGTGGCGAGTATTTGCTACGCCTGGTTCGGCATGCAGATGGCGCGCGCCACCGGACGAACGGACGTGACCGCGCTACCGTCCGGCCCGAGCGCGCCGTCGATTTTTACCGTGACCTTCCTGGTCCTGATGCCGGTTTATCAGCAAACCGGCGATGCGGACTTCGCGATCCAGATTGGCCTGGTGTGGTGCTTCGTGGAGGCGATGATCCTCGCGGGCGGTTCGTTCCTCGGTGAAACCATCCGCAAGATGATCCCGCGTACCGTGCTGCTGTCGTGCCTCTCCGGTTTGGGCCTGCTGCTGCTGGCGATGAACCCGATGCTTCAGGCGTTCGAAGCGCCGACCGTGTCGTTTATCGTATTGCTGCTGATCTTCATCAACTGGTTCGGTAAAAAGCCGATTTTCGCCCGTATCCCGACCGGTCTGCTGCTGCTGATTGCCGGTACGGCACTGGCGTGGATCTCCGGTCTGCAAAGCCCGGAAGCGATTAAAGCGTCTATGTCATCCTTCGGCTTTAACCCGCCGGAAGTGCACGTGGACAGCTTTATGCAGGGCCTGCCGCACGCGTTGCCGTATCTTGCCTCTGCCGTGCCGCTGGGGCTGGCGAACTACATCTTTGACCTGGAGAACATCGAAAGCGCCCACGCGGCGGGGGATGAATACCCGACGCGTAAAGTCATGCTGGCGAACGGCCTGGCGTCGATGCTCGGCTGCCTGATGGGGAACCCCTTCCCGGTGACGGTCTACGTCGGCCACCCTGGCTGGAAAGCGATGGGGGCGAGCATCGGCTACACGCTGGCCTCCGGCGTGACCATGTTCATCGTGCCGCTGTTCGGACTGGGGGCGTTTATGCTCGCCATCATTCCAATGACCGCCATCGTGCCGATTCTGGTGTTTATCGGCGTGGTCACCGCCAACCAGGTGGTAAGGGAGACGCCGAAGGTGGAGGTACCGGTGATCTTCATCTGCCTGTTCCCGTGGATCGCCAACTGGGCGCTGACGATGATGAACAGCGTGATGGGGGCGGCGGGCACCAGCGCGGCGAAGATCGGCACCGACGTGCTGCACAGCAAAGGAATTTACTACGAAGGCCTGGTGCATCTCGGCAGCGGCGCGCCGCTCGCCAGCATGCTGTGGGGCTGTATCGCCATCTTCGCCATCATCAACAAGCCGCTGCGCGGGGCTGTCGCCGCTGCGGGTGGTGCACTGCTGGCGCTGTTTGGCGTGATCCACGCTCCGGTGGTGGGATTTGCCGAGGGCAGTTCGCTGATGTTCGTCACCGCGTATCTGATGATGAGCGGCATGTTTGTGGTGAAGCATGTGCTGGATATCTCTGTCACTCCCCCTCTCCCTGTGGGAGAGGGCCGGGGTGAGGGCACCAGAACGCACCTTCTAAAGGACACAAAATGAAAGAGCTTATGGTCGTCGCCATCGGCGGCAACAGCATTATCAAAGACAACGCCAGCCAGTCGGTTGAACATCAGGCGCAGGCGGTTAAAGCGGTGGCAGAGTCGGTGCTCGAAATGCTGGCCTCCGACTATGACATCGTGCTCACCCACGGTAACGGCCCCCAGGTGGGGCTGGATCTGCGCCGCGCCGAAATCGCCCACGAGCGGGAAGGGCTGCCGCTGACGCCGCTGGCAAACTGCGTGGCGGACACGCAGGGGGGGATTGGCTACCTGATCCAGCAGGCGCTCAACAATCGCCTGGCCGCGCGCGGGGAGCAAAAGGCGGTCACGGTCGTCACACAGGTGGAGGTGGATAAAAACGATCCGGGCTTTACTCACCCTACCAAACCGATCGGTGCGTTCTTCACCGAGGCGCAGCGCGACGAGCTGCAGCGCACGCACCCGGACTGGCATTTTGTCGAGGATTCAGGCCGTGGTTACCGTCGCGTGGTGGCTTCACCCCAGCCGCTGCGGATCGTCGAGGCGGATGCCATCAAGGCTCTGACACAAAAAGGCTTTGTGGTGATCGGCGCGGGCGGCGGCGGAATCCCCGTGATTCGCAGCGAGCAGGGCGACTACCAGAGCGTCGATGCGGTGATTGATAAAGATCTCTCCACCGCGCTGCTGGCGCGGGAGATCGGTGCCGACGTGCTGGTGATCACCACCGGCGTGGAGAAGGTGTGCATCAACTTCGGCAAGCCGAACCAGCAGGCGCTGGACACCGTCAGCGTGGCGCAGATGACGCGCTACAGGGAAGAGGGCCACTTCCCGGCGGGCAGCATGCTGCCCAAAATCGTCGCCTCGCTGGAATTTTTACACCACGGCGGCAGGCGCGTGATCATCACCTCGCCGGACTGCCTGCCCGCGGCGCTGCGCGGGGAAACCGGCACCCATATTGTTAATGAAGGAAGATAAGATGAGTGAAAACAAAAGCCGCCGCGAATTTATTAGCCAGAGCGGCAAAATGGTTACCGCCTGCGCGCTGTTTGGCGCCACCGGATCCGTCGCGTATGCTGCTGACTCCGCGAAGCCAACCTGCGAGACGGGCAAACCGATGAGCATCACCGCGAAACATTACTATCTGGACAACGTGCTGCTGGAGGCCGGGTTCAACGTCGACGGCGGCGTGGCGACGAGCACCCGCACCGAGCTGAAAACGCTGGAGATTAACGACGGGAAGATCGTCGCCCTGCGCGACAACAAGCGCCACGCCGACGCCACGCTGCCGCACTACGATGCGGGCGGCAAGCTGATGCTCCCGGCGATGCGCGACATGCACATTCATCTGGATAAAACCTTTTATGGCGGTCCGTGGCGCTCCCTGAACCGCCCGGCGGGCACGACGATTCAGGATATGATCCGCCTCGAGCAGAAGCTGCTGCCGGAGCTGCAGCCCTACACCCAGGAGCGTGCGGAAAAGCTGATCGATCTGATCCAGTCGAAAGGCTCCACCATCGCCCGCAGCCACTGCAATATCGAGCCGGTTTCCGGCCTGAAGAATCTGGAAAACCTGCAGGCGGTTTTATCGCGCCGTAAGCCCGGCTTTGACTGCGAAATCGTCGCTTTTCCGCAGCACGGGCTGCTGCTGTCGAACTCCGAAAAGCTGATGCGCGAGGCGATGCAGGCCGGGGCGCACTACGTGGGCGGGCTGGATCCAACCAACGTCGACGGCGCGATGGAGAAATCCCTCGACACCATGTTCCAGATTGCGCTGGACTACGGCAAAGGGGTGGACATTCACCTGCACGAAACCAGCCCGGCGGGCGTGGCGGCGGTGAACTACATGGTGGAAACCGTGGAGAAAACGCCGGAGCTGAAGGGCAAGCTGACCATCAGCCACGCCTTCGCGCTGGCGACGCTCAACGAGCAGCAGGTGGATGAGATCGCCACCCGCATGGCGGCGCAGCAGGTGACCATCGCTTCCACCGTGCCGATTGGCACCCTGCATATGCCGCTGAAGCAGCTGCGCGAGAAGGGCGTGTTCGTTATGACGGGAACCGACAGCGTCATCGACCACTGGTCGCCGTACGGTCTGGGGGACATGCTGGAAAAAGCGAATCTCTACGCCCAGCTCTATATCCGCCCGAACGAGCAGACGCTCTCCCGCGCGCTCGGTATCGCCACCGGCGACGTGCTGCCGCTGAACGACAAAGGCGAACGCGTGTGGCCGAAAGCGCAGGACGACGCCAGCTTTGTGCTGGTGGATGCCTCCTGCTCCGCCGAGGCCGTGGCGCGCATTTCACCGCGCACCGCGACGTTCCATAAGGGCAACCTTGTCTGGGGCTCGGTGGGTTGACGTACATTTCCCCCTCTCCCTGTGGGAGAGGGGGATGAAGGCATCAGGCCGCAGACAATGCTTTATACTGGAAGTCACATTCTTAAAGAGGGATCTGCCATGGCACAAAACATCTACGACAATCCGGCGTTTTTTGAAGGCTACGCCCAGCTTCCACGCTCGGTGCAGGGTCTGGACGGCGCGCCGGAGTGGCCCGCGCTTAAGGCCATGCTGCCGGATTTAACCGGCAAATCGGTTGTCGATCTCGGCTGCGGCTACGGCTGGTTCTGCCGCGCAGCCCGCGAGCTGGGCGCTGCTGACGTCACGGGGGTCGATATCTCAGAAAAGATGCTTGCCCGCGCAGCGGAGCTTACCGCTTACCCACAGATTCACTATCAGCGTAGCGATCTGGAATCTCTTAAGCTCAACGAGAACAGCCTCGATCTGGTCTACAGCTCGCTGGCGCTGCACTACCTGCCGGAACTGGACACGTTATTCGCCAGGGTTCAGCGCGCGCTCAGGCCCGGCGGCAGCCTGGTCTTTTCCATGGAGCACCCGATATACACCTGCGCCACCCGTCAGGGCTGGCTGACCGACGATAACGGCGAGCGGTTCTGGGGCGTAAACCATTATCAGGATGAAGGCAAACGCGTCAGCAACTGGCTGGCGGACCGGGTGGTGAAATACCACCGCACGCTCGGCACCACGCTTAACGCGCTGATCGGGGCAGGATTAACGATAAGCGACGTCAACGAGTGGGGGCCAGCGCAGGCGCAGATTGACGCCTGGCCTGCATTGGCCGAAGAGGCAGAACGCCCGATGCTGGTGCTGATCGCCGCCCGTAAGGCTCAGTAACCCACCTTATACACGCGCCCGCTCTGTACGCCTTCCACGCTGCGGCGATAGGCCTGCGCCACGGTCGCGGCGGGAACGCTCTCAAAGCCCGGGAAGAAGCCATCGTACGTTTCGACGGATTCGGTGAGGACCGTCGGGCTAATCAGGTTGATGCGGATCCCGCGCGGCAGTTCGCAGGCTGCGGCGCGGACAAACCCTTCCAGCGCCGCATTTACCGTGGTGGCATTCACGCCCTGGGC
>NZ_JANLIZ010000025.1:0-42500 GCF_024702055.1 Enterobacter sp. HG048
AAAACACCGTGGTCTGCGCCCTGCAAAACGGCGTGGAGCAAAAAGCCCAGCTTGAGCCGTGGGTTAACGGCGCGACGGTGCTGCCGTCGGTGGTCTGGTTCCCGGCCCAGCGCGAGCCGGATGCCTCCGTGTGGCTGCGCGCCAAACCGCGCCTGACGCTGCCGGACGTGCCGCAGGCGCTGCGGGTGGTGGAGGCGCTTCGCGGTACGCGATGTGCGGTTGAGCTTTCGGCTGATTTCGCCACCGTCGCGTGGCGCAAGCTGCTGCAAAACGCGGCCGCCGGGCTGATGGTGCTTTCTAACCGCCGCGCCGGGATGTTCAGGCGCGAGGATATCAGCGAGCTTGCGCTGGCCTACCTGCGCGAGGGGCTTACCGTCGCCCGCGCCGAAGGGGCGAAGCTGGACGATGACGTAGCGCAGGAAATTCTTGCGAACTTCCAGCGTGCGCCTGAGGACCTGGGCACCTCGATCCTGGCCGACCGTCAGGCCGATCGCCCGATGGAGTGGGATATCCGCAACGGGGTGATCCAACGCTACGGCCGCAAGCACGGGATTGCGGTGCCCATCAGCGACGTGGTGGTGCCTCTGCTGGCGGCGGGGAGCGAGGGGCCGGGCTAACGGCCGCTGTTTTTCCGTTCGGCAAAGTAATGGGCGGGCGTGCTGCCCATCGATTTTCGGAACATGGTGATAAACGCATTCACGGATTCGTATCCGAGCGTTGTCGCCACGTTCTGGACGGGCACGCCGCTGGCCAGCTCCCGCAGGGCAATAATCAAATGCAGCTGCTGACGCCAGCGCCCGAAGCTCAGCCCGGTCTCGCGCTGCATCAGGCGGGCAAACGAGCGCTCGCTGAGGGCCAGCCGTTTCGCCCACTCCTTCAGGGTGCTTCTGTCCTCAGGTCGGCTGACCAGCGCGTCCGCCATGGCGCGAATTTTCGGATCGGCTGAGACCGGCAGGCTCAGCTTCTGCTGCGGCATGCTGGCGAGCTCGTCAAGCGTGACCCGGGTCAGCCTGGCGACGTGGCCGTCCGGGGAATAATCCACGCCTTCGCGCGTCAGACGATCGACCAGCTCCTTAATCAGCGGCGAGATCGCCAGCGTGCAGCATTTTTCCGGCAGCGCCGCCGCGCCGGGCTCAATAAACAGATAGTTGAGATGCGCGTTCCAGGTCGCTTTGGCGCTGTGCGGGATCCCGCCGGGGATCCAGACGGCGCAGTCCGGCGGCACGATCCAGATATCATTCTCCGCGTAACAGCTAACCGCGCCGTATCGGGCAATAATCAGCTGGCCCTTGCGGTGGGTATGCACCGGCACTTCCGCGGCGTAGTCCACGAAGTCCAGATGACGCGCCACTGCCGGGCTGGCGGTAGAGTCGGGGTCATACAGCGTAGTAGCAGGTTGAGGTTTCACGATTCTGGCAACATTTAGGTATTTTTTGACAGAATAGAGTATTTAAGCGGGTCTGCAAGCCGGTAATAATCCCGGCATGAAAAACATCCTATCTCATTCCGTTCGTCTCCCCGCCGCGCTGCGAAACGATGCGGGCGCGCTGATCTACTCTGCGAAGAGTTTTGCCGCGGCGATGCTGGCTTATTACATTGCGCTGTCGATCGGCCTCGAACGCCCCTCGTGGGCCATTATTACGGTTTACATCGTGTCGCAGACGTCGGTCGGAGCATCGCTGAGCAGAAGCCTTTACCGGCTGGCCGGTACCGTGGCGGGTGCCAGCGCGACCGTACTTATTGTGCCTGCCTTCGCGAATACGCCAGTCCTGTGCAGCGTGGTGCTGACGGGCTGGATCGTATTCTGCCTGTGGCTCTCCCTGCTGGAACGCACGCCCCGGGCTTACGCGTTTGTGCTGGCAGGCTACACCGCGAGCCTGATTGGTTTTCCCGCGGTGTCCGATCCCGGCGGCATCTTTAACGTCGCCATTGTCCGCGTGCAGGAGATCGCGATTGGGATTTTCTGCGCGGCGCTGATTCACCGCTACGTGCTGCCCGCGCGGGTATCGGGCCAGTTCAACGCTAAGCTATCCCAGACGCTACGGGCCGCGCGCGGGCGGGTGGCGGATACCTTAGCAGGCAAACCCGACGCGGCTTCCGGCCCCCTGCATCTGGCCCTGGCGCTGCAGTTCCTGCAGGGCATCAGCCACCATATTCCCTATGATTTTGCCCTCTCAGCCCCGGTGCGGCAGGCCAGAAAAGCGATTCACGACCGGCTGGCGCGGCTGGTTATCGTCAACTGTGAACTGCACGATCGCCTGCCAGCGATCGAAACCCTGCCCGCCGACGCGCAGGCGTTGATGGAGGACGTTCAGGCCTGGCTTGCCGCTGAAGGCGCTGGTGCCAGCAGCACGGCAGACGCGCTGCGGCTCCGCTGTGCGCTTCTCATCGATCGGTATGCCGCGCAGGCGCAGACGTTTGACGACGCGCTGCAGGTCAGCTTTATCCGCTACCTCTCGGAGGCGATCGCGCTTCTGCAGCAGTGCGAGCGTCTTTCCGGGGCCATCCACCATGCAAAACCCGTGTTTGGGAAGATGCAAACCCGCGCGGCAAAAGGCTACGTTTTCCACCGCGATCCTCTTACCGCAGCCCGCACGGCGCTGGGGGCTTTCGCCATCATCCTGAGCGGCTGTCTGGTCTGGATCTTCTCGGCGTGGCCGGATGGCGGTACGGCGGTTTCGATACTCGGCGTCTGCTGCACGCTGTTTGGCAGCTTCGACACCCCGGCGCCGCACATCGTGAAATACATCATCGGCTCATTCTGGGGCGTGGTCATTAGCATGTTCTACAGCTTTGCGCTGCTGCCGCTGGTGAGCGATTTCCCGGTGCTGGTGGCGGTGCTTGCCCCGGCGTATCTGCTGGCCGGGTCGCTTCAGGCGCGTCCGCCCACCACGTTTATGGCGATGGGCATCACCCTGACCTTGCCCATTCTGTGCGAGCTGGGGGCGCGCTACAGCGGAGACTTCGCCGTTGCGGCTAACACGGCCATTGCGCTCTTTGCCGCGACCGGCTTTGCCGTCATCAGCATGAGCCTGCTGCAAACCGTGCAGGCGGATGGCGCCATCACGCGTCTGCTGAACCTCTGCCAGCGCGACATTCGCCGCAGCGTGAAGGGCTCGCTGCGGATTGATGAAACGCACTGGATCAACCTGATGATGGACCGAACCGCCCTGTTGCTGCCGCGCCTGCAGCGCAGCGCGCGCGCGCCAGAACAGGCGCTCGATCGACTGTTACACGCGCTACGTCTGGGGCTGTCGGTCATGCATTTACGCCGCAGTGACGCGCCGTCCGGCAGGGAGGTTGACGCGCTTTTTCATCGGATAAACGCCGCGGACCGCCACGCCTTGCGCGAACGCATCGCTGCACTTATCGAACGTCATCTGCCAGCAGCAGATGAACATACGCGCCAGTTGGTCTTCAGGCTGGTGGATCTGCACTGTGCATTACGGGGGCCCGATCATGGTTAACGATCTCAATATCGGCGGGGTTTTTATTCCGGGGCTGCTGACGGTCGCCCTCGCGGCGCTGGTCTGCACGCTGGGCCTCGTCGCGCTTTTCTCGCTCAGCAGGCTCTACCGGCGCTTACCGTTTCGCCCGCTGATGGATGTTTCAACCTGGATTGTCACCTTTTTCCTGCTGATGCAGGGTCTGACCGCGTTGGGGTTATTGTCATGAAATCACTGCTCTCTTTACTGGCTCGCTATGCGCTGACCTTAAGCGCGGCTGTGGCGGCCACGCTTCTGGCCTTTATGATGTGGAAACACTACGCGCAAACGCCGTGGACCCGCGACGGCCGCGTGCGGGCGGACGTGGTGCAGATTGCGCCGGACGTCTCCGGGCCGGTCATCAGCGTAGCCGTGCGGGACAACCAGTGGGTGAACCGGGGCGATGTGCTTTACGTCATCGATCCGCGCTGGCTTAAGCTGGCGGTGGTCAGCGCGCAGGCTGATGTGGAATCGAAACGCCATGAGATGCTGATGCGCCAGGACGCGGCCCATCGCCGCACGCTGATTAAAAACGCCATCTCCAGCGAGGATTTGCAGCAAACCGGCAGCGCGGCGAACGTCGCGGCGGCCAATTATCACGGCGCGCTGGCCGCGCTGGATCTGGCAGAGCTGAATCTGGCGCACGCCACCGTGCGCGCGCCGGTGTCGGGGTACGTCACCCACCTGCGGCTTCGCCCCGGCGACTACGCGACGGCGGGGGAGACGAAGGTCGCCATCGTTGATGCCCACAGCTTCTGGATAGTGGGGTACTTTGAGGAGACCAAGCTGCGCCATATTCGCGTCGGGGATGCCGCGCAGGTGGTGCTGATGGGTTACGAGCCTGTCATCACGGGTCACGTGGAGAGCGTCGGGCATGGGATCGGGGACAGTAATGACGAAACGGGCGGGCTGGGCCTGCCCGACGTCGAGCCCACCTTTAGCTGGGTGCCCACCTTTAGCTGGGTGCGGCTGGCGCAGCGCGTGCCGGTGCGCATTCATATCGACAGATTGCCGGAGGGGGTTGAGCTGGTGGCGGGGCTGTCGGCGAGCGTGGAGGTGGGGCGGTAGATAAGGATTGAAGCGACTATTCCTCGCCTACAAACTTATCGGCTTCAGGAGAGTAATGCTGATAAACGCATGCGAGCTTATGCCCGTCAGGATCGCGCAGATAGGCAACATAAAAGTCGGGGCCGTAAGCGCTTCGCGTACCAGGCTCGCCTTCATTCGTTCCACCCGCAAGGAGGCCAGCTGCGTGGAACCGTCTGACAAGATCCGCGTTATCTGCACTGAATGCGAACATTGTCCCGTTTCCCGCCGTCGCGGGCTGCTGGTCAAAAGGAGGACAAATACAGAAGCTGAACCCCTCGCCGGAATTATTTTCATCTACCCACATTGCCCAGCTTTCAGTCCACGCCGGCAGACGCGAGTAGCCAAGAACGTTAAAAACAGCGTCATAAAAATTCACGGAGCGCTGAAAGTCGTTTGTACCTATAGTGATATAAGCCAGCATCTTATGACTCCCATCCTTCAATATTCGATTTAACAGCCTTCAGCGTCCTTTTACGGATCCAGCCGCTTCCCGCCCGTATTACCAGCCAGTAAGCCGACATTTTTAGCCGAGTGCGTCTGTCCGGACAAGAGATGAATGTTTCCGTAGCGAGCTCATGCTTGCCGGGCGTCAGCTCCGTTATCTTGTAGCGCAGCAACAGTTTCGCGCTGCCCGGCGCGGCTGGGGTCTGAAAAGCACTGGCATCCGGCACGTTTTCCAGACCGAAATCCGAACGCCAGAATTGTCCTCTTAAGCCGTAACAGATTTCTGATACTGAATTTTTCAAAAGGGTAAAACTGTGCAAACCAAAGTTTCCGATCGACTGTGGCTTCTGGTTGCGCAGAAATTTTTGCGGTATTTGACGCAATGACATTAATCGCCGAATCACGGCATCTTGCCGGACGTCAAAGCTGGCAATCATTGGCAGAATATTTTCAGGGTAGGGAGTGCGAATGATCGTTCGGTGTTTTTCATGAAACTGGAACTAGGGGGAGAAAAGCGGGAACATCCTGCCACTGAGCAAGCGCTTTGCGGGTAACGAATCCAGGGTTTAGCATCTCTCTTCCTTGTCTTCCCTTGCGTCCAGCCAGAGTAACAGATGGTGTGTCGCAGGCAATTACCAGGAAAAGAGAGGGCAACAGGGAAGTAAATGTAACGAGCCGGTTGGGTTAATAACGTTCGCTTCTTTGCGAATGGAGAAGCTCAGCGATTTCTTTGCGCTTTCTTGTTGCCCATTCAGGTTTGATAGAGAGCATTAAACTGTATTGCCTTCTGAAGTAAACCTCTCTAAATTCTCGTTCAGATGAATGGCTTGCTGCATAGGTTGAGGCCATCCCCGCCACGGCACTCTCCACAAACCAATACAGAATTTCATCGTCACTGAGCGTTACTTTTCGCTGTATTTGAAGGCCTCTTTCACTGACGATAAAATGATATTCTTTGCCATGAATTTCAAGATAGGGCGTTGCAACCCCATCGGGTTGGTCAGGGATAAAGAAGTAATGGTTTGGCCTTGTGCCTCCGCCTAACTGCTCACCTATTTTTAGAAGCTCGTTTCGTAGTTCTTCAATTGTTTTCATAAACAGCTCTTTGTTCTTGAATATAAACGACTCATCATCGCGGATTGGGTACAAAGCGCCTGCTCTCGATCACTTCCCCACAAACGCACTCACCGGCAAACCAAAACGTTTTGCCAGCGCACGCATATGATCCAGCGTTAACGTGCGCTGTCCGTTGAGGATTCGACTCACCAGAGACTTCTTGCCAATTTCGTTCTCGAAGTCGCTCTGAGTGAGTTGGTACTGATCCATCAGCGTTCGCAATAACGCAACGCCTGACGGAATGCTGGCAACACGCGCGTTAAATTCCGCAAACTCCGGAGACTCGTTTTCGTATTTATCGATTTTGGTGGTGAGCATCTCTACCAGCGGGCTATCGGGTTCATGTTCGATCAGATACTCCACCAGCGCCAGCGCATCTTCGTAATCTTCTCGCGACGGGCTTGAGCCCAGGAAAGGGAGCGCGTTTGTCAGGTCGTTTGCCGCTTTGATGGCTGCTGCATAATTCATTCTTTCATTCTCCGGTAGAGGTCCGTGAGCTTGTCATACTCTGCGTGAGTGCTGATGTGTTTGATGAAAATTGTTCCTAGCTCAAAATCAGTAAAAAACATCACTCTTAAATGCCCGCCACCCACATTAATGACCCACCATTTCTCCCGGTACTTCATCCTGTCCAGGCTGGGGAAGCGCTTTCGCATGTCGTCTGGTGACAGGTAATGCTCCTTTTTTAGTACCCGGTAAAGATCGTCCAGGGCGAGTGCTTGATTAGGAAATTGTCTGGTGGCTGCGTCGAAAGGTGCTCTTGAGACTACGTGCATCCTTGCCCCTTGTTTCCAGACTGGAAACATTATGGGTGACGGTTGGTGGGTTGACAATGTGGAAACTTTGATGGAGTACAGTGTTCATATGCTCGTGATGATGGCGGTCATTTAATTAGTGTGAACACTGTATGAGGTGGCTGTGAAAAAAATGTCCGCTTTGTGCCAACAGCAGACATTGGCTTACCAGGAAAGTTGCCGTGATGTGTTTTCATCTACGCTGGTTACATTAGAATAGCTTCGTTGAAAACGAGAGAACCGGAGTGAAAATGTTTGCTGATTTTGGTGTCGTGAATTTCTGGACGTACCTGCTTGGTGCAACGCTGATAGTCCTTGTACCTGGCCCTGAAACCATGTTCGTGATTAAAACGAGCATTACCAGCGGCATCAAGCGGGGCTTTGCTGCAATATTTTCCATTCTGGTGAGCGACGTTATTCTGGTTCTGCTGGCATGGTGTGGGCTGGCGGCGGTCATAAGCTCAACTCCTGCCTTGTTTAACGCCATCAAGTACGCAGGCGCTGCTTATCTTTTCTATCTCGGTGTCCAGACAATACGCGCTATCTTCAAGCCAGCTGTCGAAACGAGTGAGGAAAAGAAAGCTTCAGCTGATGCCGGGGGGATCATCGGACGCGGAATGTTGGTTACGCTATTGAATCCAAAGACGCTGCTGTTCTATATCTCTTTCTTCGCCCAGTTCATTAATGTTCAGGCTGAACACTCCTGGATGGCTTTTATCATTCTGGCAGCAGTAATGTTCGCAATTACTCTCGTTTATTTCGGCTTTCTCGTTTTCTGCGGCTCTTATCTGCTCAGCCGTCTTAAAGGCAACCGTAGGTTATCTGCCATAGGAAATGCGCTGGTAGGGATGTTCTTCATTGGATTTGCAGCACGTCTCGCAAGCGCAACTTCTTGACTTGATAGCTTAACCGCCGTGAGGCGGTTTTTTTTATGTTCTTTTGATGGATAGGCCGTCTGCTATTCGCTCTTAACGGACATTCCACAAACAACTCTGTACTTTGAGTAAGGCCGAAATCCTGCTTCTTACCTCGCAGAATTCCGGCCTTCAGTCACCCGCCTCAGTGCGCCTGGATATAAGGCTCCTTCACAAACTCCGCCAATAACCAGACCATATCATGCAGCAGCCCGGTGAGTTCTTTCGCCACGCTCGCAGGCAACGTCCCGCCCATCACTGCCAACGTTAACGCTACGGCATAGTCCACCTGCAACGTCGTCTCTTGCCAGCAGTCGGGCACGCAGGAAGCAATCTTTTCCCCCGCAATCAGTTGTTCAACCAGATGCGAAGGCAGCTCGGCATCGCAGCACTCCCGCAGTCGCTTCAGCGCAGCCAGCAATCGCGTACAGAGCGTGGCAAACGTCACCGCGTCGTCAGTTTCCACCAGCACGCTTACATACGCAGTGCAGGCGTCAGCCAGTTCGAAGAGATTCGCAGAATCGGGAAGTTGCAGGTGGATAAGGTGATAAACAGCGCTTTCTTCAGTAAGCGCGTAAGAAAATCCAGGGATAGTAGCCATAAGGCATCCTCTTTATGCAAAAAAATATTAACCGCCCGATGAGTTCCTACGCTCAGAGGGGGTAGCGCTGACGGAGGTAGGAATGCCGTGCATAAAGAAAAACGGCCAGCCTTTCGGCTGCTCCGCCAGCGCCACCGTGATTCTAACGGGATATGCGCTGTCGCGACAAAAAATATCGCTTTATGCTAACGGGTTCCTACGCCCGGTTACGGATGTGCCGCAACGCAGGCACTTTACGGCGGCGAAAAATGGAAGGAAAGGAATAACCCTGAATTACATAAGGTTGATTGAAAGTTTGCGAGGCGGCTTCCAGAAGGGCACTGCCGGGTGGCGGCTACTCCTTCACGCAGACCTTTTCATTTTGAGCAACCCTTCTAATAACGCCTGCGTCGCGCGGGAGGATTTGCCCGCCTGCGAACAAACCAGCCCAAACTCCCGGCACAGCGAAGGTGCTACGGGCACGACGCACAAGCCGCGTAATTCATCCGGCAGAGCGGATTCAGGTATCAGCGCGACGCCCATGCCTTCGCGCACCAGCAGGCAGGCGCTGATCCAGTCGCGGACGGTCACCCGCACGTCAGACAGCTGCAAGCCAGCCTGTTCCATCAGGCTTTTTCCATTGACGGCGCAACCGCCGGTTGCGAGCACGAAGGGCTGGTCTGCCAGTTCCTCAAGGGGGATACCCCGCAAACGCGCATAGCGAGCCTGACGGTGACTGGCTGGCAGCACCGCGACCCACGCATCCTGCCCTAAGATCGCTTCAGCACGCCCGGGAACAGGGTTCATGACCACGCCCAGATCAACCGTATCTGCCGCCAGCCACTCTTCGACCTCCTGGTCCGTACCTTCCAGTACGACCACCTCGATTTCAGGATGCAGGCGCTTAAAGTCGCGCAGCAGTCCGGGTAAAAATGTGGATGTCACCGAAGGAAAACTGGCAAGACGAATGCGCCCGCCGCTCAGCCCCCGGCTCTCATCCGCCAGTGCACGGATGGCGTCCAGCCGCGCCAGCATACTCCTTGCCTCTTTGACAACCCGCTCGCCCAGGGCAGTCACGCCGATGTGGCGTCGCTCTCGCGTGAATACCGCAAATCCTAAAGAGGCCTCTAACTGAGCGATCGCCTGGCTGGCGCCCGACTGCGTCATGCCGACCTCTTCAGCGGCACGGGAAATATTACTGGCATCGGCCACTGCAACCAGCAAGCGCCAGTGTAAAAGATTCATCATGGATATCAGTAGCTCAGCTAATAGCTATTTTATGAATCATTAATTTTACAGTGAGAATGGCTTTAAGCACAGTGTATGTAAATCACATAACCGCTTTAACGGAGAGATCATGAAACTTTATTACGCCCCGGACACCTGTTCACTCTCACCCCATATCGTGCTGCGCGAACTGGCGATTGAGTTTGATCTGGTAAAAGTGGACAACAGGAGCAAGATTACCGCTGACGGGCGCGACTTCCTGACCATCAACCCTAAAGGTTATGTCGCTGCGCTTGAACTGGATGACGGGAAAATCCTGACCGAGGGGCCAGCCATTTTGCAGTACCTGGCAGATCTCAAGCCAGAAAGTGGGCTGGCACCGCGAGCAGACAGCTGGGAGCGAGTGCGGCTTCAGGAATGGCTAAACTTTATCACCAGCGAAATACACGCGGGATCGGCACCTCTTTTTAATCGCGTGCTGCCCGAAGAGGCCAAATCGATTTTTCGTGAGAAGCTGTTCAGGCGGTTCGATTTTCTTCAGGAAACGCTCTCCACAAGCGCTTATCTGGCGGGAGCGTCATTCAGCGTGGCGGATGCCTATCTTTTCACCGTGCTGGGATGGTGCTCGTTCTTCTCAATTGAACTCAACGACTGGCCCGCGCTAGTGGCGTACAGGGAAAAAATCAGCGCCCGTCCCGCGGTGCAGGCGGCATTACGTGCGGAGGCGAAAGACTAGGTCTGCGTATTCCGCCGCAGGTATTCATGCCTGAAGCAGGAGGCAAATGAGGATGAGGAGCCAGGATGCGTTAGCATACTGTCACTCTGCATCTGATTGCCTGGCGCTTTTCACGGCATCCTGCTTCCCCGGATTGCATTGCTGTTTTGTTCCTGGAAGATAAAATTTTCCCGACGCGTCCGGATCTGTTCCGCCCGGACAACCTGCGCGGCCCGGAGCTGAGACGGTGCCATCCGAACCGTTTCCTCCATCAGAACCGTTTCCGCCATCCCCACCATTACCGCCATCGGCAGCATTTACAGCGAATGCGCCGAGTATGAGCAAAAATGCAATAACTCGTGTAGTCATCAAAACCTCCATTGTTCAGGGTATTTCAAGGCATCTTGCCAGCATGGATTATTCAGCATCTCTCTTCCTTGTCATCCCTTGAGTGCAGCCAGAGTAACAGATGGTTTGCGGCAGACAATTACCAGGAAAACGTAGTACCGAAGCGTGCATCAGTAAGACCTTTACCGTTCCAGGATCCCGTGATTTGACAACTAAGGCTGACTTGCCGGGTGGCGGCAACGCCTTACCCGGCCAATAAACCAGCAGCGCTGCGCCGTCACCCCTCGATCATCATCATCAAAAACCGCTTCACCGTCCGCGAGCGTTCAAAGCGCCGCCAGCAGAGCGCGATATCGGTATAAAGCTCCGGCGAGCTCAGCGAGTGATAGGTGACATTCGGCGGTGAAATGGCCGCCATGGATTTGGGCACCAGCGCGAACCCGCCGCCAGCGGAAACCATGCTCAGGGAGGAGGAAAGCTGCGACGACTGCAGCGCGTGCTGCACGTCAATCCCGGCCCGTTCGCAGCAGCCGTGAACCCGTTCGTACAGCCCCGGCGCGACCTCCTGCGGGAACAGCACCACCGGCGTATCCCGAAGCTGCTCTAACGCCAGCGAATCGCACGCCGCCAGCGGATGATCGCGATGCAGCGCAACCACCATCGGCTCCCGGTCGAGGATTTTTAACTCGAACGCCTTGCTGCTCTCGCACGGCAGGCGCACGAAGGCGATATCTAGCTCACCCTCCGCCAGCATCGTCGTCAGCGACGACATATTGGCTTCCACCTGGTGAACCTGAACCGCCATGTTCTGCACCTGAAACTGGCGGATCAGCGCGAAAATTTTGGGATGAAAAGCGTCGGAGCTGGTGATGCCAATCGACAGGTTGCCGTTCAGCCCGCGCGCGATGCCGCGGGCTTTTTCCAGCGCGGCGTCGCTCAGCGCCAGAATTTTGCAGGCGTCCTCGTAGAAGGCTTCTCCCGCCTCGGTCAGCTCCACGCCCCGCGTCAGGCGTCTGAACAGCGGCGTGCCGACTTCCTCTTCGAGCCGTTTGATCTGCTGACTCAGAGGAGGCTGTGAAATACCCAGCGCTTCGGCCGCCCTGGTGAAGTGTCGCTCGCGTGCAACCGCGACAAAATACCGCAGATAACGAAGTTCCATATCTAAAACGTCTCAAACCAGCATGGTTTCTATATTGGAACTCTCTGCTGAATCGGGTCAACATTTATTTAACCTTTCTAAATAAAGTTGAAGAGGACGAGCACGATGATGCATTCATCTGCCTGCGACTGTGAGGCCAGCCTGTGCGAGACCCTGCGTGGGTTCTCCGCCCAGCATCCTGACAGCGTGATCTATCAGACATCGCTAATGAGCGCCCTGCTAAGCGGCGTGTACGAAGGAGAGACCACCATCGCCGATCTGCTGGCACACGGTGATTTTGGTCTGGGCACCTTCAACGAGCTGGACGGCGAAATGATTGCCTTCAGCAGCCAGGTGTACCAGCTGCGCGCCGACGGCAGCGCCCGGGCCGCGAAGCCTGAGCAGAAAACGCCGTTTGCGGTGATGACCTGGTTCCAGCCGCAGTACCGCAAAACCTTCGATGCGCCGGTCAGCCGTCAGCAGATCCACGACGTCATCGACCAGCAGATCCCCTCCGACAACCTGTTCTGCGCGCTGCGCATCGACGGCAACTTCCGCCACGCCCACACCCGCACGGTGCCGCGCCAGAAGCCGCCGTACCGCGCGATGACCGACGTGCTGGACGACCAGCCGGTGTTCCGCTTTAACCAGCGCGAAGGGGTGCTGGTCGGGTTCCGCACGCCGCAGCACATGCAGGGCATTAACGTGGCCGGCTATCACGAGCATTTCATCACCGACGACCGTCAGGGCGGGGGCCATCTGCTCGACTACCAGCTGGAGAGCGGCGTGCTCACCTTTGGGGAAATCCACAAGCTGATGATTGACCTGCCCGCCGACAGCGCGTTTTTACGGGCCAACCTTCACCCCAGCAATCTTGATGCAGCGATCCGTTCCGTCGAAAACTAACAGGAGAACTACCGTGAACAGTGAGAAACAGTCACGTCAGTGGGCGCACGGCGCCGATATGGTTGTCGGTCAGCTGGAAGCGCAGGGCGTGAAGCAGGTGTTCGGGATCCCGGGTGCGAAAATCGACAAAGTTTTTGACTCTCTGCTGGACTCCTCCATCGAGATTATTCCCGTCCGCCACGAGGCGAACGCGGCGTTTATGGCGGCGGCGGTAGGGAGGCTGACCGGCAAGGCTGGGGTAGCTTTGGTGACCTCCGGGCCGGGCTGTTCCAACCTGATCACCGGTATCGCCACCGCCAACAGCGAAGGCGACCCGGTCGTGGCGCTGGGCGGGGCGGTGAAGCGGGCGGATAAAGCCAAGCTGGTGCACCAGAGCATGGACACCGTCGCCATGTTCAGCCCGGTCACCAAATACGCCGTGGAGGTCAGCTCACCGGACGCGATTGCCGAGGTGGTATCGAACGCGTTTCGCGCCGCCGAGCACGGCAGGCCGGGGGGCGCGTTCGTCAGCCTGCCGCAGGATATCGTCGACCAGCCCGCGACGGGGGCGATTTTGCCCGCCAGCGGCCCGGCGCTGATGGGCCCGGCACCGGAGTCGGCCATCAACGACGTGGCGAAGCTTATCGAAACCGCCAAAAATCCGGTCATTTTACTCGGCCTGATGGCCAGCCAGCCCGCGAACAGCGCCGCGCTGCGCAAGCTGCTGGAGAAAAGCCGTATTCCGGTCACCAGCACCTATCAGGCCGCCGGGGCGGTGAACCAGGAGCACTTCACCCGCTTCGCCGGACGCGTCGGCCTGTTCAATAACCAGGCGGGCGACCGGCTGCTGCATCTGGCGGACCTGATTATCTGCATCGGCTACAGCCCGGTGGAGTACGAGCCGTCCATGTGGAATAGCGGCGACGCGACGCTGGTGCATATCGATGTGCTGCCCGCCTATGAAGAGCGTAACTACGTGCCGGATCTGGAGCTTGTGGGGGACATCGCCGAAACGCTGAACCTGCTCGCTAACCGCATCGATCGTAAGCTCGAACTGAGCCAGCGGGCCTCCGAAATTCTGGTCGATCGCCAGCACCAGCGGGATTTGCTCGATCGCCGCGGCGCCTCGCTTAACCAGTTTGCCCTGCACCCGCTGCGCATCGTGCGCGCCATGCAGGACATTGTGAATAACGACGTGACGCTCACCGTTGATATGGGCAGCTTCCACATCTGGATCGCCCGCTACCTCTACAGCTTCCGGGCGCGTCAGGTGATGATCTCCAACGGTCAGCAGACCATGGGCGTCGCGCTGCCGTGGGCGATCGGCGCATGGCTGGTGAACCCGGGCCGCAAGGTGGTTTCGGTCTCCGGTGACGGCGGCTTCCTGCAGTCGAGCATGGAGCTGGAAACCGCGGTGCGCCTCAATGCCAACGTGCTGCACATCATCTGGGTGGATAACGGCTACAACATGGTGGCGATTCAGGAAGAGAAAAAATACCAGCGCCTTTCCGGCGTCGAGTTCGGCCCGGTCGATTTCAAAGTTTATGCCGACGCCTTTGGCGCGAAAGGCTTTGCCGTGGAGAGCGCCGACGCGCTGGAACCCACGCTGCGTGCGGCGATGGATGTGGATGGCCCGGCCGTGGTGGCCATTCCCGTCGACTACAGCGATAACCCGCTGCTGATGGGCCAGCTCCATCTCAGCCAGATTTTGTGACTCAATATAAGGACAGATAAATGCAAAAAGTTGCTCTCGTAACCGGCTCAGGCCAGGGGATTGGTAAAGCGATCGCGCTTCGCCTGGTGAAAGATGGCTTTGCCGTCGCCATCGCCGACTATAACGTTGAGACGGCAAGAGCCGTCGCCGATGAAATCATCCGTAACGGCGGCAACGCCGTGGCCGTGAAGGTCGATGTCTCTGACCGCGAACAGGTATTCGCAGCGGTGGAGAAAGCGCGCACCGCGCTGGGCGGCTTTAACGTTATCGTGAATAACGCCGGGATTGCGCCGTCCACCCCCATCGAATCCATCACGCCTGAGATTGTTGACAAGGTCTACAACATCAACGTGAAAGGGGTGATCTGGGGGATCCAGGCCGCGATTGACGCGTTTCGCAAAGAGGGGCACGGCGGCAAGATCATCAACGCCTGCTCCCAGGCGGGCCACACCGGCAACCCGGAGCTGGCGGTCTACAGTTCCAGCAAGTTCGCGGTGCGCGGCTTAACGCAGACCGCCGCGCGGGATCTTGCTCCGCTGGGGATCACCGTTAACGCCTACTGCCCGGGCATCGTCAAAACGCCGATGTGGGCGGAGATCGACCGTCAGGTCTCCGAGGCGGCGGGTAAACCGCTCGGCTACGGGACCGAAACCTTTGCCAAACGCATCACGCTTGGCCGTTTGTCCGAGCCGGAAGATGTGGCCGCCTGCGTCTCATACCTGGCAGGCCCGGATTCCGACTACATGACCGGCCAATCTCTGCTCATCGATGGTGGGATGGTGTTTAATTAAATTCTAATAAGCTCTGACATGAGTTTTCCCCTGCACCCGTGCAGGGGCTTTTTTTTGTCTCCTCATCCATTGTGCATTACACTGCGCGCTGCAAAACTTTAGTCATTACGATCTGACAGGCGGTAACAGCGATGAACGGTACAATCACAACGTGGTTTAAAGATAAAGGCTTTGGATTTATCAAAGATGAAAACGGCGACAACCGCTATTTTCATGTGATTAAGGTCGCGAATCCCGATCTGATTAAAAAAGATGCCGCGGTGACCTTCGAGCCGACCACCAACAACAAAGGCCTTTCCGCCTATGCGGTGAAGGTGATCCCTGAAAGCAAACATCTCTTTATTGCGGGCGAGCGCGTGAAGCTCACCTCGATCAAATCCTTCGTGGTGTTTAACGAAGAAGAGCCGGTTGATGCCAAAATCGACAAAGAGAACGCGGTGCTGTCGGTGGGGCTGCTGATGAACAGCATCAAGCCGAAATCCGAGAAAAAGCCGGGCGAAATGCGCACGGTGAAGAAGCTGGCGATCACCACCTTCCAGAATACGACGCTGATCTTCACCGAAGATGAGATCGACATCGACGCCACGGTGAAGCTGCTGAAGTGATTTTTTTTTGCCGGGCGGCGGCGACGCCTTACCCGGCCTACGAAAAACCATCAACGCGGCACGAAACGTAGGCCCGGTAAGCGCAGCGCCACCGGGCACCGCCGCGCGCACTTACCCCATCCTGTGCTCACCCCGTAACATCGCCTCGCGGTCAAACACCCTCTGGATCTCCCCGTGCGCCATAAACGCCGCCCGGTCGGACATATGCGCAATCACGTCCGCGTCGTGGCTCACCAGCAGGTAGGTCATGCCGTGCTCGGCCTTCAGGCGGTTGAGCAGGTTCAGAATTTCCGCTTGCACCGACATATCCAGCGCCGAGGTTGGCTCGTCCAGCAGCAGAAGCTGCGGGCGCAGCAGCAGCGCACGTGCAATCGCCACGCGCTGGCGCTGGCCGCCGGAAAGCTGGTGCGGATAACGCCTGCCCGCGTCGGCGAAAAGCCCCACCTGCTGCAGCGCATCCGCCACCTTTTCCGCAACCTGCGTTTCGCCGTGGATGTTTAACGGCTCCGACAGGGTGCGCGCAACGGTGTGGTTTGGGTGCAGCGACGCCCACGGATCCTGAAACACCATCTGCACGTTGCGGCGAAGCTCGCCTTCAAAACGCCGTCCTGGCCGTAGCGCCTCTCCCAGGATCGAAATGCGGCCGTTCCACTCGCGCTGCAGCCCCGCCAGCACGCGCAGAATAGTCGATTTCCCGCAGCCGGATTCGCCGATCAGGCTGAAGGTTTCACCTTTCTCGATGCCAAAGCTGGCGGCGGACACCGCCGTTTTCTCCCCGAATCTCACCTGGAGATCGTTAACCTCAACGAGCGCCATTATCGGCCTCCTTCCACGGCTGCGAGCGATCGAGCGTCGGCAGCATCTGTCCATAAGTATGGGCGTCTGGACGACAGGTCCACAGGGTTCGCGTGTACGGATGCGTCGCCTGCGGAAGCCGGTTCGCCGCCATCTCATCGACCTTTTCGCCCTGATACATCACCAGCACGCGGTCGCAGTGTTCCGCCACCAGCGGCAGATCGTGGCTGATGAGCAGCATCGCCATCTGGCGTTCTTCGCTCTGCTGCACCAGCAGCTCGAGGATCTGATTGCGCAGGCGGGCGTCCAGCGCGGAGGTGGGTTCGTCGGCAATCAGCACCTGGGGGTTGTTGATCAGCGCAATGGCAATCATCACCCGCTGGCCCATGCCCCCGGAGAGTTCGCCGGGGTAGCGCGTGAGGACATGTCCGTTGAGCCCAACGGCGCGGATGATGTCGTGAATGCGCGCCCTGCGCTCGGCGCGGGGGAGGCGCTGGTGTAGGGTGAGCGCTTCATCGAGCTGAGCGGCGACGTTTTGCGCCGGATTCAGCGCGTAGCGCGGGTCCTGCAGGACCATCGCAATCCCGTTGCCGCGCAGCGCCTGCCAGCGGCGGGTGCTCAGGGTCAGCAGGTCGTTGCCGAGAACGTTAAGCCGGTTCGCGCTCACGATGCCGGGCTTACGCACCAGCCCCATCAGGGCGCGGGCGGACATTGATTTGCCCGAGCCGGATTCCCCCACCAGCGCCAGCCGCTCGTTGCCCAGCGTGAAGCTGAGATTGTTGACCACGCGCGCGGCGGGGTAGTCGATATTCAGCGCATCGACGATGACGCGTTGTTCAGTCATGCTGCGGCTCCAGTACGTCGCGCAGGCCGTCGCCCAGCAGGTTAAAGGCGAGGCTTGCAAACAGAATCGCCCCGCCCGGAATGGCGGCTATCCACCACTGGTCGAAAATCACCTGCATACCGTCGGCGATCATCGCGCCCCATTCGGCCATTGGAGGACGGGCGCCAAGACCGAGGAAGCCCAGCCCGGCGGCCGCCAGAATAATGCCCGCCAGATCCAGCGCCAGCCGCACAATCGCGGACGGCAGGCACAGGGGCAGAATATGGCCGACCAGCAGGCGCGGGCCGCGAATGCCCATCATCCCGGCGGCGGCGAGGTAGTCGCTGTGGCGCAGACGTTGGATCTCGCTCCGCGCCTGCCGCGCGTAGGCAGGCCAGGTGGTTAAGGCCAGCGCCAGCGCGCCGTTGACCAGCCCCGGGCCAAGCATCGCCACAAACGCGAAGGCGAGGATCAGACGCGGCATCGACATTACCACGTCGGTAAAACGCATCAGGATGCGCTCCAGCCAGCCGCCGTAGTAGCCGGACAAAATCCCCACCAGCAGCCCGGCGGGCAGGGTGATTACGGTAACTAACGCCACCAGCCCGAGCGCCGGGCGGGTACCGTAAATCAGGCGCGAAAGCAGGTCGCGCCCGTAGCTGTCGGTGCCCAGCCAGTGCTGGCCGTTCGGTGCCTGCAGGCGCGCGGCGGCGTCCTGCCAGTTCGGGTCAAGCGGTGCCAGCCACGGCGCGAACAGGGCGATAACCACCAGCAGCGCGATGGCTACCAGCCCGCAAAATGCGGCAGGGGAGCGGCGCAGGCGGCGTAAGAAGAGATAAAACGGCATCAGCGCACCCTGGGATCTGTCGCCCGCACAAGCAGGTCGGTAAGGTTATTAATGAGTACAAAGCAGACGCCAATCAGCAGCGTGCCGCCCATGACGGCGGTGGTGTCTCCGGCGAACAGGGCGGTGGTGAGATAGCGCCCGATCCCCGGCCAGGAGAAGACGGTTTCGGTTAATACCGCGCCTTCCAGCATGCTGGTGTAGGCGAGGGCGATTACCGTCATCAGGGTACCGCGAATGTTCGGCAGCACGTGGCGCAGCAGAATGGTCATCTCCCCGGCGCCCTTGGCGCGGGCAAGCAGAATGTACTCTTTGTTCATTTCGCTCAGGCAGGCGGATCGCGTCAGGCGGGTGATGCTCGCCAGCGAGTAATAGGCCAGCAGCAGCACCGGCAGCACCAGGTGGCTGAGGGCGTTGCGGAACGCCTCGCGATCGCCGGAAAGCCAGGTATCCACCAGCGCAAAGCCGGTGCGCGGCTCGACGGTGAACTGCCAGATATCGTCCAGCCTGCCGGGACCCGCGCTCCACTGCAGCTTCGCGTAGAACAGGGCCAGCATCAGCAGGCCGAGCCAGAAAATCGGTACCGAGTTGCCGAGCAGGGTTAGCGTTCTGATGGCGAGATCGAGCGGCGAACCGGCGTAGCGGGCGCACAGCACTCCGGCAATCACGCCGAGCACGGCGCCGATGATTAACGCCAGCGTGGCCAGCTCCAGCGTGGCGGGGAACGCGTGCAGCAGGTCCTGCAGCACCGGCTGCCCGGTGGCGCTGGCGGTGCCTAAATCACCGTGGGCAAGGTTTTGCAGGTAGTGCCAGAACTGCACGGGCAAGGGACGATCCAGCCCAAGCTGGTGGCGAACCTGATCGTAGGTTGACTGGCTGGCGCGATCGCCGACGATCTGCAGCACGCGATCGACAGGTGAAAACGCCGAGAGCGCAAACGTGACGAGCAGCAGCCCGAAGAGCGTGAGCAGCAGGGTCAGCAGACCCTGAAGCACGCGGGTGGAAAGATGTGGCATGGGAAATCTCTTCATGCCGGGTGGCGGCTTCGCCTTACCCGGCCTACAAAAACTGAAAATAAGCACGGACGGCCCCCTCTCCCTTGGGAGAGGGCGGGGTGAGGGGAAACAGGCGGCTCTGTTGCGCGATGTTGCCCTCACCCCAACCCTATCCCACGGGAGAAGGAGAAGGGCTACTTCGTGACGCGGTCGTACCAGACCATATCCGCGTTCAGCCCCTGCTGATACCCCTTCACGTTATCGCGCACCACGATCTGGGTTTTACCCTGATCGACAAATACGTACGGCGAATTCTGCTGCAGCTGCTCCTGCATCTTCTTGTACAGATCCAGACGCTTCGCCGGATCCGGCTCGGCTACCGCCGCCAGCGTGGCTTTGTTCAGCTCCGGGATTTTCCAGCCGTTCAGCCCGGCCACGGTGCTGGATTTACCGTCGTTCCACGCGAAGGCGCTGGCGTTAGAGTGCGCGTCGAAGTAGTCCGGGATCCACAGACGAATCGCCGCCTGATGCTGCTTCGCGCGCACGCGGGCATAGACCTGGCTTCCGGCGGCAGGCAGCAGATCGACCTTCACGCCACCCTGGGCAAAGCTCGCCTGCATCGACTGGGCGATGGTGATAAACGGCGGCTTGTTCTCCACGTCCAGCGTGAAGTGCGCGTCTTTAATGCCCGCTTTGGCGAGAATGGCTTTCGCTTTTGCCGGGTCAAACGTAAACGGGTTGTCTTCCAGCGCGCCCGGCAGGCCGACCGGCAGGAAGCTCTGATGAACAAAGTACTGGCCTTTCAGCAGATTTTTGGTGATGCCTTCATAATCGACCAGCCAGCGCGAGGCTTCCCAGAACGCCGGGTTGTTCAGCAGCGGGTTGGCGCTGTTGCCGGTGTTAAACACCAGGTAATTTTGCTCGGCGGACGGAATGCTCAGCACCTTAACGCCCGGCTTGCCGTCCAGGGCGCTTATCTGATCTGCTCCGAGATCGCGCGCCACGTCCGCATCACCCTGCTGGATCAGCAGGCGGCGTGAGGCCGGATCGGGGACGTTTTTAATGATGATGCTTTTGAGCTTCGGCGCGCCGCCGGGTGCCGATTCGTTAGCTTCCAGCACGATGGCCTGATGCGGCTGATAGACGCGCATTTTGAACGCGCCGCTGCCCGCGGAGTGCATTTTCAGCCACGCGTTGCCGAAGTCGTTATCCTTCACGTTTGCCGCAACCTGCTTTTCATCGACGATGGAGGCGATCGGCGTGGAGAGAATATTCAGCGCCACCGACGGGCTAACGTCCGCCGTCCAGTGAAGCTGGAGGGTATGATCGTCCACCTTTTTCAGCTGGCTGGCGATGTTGCTCGCGTCCCAGCCCAGCACGTTCAGAATAAAGGCCGGGGATTTGTTCAGCGTCACGGCGCGGGTGTAAGAGAAAATCACGTCTTCCGGGCGCAGCGGGTTGCCGGAGGCGAATCTGGCATCGGGCTTAAGTTTGATCGTCAGCGTTTTTGCTGCCGCGTCCGCTTCCCAGCTTTCTGCCAGAATCGGGGTGATTTTTTCCGGGTTATCGCGGTCCGGCTGTACCAGACGCTGATACAGACTCGGAACGGTCTGGATGCTGGAAAGCTCGTTGGCTTCGGCCGGGTCGAGGCTCACGATGTCATCCAGCCCCTGGGCAACAACCAGCGTGTTGGGCGGAGTAGCGGCGTGGACAACGCCTGAGAGCGCAGCCAGCACCAGTAACGGCAACAGTTTTTTCGTCATAGCGATCCCTGAGAAGAATATATTGTGATTGTTTTATGCTCCGCTACGTTAGGTCGACTCTGACATTCCGCAAAGTCGAAATTCAGCTTTGCTTATATCTTGCGGGAATATCGCATGCGCTCGGGCTATTAAAATACGCTGCTTTTCGCACGCTTTTTAACCTGCTATAACAAACTCCTTACCTTTCAGGGAGTCACCGCCGTGCCCGAAATCAATCAACATGGTCAAACCGTCAACGATATCGTTCCAGACTGGAGAGGCGCGCGCGTATTAACCCGCACGCCGCTGTTCGGCCAGTATTGCCGCCTGGAGCCGCTGGATGCCGATCGCCACGCGGCTGATCTCTATGAGGCCTACGCGCTGGGCGACGACAGCGACTGGACGTGGCTTGCCAGCACGCAGCCAGCGAGCGTGGAAGCCACCGCCCACTGGATCGTGGGTAAGGTTATGGACGATGAGCTGGTGCCGTTTGCCGTCATTGATTTACGCACCGAACGCGCGGTGGGGCTGGTGAGCTATATGGCTAACGAGCGGCTGCTGGGGTCGGTGGAGATCGGGCACGTGACCTGGTCGCGCAGGATGAAAGGAACCCGGATGGGCACCGAAACGGTATGGCTGCTGCTGAAAAATGCGTTTGAGCACGGCTACCGGCGCGTCGAGTGGAAGTGCGATTCCATGAACGTTGCGTCGCGCAGCGCGGCGGAGCGGCTGGGGTTTGTCTGGGAAGGACGCCTGCGCCAGAAGCTGGTGCGCAAAGGGCGCAACCGCGACAGCGATATGCTTTCTATTATTGACGGCGAGTGGCCGCAGCGCGATGCCGAACTGCGCGCCTGGCTGGCGACGGAGAATTTTGACGGGGAAGGGCGGCAGATTAAGCGGCTTGAGGCGTTTCGGTTATAAGTGTTTTATGTAGGGTACATCTGAAATGGTCGATCAATCTGCGGAAATGGCAATTTCAATCAAATTGGTTTTTCCTGACTGTAGCCCCTGCATCACCGCCGTGGCGATATCCGCGGCCTGGGTCACCCGGCAGCAGCGGATACCCATCGCGGTGCCCAGCGACTGGAAATCAATTCGCGGGTTAATCAGATCCATCCCGATAAAACGACCCAGCTGTGTTGAACTGTAGCCCGGCTGTCCTTTCATGAAGTTTTTCAGGATGTTGTACTCCAGGTTATTCATCACGATAAAGGTGACGGGCAGATTTTCGTGCGCCGCCGTCCAGAGCGCTTGCGGCGAGTACAGGGAGGCGCCGTCGCCAACCAGACACACTACCGGCTCGCGCCCCAGCCCCAGCGAGTGACCTACTGCTGCAGGCATTCCCCAGCCCAGACCGCCGCCGCGCATAAAGTAGTAGCGCGGGTGCTGCTGATCGGAGATAAACCGGCGAACGTGTCTGGCCGTTGCAATCGCTTCGTCGACAATCGTTATGCCAGGCGGAACGGACTTTATCACCTCGTAGGCCGCGACCATTGGAGAAATTGCCGGGCGCAGCCGCTCGGCTGCCAGACGCTCTTCCTGCAGTTGCCACTCTTTTTCACGTTCAGCGCGTGCCGATTTGAGCAGCCGCTGATGCGTCAATTTGCTTGCCACCCGGCACTGCTCAAGCTTCGGCAACAGTTCCTTCAGGGAGAGTTTTATATCCCCCATCACCGAGAGGCGGGTGGCGTAGGTGCGGCCAAGTTCGTTCATATCCGCCGAGAGCTGATACACCGCGCAGGTTTCCGGAATGGCCTCGCCCTCGCTATACAAAATGGTAATCAGGCTTCTGCCGCCGATGATAAACACCGCATCGTAGGCATTAACGACGCTGGCGATTTCATTTGCGGTGGTGGGCATATTGCCGCGCCAGAGCGCGTGCTGCGTGGGAAAGGGGAGGTTCAACGGCCAGGAGGAGCCGTAGACGTGGGCGCCGAGCGCTTCAGCAAGCTGGACAATCTCCTGCGTCGAGCCGCTGGAGTGAACTTCATCCCCCGCCACAATCATGATCCTGCCGGGGGTAACCTGGCTCAACTCTTCGGCCAGTTCGTCCAGCGAGCCCGCCACGGTGTGGTAGTTCACTTTAGAGGCCGTTTGTATCCCGGCGTCGCTGATCTCTTCCATCACGTTCATTGGCAGGGAAAGTAGCACCGGACCCGCGGGAGGATAGCTGGCGGCGTGAAATGCCCGACGCACCAGCACCGGGAGCTGATCGGCGCTGGTGACCTCCTGCGCCCATTTCACCACCGGCGATCCAATGGAGACAATGTCATCGTACAGGAGCGGGTCACGCACGTAGTGCCGCGTGTCCTGCTGCCCGACGGTGACAACCAGCGGCGTTTTCATGATCCGCGAATTAATGAGATTCCCCATCCCGTGTCCGAGACCGCTGGCGGTATGCAAATTGATAAAACCGGTCTTGCCGGAGGCTTTCGCGTAACCGTCGGCAATGGCGACCACGCTGCTTTCCTGGAGTGCCAGAATATAGTGAATATTTTCATGGCGAAGAAGGGCATCAATGAGCGGAAGTTCGGTGGTGCCGGGGTTGCCAAAAATATATTCCACACCTTCACTCTCCAGCACTTCAAGGAGAATGTCGGCACCCGATCGCATATTTAAATCTGACAGGGACGTTAATGATTTAATCATAATGACACCTCATTCAGCGTTATTTAACTCATGCTAAAATTCTTCCTGCGTTGGACGGACAATTATTTCATTTACATCAACGTCGCCAGGCTGTTCGATAGCAAATAATACGGCTCTGGCAATCGACTCTGCCGGAATAGCCTGCTTATAAAATTCATGCAGGAACTGTTTGCTCGGGGCATCAGAGCTGCCAAACTGCAGCTCGCTTTCAACGGCGCCGGGGGAAATAAGGGTAGTCCGAACGGTTTTCCCCGCTTCCTGACGTAAGCCTTCACTCAGCGCGCGGACGGCGAATTTCGTGGCGCTATACACCACGCCGCCGGGGGCAAGGACCTTGATACCCGCCACGGAGGCCACGTTAATAAAATGTCCGCTCCTCTGACGCTGGAACACCGGGAAAGCCGCGGCGATGCCGTACAGCACGCCTTTGATATTGGTATCAATCATCTTGTCCCACTCGTCGGTTTTCAGCTCACTAAGCGGGGCGATGGCCATAAAGCCCGCGTTGTTGATCAGAACATCCACGCGCTGGTAGGCGGCAACGGCAGCGTCAATCGCGCGCTGAACCTCCTCCTGTTGGGTCACATCCGCCTTCACGGCAATCGCCCGGCCGCCCTGCTGAATAATGCGATCCACCAGGGCGTTAATTCTCTCCAGACGACGGGCAACCAGCACCAGGGAAAAAGGTTTATTTGCCAGATGAAGGGCAATGGCCTCACCAATACCGCTGCTGGCACCGGTGATAACAACAACTTTGTTTGCACTATTATTCATGATCTTATCTCACTGTTATGTGATTCAAAAAAATAAAATGCAGAGAAGGATTAAAGAATGATGACGAATTCTTTAACCCTTTTTAAAAATATATTGTATATATCGAATTAAATAGCATTCGATTTAAACTTAATGGAGTTGCAGGGAGAGTGTCAATAAAGTTTCTAATAATAAAATTCATTGCGGTGCTAATATTTAATTCTTATATCTAACAGCCAATGTTAGGTACAGGATTGAGTATTGAAAAATCTCTCTTTTCTTATCGTTCGGGCGTAAATCCGTAGAAGGCAGATTAAGATGCGCGCGGCCCTGCGAACAAGGCCGGAGGATTAAATCTTGCCGCTGTACAGCACGGGGCCGGTGGGTTGACCGGTGGGTGATCCCCCTTTAGGTTCAAGGCTTATGGCTATCATCGCGTCAGGGGTAAGGGTGTTGTTCCTGAGGGCAACATCAGTCGGTATATCACTTTGCAGCAGCCCAAGGGATATCGGAGCCTTACCGGCAGGAATAAGCCAAAGCTGCAGGCTGTTTTGCGCCGCGACAGCGTTCGGTCTGAGAGGGGTGATGCTCAGATACTGGCGGCGGCTGTCCGCACTGACGATCCATTGCCCGTGCTGTTGGGCATCGTTGAGCACCATCAGCGGTGCGAGTTCCGGCGTGCGGGTGGAATACCAGGTCACGACGGTAACGGCGGCGAGGCCAGCAGCGACCATCCAGCCGAGATAGGGCCGGCTTTGGCGCAAGGGCTTCCTGGGCGGCAGATCGAGGGCGATCCTCTTCCACACCGTCTCGGGTGGGTTAACGGGCGCGAGATGACTGTCGAGCGTGCTGAACGTCTCCTGCCAGTACGCCACGCGGGCGGCCAGACCGGGCTCCGCGGCAAGCCTTTTCTGGAACTGAAGCCGCGCCCCTCCGCGCAGGGTACCGAGGGCATATTCTGCAGCCAGCATGTCATCGCGTTTTTCGCTGTCATTCATAGGCCCACGCACTCCCGAAGATGATCCATCGCGCGGCGGATCCAGCTTTTTACCGAGCCCACGGGCTGCTGGAGCCAGTCGGCAATGTCGCTGTGGGACATGCCCTGATAGTAGGCGAGCGTAATGCTCTGCCGCTGTTCATGACTCAGATGATCCAGACAATGCCTGAGCCGTGCTGCCTGCGCGTCGTCGTGCCAGTTGTTTTGCTCATCGCTTTCGCTCAGCAGAATATCTTCCGAATACGACTCCTCGCGGGCGGCAGCCCGGGTTTGCCCGCTGCGCAGCCAGTCAATACAGCGGTTGCGAACAATATGCGTAAGCCAGGTCATCGGAGAGCTCAGGGCGGCGTTATAGGTTTCGGCTTTACTCCAGACGGTGACAAAACAGTCGTGAAGGATCTCTTCTGCCCAGGCGCGATGGCGTAGCATGCGCAGCGCGACGGCAAACAGGTGAGGCGATGTGAGTCGGTAAAGTTGTTCAAATGCGCGGCGATCGCCGTTTGCGACCGCCTGCATTAATTTCAACTGCTGTTCAGCTAACGCGTTATCCATGTTTTTCCCGGAAGGCAACGTCACACTTCCTAAGTATAGACAACTACTTAGGCATCAGGACGGTATCAATCACATCGATCACGCCATTTTTCTGATGGACGTCATAGGTGCTGATGTTCGCCACGTTACCTTTACCATCCTTGAGCTGAATATTGTGCGGGCCGTTACTCATGATCCACAGCGGTTGACCGTTAACGGTTTTCAGCTCCGCGTGGCCGCCTCCCTGTTTAATTTTCTGCTCCAGCGCTTTCACATCGTAATTACCGGCGATCACGTGATAGGTCAGGATACTGGTGAGCAGCGCTTTATTTTCCGGCTTCACCAGATTGTCGACCGTACCCGCAGGCAATTTCGCAAACGCCGCATCGGTGGGCGCAAAGACGGTGAATGGCCCTTTACTCTGGAGCGTATCCACCAGTCCGGCCGCTTTAACCGCCGCCACCAGCGTGGTGTGATCTTTTGAGTTCACAGCGTTTTCAACAATGTTTTTGCTCGGGAACATTTCCGCTCCGCCCACCATCACGGAGCCTGACGTCATGGCCGCTGATGCGCCTGCACAGAAGAGTAAAGCGCTGGATACGAATGCAACACTGAGTAGCTTTTTCATCATTTATCCTCGGATTAAGGAGCAAAGGCGTTGCTCACATATTCACATACGAGGGCTGGTGGGAAACTGGATGCAGGAGGATGAAAATATTTTGGGAAGGGAGTGGCAAAGTGAATTTGAAAGTTGATTTTGGTTAAGTTCTGTTCGCGGCTTTTATGCGCTAATGCCCTTCTGAATCTACAATATCAGGAACTTAACTCATGGATGACTCTGAAAATCGTGCTTATCATCGGCCCATCTGGGACGACAATGGACGGTTTCATTATGAATTGACCTCCCAGCCAAAAGAAAATAATTACGTGGCGGTTTGCCTTGTGCCGCCGCACAAAATCATTCCGGTTATTTTCATTCCAGGAGTGATGGGATCTAATCTAAAGAACAAAGAGAACAAAGTCTGGGAGTACAGCTTTGAATCACTAAAAAAATGGCCGTTGGCAGGCCCGGAGAAAAGAAAACAGCTTCTTGACCCAAAAACAACATTTGTTGATGACAGCGGGAATATCTTCAATGAGGGGGCTGACGGTAAAAAGTTCCCATCCCGGTGTGTGCGGGGCTGGGAAGTGCGTTTTACATGAGCTACGGCGAGGCGCTTGACCGGTTACAGTACCTGCTCAGTGACGACGATATCCTGTTAGATAATTATTTCCGTGAAGCGCAATTACAAACGGCGCGGCAGCGTTTTACCGGGGTCAGGATCGGTGACGAACCTGCAGAGCAGGTGCTGACGGAAGAAGAAGCGGCGCACGGGCACCACTTTTTATACCCGCTTCATGTTTTTGGCTATAACTGGCTACAGTCGAATGCTGATTCGGCGGCGTTGCTTGGCCAATATATCAGCAAGGTTCTGGGGTTATATCACGGTCGTCTGGCGGTGGACAAAGTCATTCTGGTCACCCATTCGATGGGAGGCCTGGTTGCCCGACATTATTCAGAAAACATGAACGGTCAGAGCAAGATTCTGGGGATTGTCCACGGGGTGATGCCGGACCTTGGCTCGCCAGCAGCTTATCGACGGATGAAAATCGGCGAACGGGGAATTACCGGGATAATTATCGGGGACAGTGCCGAGAAGCTGATGCCGGTGTTGGCCCAGTCTCCCGGCCCGTTACAACTGCTGCCGGGCAAGGCTTACGGTCCTGGCTGGCTGAAAATCGAGAGCGGCGATACGCAACAGTCTCTACCAAAGAGCGATCCGTACACGGAAATATACCTGAACAAAACGGACTGGTGGCGGCTATGTGATAAGGATTTGCTGCTGGGGGATACGAATAGTGAGTGGCAAGATTTTGTTTACCGGATAAAGAATCCAGTTAAAGAATTCATTGAGAAACTGAATGGCAAATACCACCCGCAGACCTGGCTGTTTTATGGTGCGAGTGCAGACAATAAGTCTGATGCTTTTCTGACGTGGAAAGAACGGCCTGCTCTGCGGCCTGTGCCGGTGATGGGCTATCCAGAGCCATCGTCACCGACATATCGGTATGATGCAGGAACAACTTTTGAGTTGATTTCCGCAGGAACGCCCGGCGATGGCACGGTGCCAGTAAAGGCGATCCGGACCAGGTCCCCCAGAATTTTTGGGGTGCTGGCGACCAATGTTGACCATGAAGGGGCCTATGCCGTTGATCCTGTGGATCGCTCCCGTTCAGTTTACAGCGACCTGTCCGACGCCCTGATGTTCACGGTCCGCTCGGTGGTAAAAATCGTGCAGCAGGTGCCGGCACCATGAAAAAATTCCCGTTTCCCCTGCTTATTCCGCTGGCGATGCTGTTGCTGGCGGCAGGATTCTATATTCACAACTTTGTGACGTTTGTTCATACGCCACCAGAATTGATCGCTAAGGAAAAACGTATGGTTGATACCCTGTTTGCCTCCACTAAAGCCCAGTGCGTGGGGCGCTATGTGTTTGAGGTTCCGACCTCTTTTGAAAACACCCGGACCGAAGATGCCAAAATCAATGAGATCAGCATCAGCAGCAAGCGACTTTATCGCCCGGCATTTGAACAACGTATCAGGCTACGAGAGCAGGAGTTGCTGAACGGGCATACAGTGAGGAAAGTGGATCAGCCTTTCTTAAAGCAGGTGTACCGGATCAATGAGAATGCGGTGATCTTTGACCGGAATAGAAATGGGAGTGAAGGAGGATATGGCCGCACTCTGGAAGGGCACCTGTATATAGATGGGGTAGCGTTTATCCTCAGTCAGGATATTATCGATTTATCAGATCCTAAATATCAACAAGATAAGGAGGATTTTATCAATGCTGGTGTCAGTCCTGGCCATATTAATAACAAACCTCAGAAACTAGCAGAGCTACAGGACTTAATGTCCCGTCTGAGCGGGCGAAAAAATGATGAAATCCCGACACAGCCGGGCACCTGTATTTCAGAAGGGTTTATCCGCGACGGGAACGGTAAACCAAAGGAAGACATCACCTTTATTTATCCGCACAGTTCGGTATTTTCTTTTATCGTCTGGAGCAATAATGCTCTGAAAGAAAGCACCACCATGCTGGAGCGAACCGGGGAAATTCAGTCTTATATCAACAGCATTAATGGACGCACATTACGTAAGGGTGAAGCGCAGATTGCCGGTTTCACGGGCAATGAATGGCTGATTACCGCCCCACCAAAAAGATCATCCGATAATCCCTCAGCGCAGCTCATGTTTACAGCCGTAGCGAATGAGACAAATGCAGACTTCATGCATCCCAGTCTTGATCTGACACTCAGCAACGAAATCCCACCCGAAGGAAGCGACACTGCTCCCCCATCAGCCTATAGCGAAGCTGAGCTTGTGGCGATCTGGGATCGCATTACCCGTTCATTTCGTCTCAGGGACAATGCGTTCTGACTGGTACAAATCCCCGGCGGCGACGTCCGGGGATTTTTGTCTATGAAACTGAGGTTTTAATCATCGTTGAAACGTAGGCGGGCGAAACTTAGCGTTTTACCGGTGCCCCGTTCGCCACATAATACGCCGCCGTGCTCTTCGCCAGCGGCTCGCGCCCGCGGATCGCGTCGGCAATTTTTTCGCCAATCATAATAGTGGTGGCGTTCAGGTTGCCGGTGATGATCTGCGGCATGATCGACGCATCCACCACGCGCAGCCCTTCCAGCCCGTGAACGCGGCCTTCGCCATCGACCACCGCCATCTCGTCGTAACCCATCTTGCAGGTGCCGCACGGGTGGAAGGCGGTTTCCGCGTGGTTACGCACGAACTCGTCCAGCTGCTCGTCGGTCTGGCATTCGATACCCGGGCTGATTTCGCGACCGCGATACTTGTCCAGCGCGGGCTGGTGCATGATCTCGCGGGTGATGCGGATAGCGTCGCGGAACTCCTGCCAGTCCTGCTCGTGGGACATATAGTTGAACAGGATCGCCGGATGCTGGTGCGGATCGCGGGACTTAATCCGCACGTGCCCACGGCTCGGGGAGCGCATGGAGCCAACGTGGCACTGGAAGCCGTGCTCTTTAACCGCGTTCGAGCCGTTGTAGTTAATCGCTACCGGCAGGAAGTGGTACTGAATGTTCGGCCATTCAAACTCCTCGCGGCTGCGGATAAACCCGCCCGCTTCGAAGTGGTTGCTCGCGCCCACGCCGGTGCCGCCAAACAGCCACTCGGCGCCAATCTTCGGCTGGTTCCACCACTGCAGGGCGGGGTAGAGGGAGACCGGCTCTTTGCATTCGTACTGGAGGTACATCTCCAGGTGATCCTGCAGGTTTTCGCCCACGCCGGGCAGGTCGTGCACCAGCGGAATATCGAACTGCTTCAGCAGCTCCGCGTTGCCCACGCCGGAACGCTGGAGGATCTGCGGGGAGGCAATCGCGCCTGCGCACAGCAGCACCTCTTTATTCGCCGTCGCTTTGGACGGGATGGTGCTTTCGCCCTCCAGCCACTCGACGCCCACCGCGCGCTTGCCGTCAAAAATAATATGATCGGTCATGGCGTGGGTGCGGATAGTCAGGTTCGAACGCTTTTTGGCCTGATCCAGATAGCCGCGCGCGGTGCTGGCGCGTCGGCCCTGCGGCGTGACCGTGCGGTCCATCGGGCCGAAGCCCTCCTGCTGATAGCCGTTGAGATCGTCGGTGCGCGGGTAGCCCGCCTGCACGCCCGCCTCCACCATCGCCTCAAACAGCGGGTTCACGCCCGGTTTCGAGGTGCTGACGCTCACCGGACCGTCGCCGCCGTGATAGTCGTTCGGCCCTACGTCGCGCGTCTCTGCCTTGCGGTAGTAGGGCAGACAGTTGAGGTAGCTCCAGTGCTCAAGGCCAGATTCTTTGGCCCAGTTGTCGAGATCCATCGCGTTACCGCGGATGTAGCACATGCCGTTGATCAGCGACGAGCCGCCCAGCCCTTTGCCGCGTCCGCACTCCATGCGGCGGTTGTTCATGTACGGCTCTGGCTCGGTTTCATACGCCCAGTTGTAGCGCTTGCCCTGCAGCGGGAACGCCAGCGCGGCGGGCATCTGGGTGCGGAAGTCAAAGCGGTAGTCCGGCCCGCCCGCCTCAAGCAGCAGGACGGTGGTGTTCGGATCTTCAGTCAGTCGCGTTGCCAGTACGTTGCCGGCAGAGCCTGCCCCGATAATGATGTAGTCAAATTGCAAATAAACCTCCCGGTTAAAATATGGACTGGAATTTACCCATCTCAACCTGGATGGACTTCACCTGGGTGTAGCTCTGCAGCGTCATCACGCCGTTCTCGCGGCCAATGCCGGAGTGTTTGTAGCCGCCGACCGGCATCTCTGCGGCGGATTCCCCCCAGGTGTTGATCCAGCAGATGCCCGCTTCGAGCTGATGAATGGCGCCGTGCGCGCGGTTCAGGTCGGCAGTAACGATGCCCGCCGCCAGACCGTAGTCGGTATCGTTGGCGCGGCGGATCGCTTCTTCTTCGCTTTCATAGGTGAGGATGGACATCACCGGGCCGAAGATCTCTTCGCGCACGATGGTCATCTCGTCGGTGCAGTCGGTGAACACGGTCGGGGCCACCCACGCGCCGTTATCGAAGCCTTCACCCTTCAGCACGTCGCCGCCGCACAGCACGCGCGCGCCTTCCTCTTTGCCCTTGGCGATGTAGCGCATCACGCTATCGCGATGCGGGAAGCTGACCATCGGGCCGAAGTTGGTGTTTTCATCGAACAGATCGCCCGCGCGGATGCGGCCCACGCGCTCAACGATTTTCTGCTCAAACGCGGCCTTGAATTTCGCGGGAACGAACACGCGGGTGCCGTTGGTGCACACCTGGCCGGAGCTGAAGAAGTTCGCCATCATGGCGATGTCTGCCGCGAGATCGAGATCAGCGTCGTCGAAAATAATCAGCGGGGATTTGCCGCCCAGCTCCATCGTTACCTCTTTCAGGGACGAGGCCGCCGAGTTGGCCATCACCTTCTTGCCGCTGGCGACGCCGCCGGTGAAGGAGACTTTGGCGATGCCCGGATGCTCGGTCAGGTACTGGCCTGTCTCCGCGCCCACGCCCGGCAGGACGTTAAACACGCCGTCCGGCAGGCCAGCTTCGGTGTAGATCTCCGCAAGCTTCAGGGCGGTAAGCGGGGTCACTTCGCTCGGCTTGAAGATCATTGCGTTGCCCGCCGCCAGCGCCGGGGCCGATTTCCACAGGGCAATCTGGATCGGGTAGTTCCACGCGCCGATACCCGCCACCACGCCAAGCGGCTCGCGGCGGGTGTAGACGAACGAGGTCTCACGCAGCGGGATCTGGCTGCCTTCCAGCGCCGGGATCAGCCCGGCGTAATACTCCAGCACGTCCGCGCCGGTGACAATGTCGACGGTTGAGGTTTCGGAATACGCTTTACCGGTGTCGAGGGTTTCCAGCTTCGCCAGCTCATCGTTGCGCTCGCGCAGGATATCAACGGCGCGACGCAGAACGCGCGAGCGCTCCATGGCGGTCATCGCCGCCCAGATTTTTTGCCCGCGCGTTGCGCTTTCTACGGCGCGATCGACGTCTTCGCGCCCGGCGGCCTGTAGGCTCGCCAGAACTTCACCGTTGGCCGGATTGATGGTCTCGAAGGTGCGACCGCTGGTGGCGGAGGTATAACCACCATTGATATAAAGCTGCTGTTCTGCCATTCGGGACATAAATTCTCCTCGGTTATTCGGTCGGTAAATGCTGGCTGATGAAGTGGCTGGTGAGCGACTGCGCCAGGGTCTTATCCAGCGGCTTGCCGCTCAGCGCGGCGCGTAGCCACAGCCCGTCGATCAGCGCCGCCAGGCCATAGCCCGCCTCTTCGGCCTGCTCGCGCGGCAGCTCACGGCGGAACTCGTACACCAGGTTTGACAATAAACGACGGCTGCTCACCTGCTGCAGGCGGTAGAGCATCGGCTGGTGCATGCTGCTCGCCCAGAAGGCCAGCCAGGCCTTCATTGCCGCTCCGCTGGTCTGGGTTTCATCAAAATTGCCGCCGACAATTGCCTGCAGGCGCTGCTCCGCGCTGGCGTCCGGCAGGGCGCGTAAGCGGCTCAAAACCGCGTCGCGCAACTGGCCGGTGATGTCGCGCATGGTTGCTTCCAGCAGACCGTTTTTGTCTTTGAAGTAGTGACTGATGATCCCCGTGGAAACGCCCGCCCGACGGGCGATCTGCGCGATCGTCGCGTCATGCATTCCCACTTCATTTATTGCTTCCAGCGTGGCGTCGATAAGCTGCCTGCGCCGGATCGGCTGCATCCCCACTTTGGGCATTGTTGCCACTCCATTCATCAGCGTTGGTTATACATTAAAGCGGTTTTTGATTGGACGTTCAATATAAAATGTGTCTTAATTGTTGCGGATTTGGATTTTAATAGTTACAAAAACAGTGGGGATACTGGATGACAGACCTTTCACAAGACAGAGAAAAAGACAAAATCAACCCGGTCGTTTTTTATACCTCCGCCGGGCTGATTTTGTTGTTTTCCCTGACGACGATCTTCTTTCGTGATTTTTCTGCCGAGTGGATTGGGCGCACCCTGAACTGGGTGTCGAAGACCTTCGGCTGGTACTATCTGCTGGCCGCGACGCTCTATATTGTCTTCGTGGTCTGCATTGCCTGCTCGCGCTTCGGTTCGGTGAAGCTCGGGCCTGAGCAGTCCAAGCCCGAGTTCAGCCTGCTGAGCTGGGCCGCGATGCTGTTTGCCGCAGGCATCGGCATCGACCTGATGTTCTTCTCCGTGGCGGAACCGGTCACGCAGTATATGCAGCCGCCGGAAGGGGCAGGGCAGACGATGGAGGCCGCGCGCCAGGCGATGGTCTGGACGCTGTTCCACTACGGCCTGACGGGCTGGTCGATGTACGCCCTGATGGGCATGGCGCTCGGATACTTTAGCTATCGTTATAATTTGCCCCTCACCATCCGCTCCGCCCTGTATCCGATCTTCGGTAAAAAGATTAACGGCCCGATTGGCCACAGCGTCGATATCGCGGCGGTGATCGGCACCATCTTTGGTATCGCGACGACGCTCGGGATTGGCGTGGTGCAGCTCAACTACGGGCTGAGCGTGCTGTTTGATATCCCGGATTCGATGGCGGCGAAAGCGGCGCTGATTGCGCTGTCGGTGATTATCGCCACCATTTCGGTGACGTCGGGCGTCGATAAAGGCATCCGCGTGCTCTCCGAGCTGAACGTGGCGCTGGCGCTGGGCCTGATCCTGTTCGTGCTGTTTATGGGCGATACCTCTTTCCTGCTCAATGCGTTAGTGCTCAACGTGGGCGACTACGTGAACCGCTTTATGGGCATGACGCTGAACAGCTTCGCCTTCGACCGTCCGGTGGAGTGGATGAACAACTGGACGCTGTTCTTCTGGGCGTGGTGGGTGGCGTGGTCGCCGTTTGTCGGCCTGTTCCTGGCGCGTATTTCGCGTGGCCGCACCATCCGCCAGTTCGTGATGGGCACGCTGATTATCCCGTTCACCTTTACCCTGCTGTGGCTGTCGATTTTCGGCAACAGCGCGCTGCATGAGATCATCCACGGCAACGCGACTTTCGCGCAGGAAGCGATGGCGCACCCGGAGCGCGGCTTCTACAGCCTGTTGGCGCAGTACCCGGCGTTTACCTTTAGCGCCTCCGTGGCGACCATCACCGGCCTGCTGTTCTACGTCACCTCGGCGGATTCCGGTGCGCTGGTGCTGGGCAACTTCACTTCGAAGCTGAAGGACATCAACAGCGATGCGCCGAACTGGCTGCGCATCTTCTGGTCCGTCGCCATCGGCCTGCTGACGCTCGGTATGCTGATGACCAACGGCATTTCGGCGCTGCAGAACACCACGGTGATCATGGGCCTGCCGTTCAGCTTCGTCATCTTCTTCGTGATGGCCGGGCTGTATAAATCCCTCAAGGTGGAAGACTACCGCCGCGTCAGCGCGAGTCGCGACACCGCGCCGCGTCCGATGGGCGCGCAGGACAGGCTGAGCTGGAAAAAACGGCTCTCGCGCCTGATGAACTACCCGGGCACGCGCTACACCAAACAGATGATGGAGACGGTCTGCTTCCCGGCAATGGAAGAGGTTGCGCAGGAGCTGAAGCTGCGTGGCGCCTACGTGGAGCTGAAAAACCTGCCGCCGGAGGAGGGCGAGACCCTGGGGCATCTGGATCTGCTGGTACACATGGGCGACGAGCAGAACTTTGTCTACCAGATCTGGCCGCAACAGTACTCGGTGCCTGGCTTTACCTACCGGGCGCGCAGCGGGAAGTCGACCTACTACCGGCTGGAGACCTTCCTGCTGGAAGGAAGCCAGGGGAATGATTTGATGGATTACAGCAAAGAGCAGGTGATTACGGACATTCTGGACCAGTATGAACGGCACCTGAACTTTATCCATCTGCACAGGGAAGCGCCGGGGAATAGCGTGATGTTCCCGGATGTCTAAATGGATTCTTAAAAAACAATAAACCTGTATATAAATACAGTTATCCAGTGCGATATTACTCATGGAAGAGTCATATTGCAGCAAAAGTCTGATGCTGACGCATTGAGGCTTTTGCTGCATCAGGGAAGGTATCATGCATGAGCCACGCGATAGAATTTATCGAAACATCACTTTTTACCCGACAATTCAAAAGCATTGCTACGGATGATGAATTAAGGGATCTCCAAAAGGAACTCATTGCCTGGCCTCATAAAGGCGATTTGATCCAGCATACAGGCGGGCTACGTAAAATAAGAATGGCTGTTGGCTCAAAGGGAAAAAGCGGCGGGGCCAGAGTCATATACTTTCTGGCTACTGAAGAGGTGATTTTTTTCCTTATGGCCTATCCAAAAAGCATGAAGGACAGCCTGACCGATGTAGAGAAAGCCGAACTCAAAAAACTCACGTCTGTTCTCATCAATAGCGCTTCCAGTTCCATCAATTAAAGGTGTACTATGTACTCCATCAGGCAACAAGGGGCAGGCAATGAGTATCTTTGATGAACTGAAGGCTTCACTTGAAGAGGCAGCCGAGATCCAACGTGGTAAGAAAACGCCATCACGAGTCACTCGCTATGAGGTCGCGGACGTTCGCGCGATAAGAGAGCAGTTAAATGTCACTCAAAGCGAAATGGCGAAGGCTCTGGGTACAAGCGTTGATACGATTAAAAGCTGGGAGTCGAAACGGCGAAACCCAACGGGATTAGCGGCGAAAGTGCTAAATGTGATTAGAGATAATCCCGCGTTTTTCAGAGCGCTTGCGGGGCAGTGAGCTGATATCTATCTGTACACTCTATGCCGGGTGACGCTGCGCTTACCCGGCATACAAACCGGTTTACCGTAGGCCTGATAAGCGCAGCGCCATCAGGCTTTTAGCAGCGTAAACACACTCGTATCATTATTCTGCCAGATGAGGGTGAAGCGTTTACCCTCAGGATAGTCTCCAGCCGGATGCGAAAGCGCCAGCGTGATTGTTTTTTCCGTTAACTCAGTGACTCTCGCCCACTCAAACCCCATGAAAGTATTCGCTTTCGGAAAGAGCGCCTTAAACAAACTCTCTTTGGCGCTAAAAGCCAGCGTCAGCGCCAGCGCAAAGGGGGAGCCCGAGTGCGTCAGGCATATCACTTCCTGCGCATCAACGATGCCGTCCTGGATTTCGCGGGCTTCCCGGTCTGGAAGAATGGCTTCGCAATCAATACCTACGAGCGCATCTTGATGACGGACGACAACCGCCATCGCCTGCGTGCCGCTGTGGGTGATGCTGCCCGACACACCTGTCGGCCAGAGCGGTTCGCCGCTGGGGCCGATGCCGGGGATCGCGCGTTCATTTATCACGCCGAGCGCATGCGCGGCGGCAATGCGGCCAGCCAGATGCTCGGCTTTGCGTTTGCGCCCGGCGTTTGCAAGCTCTGCGTGGTGGGGGAGCCAGAGAAGGTCGGCGTCGGTGAAGGTGGTGGGGTCGAAGGTGACGTGGTGGACGGTGTGGCCGGCAAGAGAAAATGTGCTGTGGGTAGTGTGCATGGTTTTCCTTCAGAATTGTGCGGCCTGATGCCCTCACCCCGGCCCTCTCCCATAGGGAGAGGGAGGAGTTACTGCCTGAATCAGAATCGCGTATTCACGCTCATGTACCAGGTACGGCCCGGTTCATTATACGTGTACGCTCCCGCACCGTACATATACGCACCGGTGGTGGCATTTCCAGTCGTCTGGGCATTACCCGCGCGCCACTGACGCTTGTCGAAGACGTTATCCACGCCGCCGGTCAGGCTGACGTTTTTGGTCATGTCCCAGGTCGCGCTCAGGCCAACGATGCTGTAAGGGCTGACTTCGTCTTTCTCAGATCCTGTCACCGGCTGACCTTTGTAGTTGTACTTCTTCGGCTGCTGCTTGCCGTACCAGGTAAAGGTCGACTGGAGCGACACGTCCTGATGCACCTGCCAGCTCAGGGTCGAGTTCAGCGTGTATTCAGGAATGATCGACAGACGGTCGCCGGTCTCCTTGTTCTTGCTCTGCAGCATATAGGTGATGTTGTTGGTCCAGTTGATCGTGTCGCTGACCGGCACGTTCAGGGAGCCTTCCAGCCCTTCGACAACCGCTTTCGGAACGTTTTCCCACTGGTAAATATCCGTCTGCACTTTGCCGGAAGAGGTATGACCAATCGGCGCGTAGCCCGCTTCAATCTTGTCGCGATAGTCGTTGCGGAACCAGGTCACGCCCGCCAGCCAGCCGTCGCGCTTCCACTCCAGACCAATCTCTTTGTTGATGCTGGTTTCGGCTTTCAGGTCATCGTTGCCCATCATGTAGCAGCCCACGCCGTCCGAGCTGGCGTAGCAGCCCTGGCCTTTGCTGTAGAGCAGGTAGTTCGGGTTGGTCTGGTACAGGCTCGGCGCTTTGTAGGCGCGCGCGATCCCCATCTTCAGCGTGAAGTCATCCCCCAGACCTTGCGACAGGTTCAGGGACGGGCTCCAGTTATTGCCGACGATGGTGTGGTGATCGAAGCGCAGGGCAGGGGTCAGCATGGTGCTGTCGGTCAGCTCCATGTTGTTTTCAGCGAACAGGGAGAAAATCTCCGCCGAGGTGTACGGGCTGCGGTCGTTTGTCATGCCCGGAATGGTGCCGCCCTGCAGGGTTTGCGTAAAGGAGGTGGAGTCCTTCATGCGCTGCTGGTTCCACTCGGTGCCCAGCGTCAGGTTCTGGTTGACGAGGAAATCAATCGGCAGGTTGATCTCGCTGTGCAGCATCACGTCGGCGAGGTCGGTGTCGGTGAATTTATTGCTGTTGAATAACCCTTCCGTACCGCCCGCCAGCCCTTCGCCCAGGCGGGAGTTGCGGGTGTGTTCGTACTGCGCCCAGCTGCTGGTGGTGATGCCGTTATCCCAGCCGCCGTTCCAGGTCACCGCGAAGTTCTGGCGGTAGATACGGTTAGTCTCTTTACCGTAATTCTTCTTCACCAGCGCGCTGTCGTTGTTGGTGTTCTGCGTGTCGCCCGCGTAGAGGTTGTTTTGGCGGCTGTAGCCCGCTTCGAACTCCAGGGACTGCATAGGCGCGAAGTCCCAGCGCACCACGCCGTTGATGTCTTTGTTTTCCACGCCCTCGCGGCCAGCCGGCAGGGTGTTGGCGTAGGCACCGGTACGATCGGACTGATGACCCTGGTTGATATCCCACGCGTCGGCCTGGGTTTTATCCAGGTTACCGAACATGCGGAAGCTGAAGTCGCCGCCCAGCGGGCCGCTCAGGCTAAAGTTGGTACGTTTGGTGGAACCTTCGTCCTTGTGCTCTGGCGCGTTCAGATAGGTGTTCCAGGAGCCGTGCCACTGGTCGTCGAATTTTTTGGTAATGATGTTCACCACGCCGCCTGCCGCGCCGTTGCCGTAGCGCGCGGCGGCCGGACCGCGGATCACTTCGATGCGCTCGATCATCTCCGGCGGCACCCAGCCGGTATCGCCGCGGGTGTCGCGCTCGCCGCGCCAGCCCAGACGGATAGAGTTACGGCTGGTCACCGGCTTGCCGTCGATCAGGATCAGCGTGTTTTCCGGACCCATGCCGCGAATGTCAATCTGACGGTTATTTCCGCGCTGGCCGCTGGTGGAGTTCCCGGTAAGGTTAACGCCCGGCATGGTGCGGATAATTTCCGCCACATCGCGCGCGGGCGGATTTTTGCGGATCTCGTCGGCGGTGATGGTCGATACGCCCGGCGCCTGTAAATTCTGCTCGGCGGCGGTGATTACCATGGTGTCTTCGTGCTGTGCAGAGGCGGTGTTGTCGTCTGCCATGGCGGGCAACGCGACACCATAAATCCCTAAATTGACCAGCAAGGCCAGAGAGTGAATCTTCTTATTCATTGTACGTCCCGCTTTTATGGTTATTTAATGAACGCGCTTCCCACAGCGCGGGCATTACGCTATTGCAAATGCAAATAGTTATCAATAATATTATCAATAAAATTTGCGCTGAAACAAAAAAGACTGTGAAACATGGGGTTATAAGGGTGACGACGTTAACAACCGGAAGTGAAGCGTGGTGGCAGTCGAAAAATGGGCCTGAATGGAAGCTGGAAAAGGGAAAATATCGCGTCACGTTCTGGTGGCGTGACCCGGCAGGAACGCAAAGAACGTCACCGATCAAACGCGTCTGGCTCTACGTCACCGGCGTGACCGATCACCACCAAAATGCCCGCCCTCAGTCTCTCGAACGCATTCCGGATACCGACGTCTGGCAGTGGCAGGGTGAGTTCAGCCCCGAGTGGCGCGGAAGCTACTGTTTTATCCCATCCGTGAACGAAAACGATTTTACCGATACCGTGTTTGAAGGCGAACTGCCGGACCGCATGGCGCTGCGCGAAGGCTGGCGTAAACTGCTGCCGCACGCGGTTTCCGACCCGCTGAATTCGCAAAGCTGGCGCGGCGGGCGCGGACATGCCGTCTCCGCGCTGGAGATGCCGGAAGCGCCGGTTCAGCCGGGCTGGAATCATCCCGATACGCCGTATCAGCCGCCGGTCTGCATTGAGTGGGAAAGCGCGCGCCTGGAAAATCGCCGTCGCGTCTGGATTTTCACCACCGGGGGTCACGACCCGGAGCGTCCGCTGGCGGTGCTGCTCGACGGGCAGTTCTGGGCCGAAAGTATGCCCGTCTGGCCTGCGCTGGCATCGCTCACCGCCCAGCACAAATTACTGCCCGCGGTCTACGTCTTAATCGATGTTATCGACATGGAGCATCGCAACCGCGAGCTGCCGTGCAATCCCGATTTCTGGCTGGCGGTGCAGGAAGAACTTCTCCCACTTGTAAAAAATATCGCCCCCTTCAGCGACCGCGCCGACCGTACCGTGGTGGCGGGCCAGAGCTTTGGCGGACTCTCTTCCCTTTATGCTGGCCTCAACTGGCCGCTGCGGTTTGGCTGCGTGCTCAGCCAGTCCGGCTCGTACTGGTGGCCGCACCGCAGTGGGCAGCAGGAAGGGCAACTCATCGAACAGCTCCGAGCCGGTGAGCTGACCGCTAGCGGGCTGCGTATCGTCCTCGAGGCCGGACGTAACGAGCCGCTGATTTTCAATGCCAATCAGGCGATTTACGCCGAACTACACGCGCAGCAGCAGGTTACCTGGCGTCAGGTTGACGGCGGACACGACGCGCTTTGCTGGCGCGGTGGGCTGACGCAGGGGCTGATGACCCTCTGGCAGCCGCTTATTCAATAACGGAGTCTGTATGGAATTCAGCAATCCTTTCGATAATCCGCAGGGACAGTTCGCCATTTTGCAAAACGACCGTGAGCAGTACAGCCTGTGGCCGCAGCAGTGCGAACTGCCGGCGGGGTGGCGCGTGGTGTGCGAAGCGCAGTCTCAGGAGGCATGCCAGCAGTGGCTGGCGGAACGCTGGCAGACGCTTGAGCCGTCTTATTTTGCGGGGGATAACGCATGAACCGTCTTCCTCTCGTCGCCGCCCAGCCGGGGATCTGGATGGCGGAACAGCTGTCCACGCTGCCAAACGCCTGGAGCGTGGCGCACTACACCGAGCTGAAAGGCGATATCGATGCGCCACTGCTGGCAAAAGCCATTGCCGCGGGCATGATGCAGGCAGACACCCTGCGGATGCGTTTTGCCGAAGAAAACGGCGAGGTGTGGCAGTGGGTGGATGAGAGCTTCGTTCTGCCGGAGCCGTCCGTTATTCGCGTTGATTCCCACGCCGCCGCCGTGGCGCTGATGGAATCCGATCTTAACCAGAACCTGCGCGTCGACAGCGGCAAGCAGCTGGCGTTTCACCAGCTGCTTCAGGTCGGTGAAAATCACTGGTACTGGTATCAGCGCTATCACCATCTGGTGGTGGATGGCTTCAGCTTCCCGGCCATTACCCGCCAGATTGCCGCGATTTATGCCGCGTGGAAAAAGGGTGAACCGACGCCCGCATCTCCGTTTACGCCATTTGCCGAAGTGGTGGAGGAGTATCAGCGCTATCGCGACAGCGAGGCGTACCAGCGCGACGGCGCCTTCTGGGCCGAGCAGCGCAAACAGCTGCCGTCTCCGGTCTCGCTCTCTTCCGCGCCGCTGCCGGGACGCGCCGCCACAACCGATATTCTTCGCCTGAAGGTTGACGCCGACGGTCGCGCCTTTAGCCAGCTTGCGCAGGCGGCAGGGCAGGTGCAGCGTACCGATCTGGCCCTTGCGCTGGTGGCGCTGTGGCTGGGCCGCCTGACCGGAAGGCTGGACTACGCCGCCGGGTTTATCTTTATGCGCCGCATGGGCTCCGCCGCGCTGACCGCGACCGGGCCGGTGCTCAACGTCCTGCCGCTGGCGGTGAATATCAACCCGCAGGAGAGCCTGCCGGAACTGGCGCTGCGCCTGGCGAACCAGCTGAAAAAAATGCGCCGCCATCAGCGCTACGACGCCGAGCAGATCGTCCGCGACAGCGGGCGTGCCGCAGGCGATGAAGCCCTGTTTGGTCCGGTGCTGAACGTGAAGGTGTTTGATTATCAGCTGGATATCGACGGCGTGGAGGCCATCACCCACACGCTCGCAACCGGCCCGGTGAACGATCTGGAGCTGGCGCTGTTCCCGGACGAAGAGGGTGGCTTGAGCATTGAGATCCTCGCCAGTAAGCAGCGTTACGATGAAGCGACTCTTTCCGGTCACGTGGCGCGTCTGAACGCGATGCTGATGCAGTTTGCGGCTAACCCGGACCTGCGCTGCGGCGAAGTGGAAACCGTTTCAGAGCAGGAATACCAGAGGCTTGCGCGCATCAACAATACCGGACTGGCGCTGCCGGCCACCACGCTGGCGGATCTGGTGGCGGAGCAGGCGAGCAAAACGCCGGACGCCCCCGCGCTGGCGGATGCAAACGTTGAGCTGAACTATCGCCAGATGCGCGAGCAGGTGGTCGCGCTGGCAAACCTCCTGCGCGCGCGCGGCGTGAAGCCGGGCGACAGCGTGGCGGTGGCCCTGCCGCGCTCGGTGTTCCTGACCCTGGCGCTGCACGGCATCGTCGAGGCGGGGGGCCCCTGGGCTGCGCTCGCCCCCCG
>NZ_JANLIZ010000026.1:0-32014 GCF_024702055.1 Enterobacter sp. HG048
GTGCGGTATTTTCGAACCCGCCGATATCGTGGCTCCAGAACCCGAAGCCGGACAGGCCAATCGACAGCCCGCCGCGCAGGCTTTCGGCCATCGACTCATAGTTGGCGTAGCAGTCGCCGCCCCAGTGCACAGGAAACTGCTGCGCCCCGACGGACGCGGAGCGGGCAAACAGCACCGCCTCTTCTTCTCCCACCGTCTCTTTCAGCACGTTCCACACCAGCTCGTTGTAGATGTAGGCGTAGTGGTTGTGCATCTTCTGCGGATCGGATCCGTCAAACCACTGCACGTCGGTCGGGATACGCTCGCCAAAGTCGGTCTTGAAGCAGTCGACGCCGATATCCACCAGGCCTTTCAGCCTGTCGGCATACCACCGGCACGCTTCCGGGTTGGTGAAGTCATAAATCGCCAGCCCCGGCTGCCATTTGTCCCACTGCCACAGGGAGCCGTCCGGGCGCCTGAGCAGGTAGCCCTTCTCTTTCAGCTCACGGAAGATCGGGGATTTCTGGCCGATGTACGGGTTAATCCACACGCAGACCTTCAGCCCTTTCTCCTTCAGGCGGCGGATCATCCCTTCCGGATCCGGGAAGGTCACCGGGTCCCACTCGAAGTCGCACCACTGGAAGGCCTTCATCCAGAAGCAGTCGAAGTGGAACACGTGCAGCGGCAGGTCGCGCTCGGCCATGCCGTCGATAAAGCTGTTTACCGTCGCTTCGTCGTAGTTGGTGGTGAACGAGGTGGTGAGCCACAGGCCGAACGACCAGGCAGGCGGCAGCGCCGGACGCCCGGTGAACCGCGTATAGCGGTTCAGCACCTCTTTCGGCGTCGGGCCGTCTATCACGAAGTACTCGAGATATTCCCCTTCCACGCTGAACTGCACTTTGGAGACCTTCTCGGAGCCGACTTCAAACGAGACGTTTTCCGGATGATTCACCAGCACGCCGTAGCCACGGTTGGTCAGGTAGAACGGGATGTTTTTGTAGGACTGCTCGGTGCTGGTGCCGCCGTCGCGGTTCCAGGTTTCGACCGTCTGGCCGTTGCGCACCAGGGCGGTAAAGCGCTCGCCCAGACCGTAGACCGTTTCCCCCACGCCCAGATCCAGACGTTCGAATACGTAATTGCGGTCGGCGTTGGTATCCTGCACGTAGCCGTTGTTTTTCAGCTGGCTGCCGGTGATGCGCTGCCCGTCGCGCAGGAAATCCAGCGCCCAAAACTCGCCTTTGGTGACGCGCACGCTGACGCTGCCGCTTTTCAGCTCGGCAAACTCCGCGTTGTTTTCAATCTCTACCTTCACGTCTTTCAGAACGTTAAGCGGATAGTGCGGGCCGTTGTTTAGCGCGCCCTGGAAGTGCTCGATGCGCACCCCGACAATCCCTTCCTGCGGGGAAAACAGGCGCACCGTGAACATCAACGTGTCGAGCTGCCAGGTGCGTTCGCGCACGTCGCGCGGCGCAACAAACACCACCAGGTCGTTGCCCTGCTGCTCCACGTCGAACACCTGAACCGGATACGTCACGTTCAGGCCCGGTTGAATAAGCCAGTTTCCATCACTGATTTTCATGCTCTCGTCCTCTTAGTTCTGCAATTCTTTGCTGACCGGCAGGTTTTCAAACTCCTGCTGATTGCGGCGCGCGCCCTGCGCCAGCTCGCCCAGGATTTTGGTCAGGAAGGGGGTTTTCAGCGTGTAGTAGCGTTTGGCGATAATGGCGCTCAGCACGTAGCAGGCCGCCGGGGCCAGGGTAAACAGGCCGATGATGATACTGATGGTCGCGCTGTTCTGGGTTTTGGCTGCCGCGTCGTAGCCGCCGCCTGCCAGCATCCAGCCGATCATCGCCCCGCCCAGCGCCAGGCCGAGCTTCAGCACGAACAGCGTGCCCGCAAAGCTGATGCCGGTCAGGCGCTTGCCGTTGGTCCATTCGCCGTAGTCGACGGTATCGGACATCATCACCCACTGGATCGGCGTCACCAGCTGGTGTAGCACGCCGATGACGAAGATAAAGGCGAACATCAGCACGGTGGCGTGCATCGGCACGAAGAACATCGCCACGCTGACCACCGCCAGCGCGGCGTTGGTCCACCAGAAGATGCTGACCTTGCACTTCCAGTCGGTGAGCGGTTTCGCCAGCGCGGAGCCAATCAGGTTGCCGACGCAGTAGGTGGTGAGGAAGGCGACGAACACCTCCGGCGAGCCCATGATCCAGGTGCAGTAGTACATCATCGCGCCGCCGCGCACGCAGACGGCGAGGATATTCAGGATGGTGAGCACGCCGACGATGCGCCACTGGTCGTTGTGCCAGATGTCGCGCAGATCTTCCCGCATGGAGGTGGTGCTCGGCGGCACCTTGATGCGCTCTTTGGTGGTAAAGAAGCAGAACGCCAGCATCAGGAACGCGACCACCGACAGCACGGCGATCCCGCCCTGGAAGCCGAACGCCTTGTCGTCGCCGCCAATCAGGTTCACCAGCGGCATCATCAGTACCGTGGAGAGCATGCCGCCCGCCGTCGCCAGCACAAAGCGCCAGGACTGAAGGGAGATACGCTGCGTCGGGTCGTTGGTGATCACGCCACCCAGCGCGCAGTACGGGATGTTCACTACGGTATAGAGCAGGGTCAGCAGGGTGTAGGTAACGGCGGCGTAAACCATTTTGCCGTTGAGGCTGAGATCCGGCGTGGTGTAGGCCAGGACGCAGACGATGCCGAACGGGATGGCACCAAACAAAATCCACGGACGGAACTTTCCCCACCGGCTGCGGGTGCGGTCGGCAATCAGCCCCATGCACGGGTCGGAGATCGCATCCAGCGCGCGGGCCAGCAGGAACATGGTGCCGACGAACCCGGCGGGAATGCCGAAAATATCGGTGTAGAAGAACATCATGTACAACATAACGTTATCAAAAATGATGTGGCTGGCGGCATCTCCCATGCCGTAGCCAATCTTCTCTTTTACTGACAATACTTCGCTCATTTTTTTATCCTTCACGCTGTAGGGGGCGCTGAGACCGGTTGCATTGGTTTTAAACCATTGTTTCAAAGGCGGGTATTGCGTTTTCTGGTTAGCAGATTACGTTTCTTGTTTTTTGTGATCGCGGTAAATACTGGTGAGCACGAAAGGCTAACCTGAGGATTTTCTTAAGAATTAACTGAAACAGGGGGGTACAGGTCAAAAGAGAGGTGAAAAAAGTGTGCGGGGGTATGTGGTAAATGCCTGAAAGTAGCTATAATGCGCCCCGCCTCCATGTAGCAATGCAGGCGCGGAAGATCGTCATCTCCGGTGAGGTGGCTGGACTTCAAATCCAGTTGGGGACGCCAGCGTTCCCGGGCAGGTTCGACTCCTGTGATCTTCCGCCAAAAATGCTAAACTCTCTAATGCTAATTATTAAAAGTTTTTAAAGAGGGAATAGCGTGTCGAAACCAATACCAGCGTGTGAACACCTACTGAATTTTTTTTCCGCAGTTATAGAATATATTTATCAATTAATCCAGCTACTAAATGATTTTGGGAAACTCTCAAGTAATTACGGATCATTGGTTGCAGCACTAATAGTGGCATTGACATTATTCTTTTTCAAAGAATTCGTTAAACCCCCACCGAAATTATCAGGTGTCTTTTATATTAAATCCGTTACTACAGAATCAGCTAAAAACTCTTATAGAGATATGGTTCTCTATCATACATTTATATTATATTCGGATGGTTCTTCGATTGATGGCACTTCGGAAAAAACTGCCGAAAGTGCAATAAAAGAAGGAGACTGGATTTATCCTGCTCAGAAAAGACTTCGTGGAAAGATAAGTGGAAAAATTGAAAGAAGATATCTTCGACCTCATGAAATACACTTGCATATTGTTGAAAACGGTAGCAAACGTGAATCATCTCATTACATTAATCTCCGATATAAAAAGAAGGGATTATTTCAAGGGCAATTTTTTTCGAGCGCTGCTGACTCAAAAGGTACCATTATATGTAAAACAACACCTTTCGAGGAATATCCTAAAAAGTCTTCGCCTTCCAGATATGCATAGTTTATTTAATTATTGTAGGGTATATTTCCTGAGCATATAATGCTCGGGACGTAACAAGGGTGAGCCATCTTTCGCTTTCTTTTAGAGGCTTAGGTCTGAGTAGCATTGCTGCAATGAACGCTTTTTCCTCAAAAGAAATTAAATTCAATTCCTTATGGTATACAGCAAAACATGCAGCCTTACATCCATAAAGCCCTGAGCCAAAAAATGCATTATTAAGATAACACTTCATTATTTGGTGTTTTGTAAAAAATCGATTTATGACAATAGAAAGAAACATTTCATATAATTTCCTGGTTAAAGTTATATCTTTAAAACCAGTTATAGTTCGCACCATTTGCATATCAATTGTACTTGCACCACCATGTTTTCTTTTTATCAGAAACTTAAAAGCCTCTCTAGCAACCGAGATAAAGTCAACACCATTATGTTTTAGAAAACGGCGGTCTTCTAAAGCCATAACAAAATAATCCAACTCATCGAAGTAATCATCCATACTACTTTCAGGCATAAAATATGCGATCTTATGAAAATCATTTGTTATTTTTTTCTTAATTCTCGTAATTTTAACAAAACTAGAAATCAAATTAATTACATTCATGTAATAACTATCGTCCTTTAGAAATTATTTCTCTTTCAGAAAATTCCTTCTTCAGCCGCCATGGCATCCAACTGCTCCTTTAACTTTAATACCGGATCAATACACATCTTAAACTGCGGAGACTGCCCACCGCCTTTTGATTTTTTGGCGCGATATGATTGACCTTGAGGCCGCCTATCCATTTTCTCTAACACACAGGAGACCACCTAAACCTCCTGTACTAACAACGCTCCGATGTGCAGGCTAGCCTCACCAATTACCAGAGAGTTGATTATGGCTGATTCGCATTCTACCCCAGACACCGGCCAATCCGAAACCGAGCGTTCGTTAATTGTGGGATACCGCCCGAATGTTTTCGACAAATCCACGCCGAAAATCATCCTTTCCGACAAGTGGCTGCGCGCGGCAGGGTTTGAAACCGGGCAGCAGGTCACGGTGAAGGTCATGAAAGGTTGCATCGTTCTGGTGGCGTATAACGAGCAAGAGCAGAGGTTGCAGGATGATTATAAACGGACGAAAGCAAAGCTAATTGAGATAGAGAACGCGCTTGTAGCGATCCAAACTCCGCGTGCTGGAAAGCGCCTCGCAAAATCAAATACAAACCACCTAGCTTAGCGGCTGTTTCTGGCATACTACCTGCCTGGTGCATTAGATGTGGAGGCGACATGGCAGATAAAGACGTAATCCAATCTCCGGCAGGCGAATTGGTTATGTTTGCCAGTGATGATGGAACTGTTCGCATCACATGTCGCTTCGAACATGAAACGCTGTGGCTGTCGCAAGCAGCCATTGCGGCTCTTTATCAGGTCACTCCTCAAGCCATTACTCAGCATATTAAAGCAATTTACGAAGAGGGTGAGCTTGAACAAAAAGCAACTTGTAAGGCTTACTTACAAGTTCAGCAAAAAAGCGGCTGATGAAAAGGCGTGCTCAGAATTCATTGAGTTTGAAAAAAAGCAGCGCCTGCTGAAAGAAGCCGAGGGTGAGAAAGATATTGTCGGCTTATTAAAATGGAATAAGCAGGCTAAGCGCTAATCCCGGTATTCCTAATCAGCTTCATATGCAGCAACGGAAACGGATTCCCCTGCCCGTCCACTTCCGAGCGTCCGACCTGCTCAAACCCCATATGGCGATAAAATCCCACGCCCTGCGGGTTCTGCTCATTCACGTCCACCTCGTTCGCGCCAAACTCTTCGATGGCGTGTTGCAACAGCAATTTCCCGACGCCCTTCCCGCGGCTCGCGTCGTCAGCAAACAGCATTTCAATGCGGTTTTCATCCACGCCTAAAAAGCCGTGAATAACGCCTGCGTCATCGCGAGCGATCACGACCTTGAGATTAGGCAGATAGGCGTTAAGCAATAGCGGGCGCAGCGCCGCAATATCGCTTTTCTGTAAAAAGTGATGGGTGGCGCGAACAGAGGATTCCCAGATCGCGACCAGACGTTCGAAGTGTGTGGGGTGTGCGGTTTCAATTTTCATGGGTGGATCATGATTGGAAGACCGAACTATTTCAAGCCACGCTTTGCGGTCTGTTCCCCCCCCTCACCCTAGCCCTCTCCCTCAGGGAGAGGGAACTGACCGTGCGGTTTTTCATCCCCTACCCTAATCTCCATCACCGCGTACACCCCATCCTTCGGCACCACCACGGTGACGTTTTCCACCGGCACGCCGGCCGCGAGGTGGATATCCTGCAGCTGCTGTAACGACCTCGGGTAAATATCTTCCCAGCCGATCCCCCGCAGCACAAAGTCAATTTGCGGGCTGCTGGTGAGCATGTTTGACACAATCACCGCCCCGCCGGGCTTGACCAGCCGCAGGGCGCGCTGGAGAAAAATCACCGCGTCGGTATCGTTGAAGTATTCGAAAATCCCCAGCGCGTCGACCAGTTCGGCCTGCTGCTCGCCCAGCTCCAGCAGCAGGTCCTCGTTACGCACCAGCGTATGGAGCAGGTTGCGCCTGAGCAGGGTCAGCTGTTCCCCCACCACAATCCCTTCCTGCGCCGCCATGGTTTCGGCCCAGCTGAGCGCCACCGGGTCTTTGTCCACCAGCGTGAGATACACCCGCTGGCCGTCGAGCTTTGCTTCGCGCAGCGCCTCCAGCACCGGGATGGCGGCCCCGCTCGCCAGGCTGACCCAGTTATTCTCGCTTTCATTATGAATGTACTTATCCACCAGCGCGGCCAGTACCCGGGCGCGGGAACGCACGCCAATCGCATCGTTAGCGTGGATAAACCACTGGCGGCTGTCGCTGTCCATTTTCGTGCCGTCGGGCAGGCGGTCCTCCAGCGGGTTTTGCACCACAAACAGCGCCAGCGCGGAGGGCACCAGCCGGGTTCGCCACGCGGTGAGCGCCGGACGGTTGCGGAAGGCCTGTTCGGAATAGCGGTTCTGCGGAACAAGCACGGCCTGCCCCCCTTCGTCGTATTCCACCCTCGGCGGCCGGAGCGCTGGCTCGGCTTTCAGGGCGCGGTCAAGGGAGGCGATCTCACGGGCAGCGTCGTCTTTCATCGGCCACTGGTCGCTGACGTCGGGAAATGACGCGCTGAAAATCGTCATATTTTCCGGAGCATCGCCGCGAAAAGGCTGCCAGTTCATGTCGTCTTCCCTCCGTTGGGCTTTTAACGGAAGTCTATCCAGGCGAGCCAGTAATACCCTACGAAGAAAGCACGAAATAGGTGCATCAGTTCTGCGACGTGCGCCATACCCCCGGCGTGCAGCCGTACTCGGTCTGAAAATGACGAATAAAGTGGGCGCAGTCGCTAAACCGCATCCGCCGCGCAATATCCGTCACGCTTTGCTGAGAGTGTTTCAGCAGCCAGCAGGCATAGCGCAGCCTGGCGCTGCGAATAAATTCCCGCGCCGTTTTGCCAAACTCGGCGTGAAACAGGCGGTTGAGCTGACGTTCGCTCAGCTTAACGTCCTGCGCGAGCCTGGCGGCGTTCAGCGGGTGAGTAAGATACTGTTCGACGGTCGTCACCGCCCTGCGCAGCCGTGAATCAGGTATCATGGCGATATTCGCGGGCAGCGGCGTGGCGGCGTCATGCGGAGGAAGGGACAGCCGCCGGGAGGTAGTGGCCGCAATGTCGTCCCCCCCGTGGGCGCGGATCAGCGCCGTTACCAGGGTGAGCGTTGAGATCCCGCCCGGGCAGGTCAGCACATCGCCTTCGTCGATAAAATCGAGGCCTTGCTCGGCATAAACCTGCGGAAAACGTTGCGTGAAAACGTCATGGTGATGAGGATGAATCGAGGCGCGGCGCTCGTTCAGTAAGCCTTCCTCCGCCAGAATAAAGCTGCCGGTACCAATACCAATCAGGGGAACGTTGTTGTGATGAGCATCCGTGAGAAACGCTCTGTCGCCACGGTGTCCCTGGTGAAGATGCTCCAGACCTCCACCAATCACCGCAATATAGTCAAAGTCGCCGGGCGGCGCATGAGCGGCCTCGGGCCGCACGCTGAGCCCTGAGCTGCTCACTACCGGTAAGTCGGGATAAGTGCTTATCAGGCTGAGTTTAAAACGTATTTTCTGGCTACGCTTCTGGACGCTGGATGCAATACGTAACGCCTCTATCAATCCTGAATATGCGAAAAGCGAGAAATGGGGCCACAGGAGTAACCCCATATGCAGGGATTTATTCCGTGCAGGCGTCATTCTGACGCTATCATCAATTATATTTTTCATTAACTTGCCGAAGAATAATTACATTATCGCAACATTATTGTTGCTGTTATATTTCCCTAATATAGGTGCTGGCTGTTAAATCAAGCATAAATGATGCACGCAAAAACTTAAAAACATTTCTCCCTGCTGCTATCCGTTTTTTGACGTGTGGCACACATAGGTCGGCAGCGTTCCCAGAATAAATAAATAATTCTCATTCTGCTGTTTCTTAATACGCATATAAATATTCTTATTCGGATAGATAAAAAATAAGGGCTCGTACTTCTCCAGCCAGCTGTCGCTGATGTTGTCGTCCGGAAATTTCATATTGCGTATGGACGTCAGATTATAGACGCTGTCTTTGCGCTCAATCTGAAAGAAAACTTTGCGATTCAGGGTCTTCGTGGGATCGCTTTTCAACCGACCATTCATACTGAGTATTCCGCTGTTACCCTCCACGGTGTAATTCAGCCACAGAGAGAGCGTTTCATCACGGTGATGCTGAATAAAGTTCGCCTGACAGGAAAAGGGCTGGATGTAATGGCGATGCCAGAGGTAATACGCCGCCACGACAGCCCCCATCAGCAGGCACAGGCAAAGCGCAACAAGCGTTTGACGGTAGCGAACCATACTAGCGATCCTCTATAAAATAATCGGACATACAGCGGTTGGGTTCCGTCATCGGCCTGTCACAGCGAATGACCGATGCACGGGGCAGCAGGATGTAGCCGCTGACGTAAACCCAGGGATAGTTCGCGCACTGGTCCTTAAACGGGGCGGCATAGGCCAGGGCTTTATCCCTGTCGCGCTGCGTTTCAATATCGCGAGAAAAATAGAGCTGACATTCGCCCATCTTCATCGCGAAGCGGTACCCGTCGACGAAATAGCTGTCATGCAGCAGGTTATGGCTGATAACGCTCGCGCCAGCCAGTATCAGCAATAGCACCAGCGCGCCCGGCAGCCAGAAGCGGCGTATCGGGACCGGTGGGGCGGCGGTCTCTTCGCAGACATCCGGAGCAGCACGTTCTTCCTCTTCAGCCTGCGGCTGCGTCTCTTTAACGGTGATTTGCGTATCGCTTGCGAGCGTCAGTCCAATGCGCGGGATAGTGACAATCGGATCGGTTTCAAACCCCACCTTCTTCAGCCCTTTACGCAGAATAGAAATGTTCTGGTAGTAGGTATTAGGCGAAACCAGCATCCCCCGGCGCTGCCAGACAATATCCATGCACTCCTGTTGAGTCACAATACTTCCGACTCTTTCTATTAATAACAACAAACAGCGCCCCGCCGGGGAATTTAATACCACCACCCGGTCAGGATTGTTGAGATCGCGTAATGTGCTGGCCGCTGGATGAAACTCTACCAGGCCATTAATAATGTAATGCTTATGCATAGAATGGGCTAAATACCTCCGGTCAACGCCTGTTGCTCCAGTAGATTCCCTTCACCGTTAACCTGCGTATCCCTCGCCTGTGTAAGGATTAATGTGACGGATAAATGCGCAACTGTATATCCTGGCACCTGGCGAAAAATCTTATTTTTCCTTTCTCTTTATCTGACCCGTCTGAAGTTTTCTTAACCGCCATTAAAAGCCGTCTTGACACTGACAAAACTCGACAAAGGCGCCCGTTGAACGCTTCAGCCATCATTGTCTGAATTATTCAGCGTGCTTAATTAGTTTTTTTAATAAAAAGCAGAGAGGACGCGCTCTGCCAGCGGGTTTCGAAATTACGACCAATTCGAAAGCTGCCGTTTTAATTAACAATTTCAGTGCGAAACTGTTAGCCACCGTCAGTAACAACCCGCGTCTCATGACGTACCCAGACTATTTCCTTACAAAACATTTATTAAAGCTAACTTTTCAATAAAAACTACCGGTATGATTATTTACAGGCAGATAAGCAAAAGCCGGTTCAGCGAGGAGAAATTGACGCTACACCTAAATCGTACTTAAAACAAATTAAGATTAATTCAGGTTACCTCTTTTACGCCCTGAGTATAGTGGGCTCACACCGTGCAATGCTTAATTGCTTCGAAAATACAGGCATCGCTCTGCCAGACAGACGAGTCTTATTACAATTATAAATCGAGGGAATGACATGGCGAATAAGCTCAACAACACACGTCATTTAAATATCGCGCTATTGGGTGGAGATCACTTTGCGCGCCAGGGGATCGCCGCGTTATTAAAAAATATTGTCCCGACTATGCAGATTACAGCATCGATCGATAATTACGCGGAGATCGAAACAATACTCGCGGCCGCACCGGTAGACGTGATTTTTTTATCCGGCATGGAGAAATATCACGCGGGATATGACTGCCTGAAATATATCAGGAAGATGAAAGCCCTTTATCCCGACGTACTTATTTGCATGTATTCCGCACCAGCAAATTCCTGGCTGTGGATACGCGGTGAAATAGACGCCTATCTCTCGCTGCAGGACCCGCTTTATCACTGGCGAGCCAGCGTATTAAAAATGGTCGATAGCCGTTATCGCCCACTAAAAAAACCCACGGCGTTATCGCTGACGCCGGGCGAATGGAGGGTATTGAAGGAACTGCGAAAGGGTCTGGATATGCGTTACATCGCCGAAACAGAGCAGCTTTCTTACCGTCGTGTCAGCGCGTTAAAAAGCTCAGCGATAAGAAAACTCGGGCTCAGGAACAAGACAGATTTGCTGGTCTTTTTAACCAGTTAGACCTGCTGCTTTCAGAGCAAATCTCGACATAACACCATCATGGAATCAGGACAATGAAAGCTCAATTCAATAATAAAACGCTGCTCGCGATCGCTATTGCAGCATTACTGCCAGCAGGCTCGGCGCTGGCTGCCGGCACCAGCGGCGGCACGGTGAACTTTAGCGGCAAAGTGGTGACCTCCGCCTGCGCCATCAGCGCAGGAAGCGCCAACATTGACGTGGACATGGGTGAAGTGCGTACCGCAACGCTGGCAACCGCCGGCAGCGAAGCCAGCACGGCAAAAGCGTTTGCCATCACCCTGGAAGATTGTGAAATCGCCGATACCTCAGCCTCTACGGATGAGAACCCGATTGCCGCCACAACCGTGGCCGTCACCTTCACCGGCACGCCGGACGGTTCCGATGTTAATAGCTTGTCCGTCGGGGCAAACGGCAGCGCCAACTCTGCGCAAAACGTGGCTATTCGCCTTTATGACGAGCAGGGCAACGTGGTGAAGCTGGGTGAACCTGCTTCGGCCATCCCTCTGCGTAAGGGTGCCAACACCCTGAACTTCAGCGCGAAATATTACTCGCCGAAGGGCGGCGCCACCGCGGGTGATGCCAGCGCCGTCGCGACCTACACCGTGACCTATTCGTAATCTTCAGGCCCGGTCTGCGAGCCGGGCCTGTCTTAGCTTTAAGGAGAAACACTATGCGCGTAAACACATGGATTTGCCTGGCGGGCGCGTTATGTTCCTCCGCCGTCTCTGCCGGCGGCGTGGGGCTGGGCGCAACGCGAATGGTCTATTCCAGCGCCACCAGCCAGGCCATGATGCAGGTGAGAAACACCCATCCCGACGCCACGTTCCTCATCCAGTCATGGATGGAGAATGAGAAAGGCGAACGCACCAACGACTTCGTGATCACGCCGCCGCTGTACGTCATGAAGCCGGCCAGCGAAAGCGCGGTGAAAATCATGTTTAACGGCAAAGCCCTGCCAGCGGATCGGGAGACGCTCTACTGGATGACGGTCAAAGCCATCCCACAGCAGGCGAAAAGCGGTGCCGGGAATACGCTGCAGTTTGCTTCGGCTAACCGCATCAAGGTCTTTTATCGCCCGGAAGGACTCAGTGAGACCCCGGGAGAGGCGTGGAAAAAACTGGCCGGTGCCTATCGCGCAGGAAAAGTCACGCTCAGCAACCCCACGCCGTACTACCTCACCACCATCAACGTGAAAATTGACGGTATGCCGGTGCAGCCGGTGATGGTGCCCCCGAAAGGCAGCGTGACGCTGGCCGAAACCTTCAGCCATGCGGGCAGCATGAGCTATCAAACGATTAACGATTACGGGGCATGGACCCCCGCCACGCGCGCGTCGTTATCCCAGTAATAAAAACAGTAAGGCGTGACCACGTGAAAATAAAAATCCTGTGCGCCACGGTGATCTCCCTGGTGATCCGGCAAGCCGTGGCTGCTGAAAGCGAGCTGCAATTTAATCCCGCGTTCCTCAACGGCGAGAGCGCAAACAGCGCCGATCTCGCCTGGGTCAACGCCGGGAGCGCGTTGCCGCCGGGTGATTACAACCTCAACGTGTATATCAATACGAATTATGCGTTCACGGGTAACGTCACGTTCCGCCTTGCTGAAGACAGCACGGGTGAAGCTCTGCCCTGCCTCACGCCTGAACAATTCGCCGCGCTGGGCATCGATAGCCATCAGGCGAAGGGCGGCGACCTGCCGCTGGCGCAGCGCTGCATCTTCCTAACGAAGGCGTTTGCGGATACGCAGTTTGATCTGGACCAGAAGACGCTCACCCTGAGCTTCACCGTACCGCAAAGTGCGATGCGCAATTTGCCGCGCGGGTACGTCAGCACGGAAAGCTGGGAAGCGGGCATTCCTGCCGCGTGGCTGAATTACGTGGTGAATGGCTCGAACAATGAGTATCGCGGCGAGACGCGCACGCGGGAACAGCAGCTGTTTGCGAGCCTTAACAGCGGCGTCAACCTGGGCGCGTGGCGGCTGCGTGATTTCACCACGTGGACCAAAGACAGCAATGAGCTCACCCACGTGCAGACCTGGCTGCAGCGCGATATTCACGCCCTGCGCGCGCAGATGTATGCCGGGGAAACGTACACCTCGGCGCAGGTGTTCGACTCCGTCGGCCTGCGCGGTATCGCCCTGAAAACCGATGACAACATGCTGCCCGCCAGCCTCAGCGGCTATGCGCCTGAAGTCCGCGGCATCGCGCGCAGCAACGCCACGGTCACGGTTCGCCAGAACGGCAACATCATCTATCAAACCTCCGTCCCGCCGGGGGCGTTTGTGCTGAAAGATCTCTATCCGACCTCCTCGGGCGGCGATCTGGCGGTCACCATTCAGGAGAACGACGGCAGCAAAACGCAATACACGCTCCCCTTTGCCAGCGTGCCGAATCTGGTGCGTAACGGACAGGTGAAATATGCCTTCGGTGCCGGCAAGTACCGTCCAACGGGCAATCAGGATGCGCCCTCTTTCGCGCAGGGCGAGCTGTTCTACGGCTGGCGATACGGCCTGACGTTTTACGGCGGGGCGCAGTTTGCCGATCGCTATAACGGCCTGGCCCTCGGGTTTGGGCAAAACCTCGGCCGCTTTGGCGCCTACTCCATCGACCTGACCCACGCCCGCAGCCAGCTGGCGGACGATCGGCACTATACCGGTGATTCGGTGCGCCTGCGCTACAGCAAGCTGCTGAACGACATTGGCACGCGGGTTAACTTCTTCTCCCTGCGCTACTCCACGAAAGGGTTTTATACCCTCAGCGACACCACGTACAAAGGGATGTCGGGAGGATCGCCAAAGCAGACGGTGGAAGACGATGGCACCGTCACCACCCAATACGACACCGTGTACAACCTGCGCATGTCGCGCAAGGCAAAAAACCAGCTGCTGCTGTCGCAGCCGATGGGACAATACGGCTCGCTGTCACTGTCGTGGGATCAGCAGACCTACTGGAACACGTCAAATACCACGCAAAGCCTGCAGTTTGCGTGGAACGCCACGTTTCGCAACGTGTCGCTTGGCGTCAGCGTCCAGCGAAGCTCGAGCCTGTATGACGACAAGAAAGATAACATCCTGTCGATGTCGATTTCGGTCCCGCTGGGCAACCCGACGCTGTCGACCCGCGCGCGCTTTACCACAACCCATGCAGACTCCACCGGCACAACCACCAGCACGGGCGTGAGCGGCTACCTGCCGGGCCAGGAAAACCTGTTCTATAGCGTCAACCAGCGCTACAGCTCCCGACAGCACTACGGCGGCGATGCCACTCTGCAGTACGAAGGCGCGTGGGGAGACTACAACCTGGGCTACAGCTACGCCAGCGACTCCCGCAACCTCAGCTACGGCATCAGCGGCGGCGCGGTAGTGCATGAAGATGGTCTGACGCTGAGCCAGCCGCTCGGAAATACCAACATTCTGGTGAAAGCGCCGGGGGCCAGCAGCGTCGCCGTGCTTAACCATAAGGGCATCAAAACGGACGGCCGGGGCTACGCGGTGATCCCGTACGCCACGCCGTATCGCGTTAACCAGGTCGCGCTGGACGTGACAACCGCCGGCAACGACGTGGAGCTGGAAAACGCCATCGCCAACAAAACGCCTACCGACGGTGCCCTGGTTCGCGCCACCTTCACCACGCACCAGGGGGCAAAAGCGATGTTTATCGTGCGTCAAGGCAACGACGTGCTCCCCTTCGGCACGCTGGTCTCGCTCGATGATGACAAAACCAGCGGCATCGTCGGCGATGGCGGCAGCCTGTATCTCTCCGGTTTGCCCGAGAAGGGCACGCTGAACGCCGTGTGGGGCCGCGGCAGCCGCCAGCGCTGCGCCATTACCTACGCCTTAAACAAGCAGCACTATAGCGCCCGCACCGGTCTTTATTCTCAGGAGGTGGTATGCCAGTAACGCTTAGGATCGGCTGCATTGCGCTGCTGCTGGTTTTCACGCTCCCCGCTCGCGGCTACGACGTGCTGGTCTCCGTCACCGGCAATTTGATCGGCAACACCTGCGTGGTGGCGCAGGACTCCGGGGAGCAAAACGTGCCGCTGGGCACCATTGGTATTAAACAGTTCAGCCGTGCCGGGGCCGTGAGCAATATCAAAACGCCCTTCACGCTCAGGCTTGAAGCGTGCGGGCCAACCTTTGCTGGCGTAAAAATTCGCTTCAGCGGTACGCCGGATGATACCAACCCGCAGCTGCTGAAAATTGCCGACGGTGGCGCTACCGGCGTGGCGGTGCAGATCCTCGATAAAGAGAGCGTACTCATTCCCCTGAATACAAAGACCGCCGCGTACGGAACGGCGGGGGATGACAGCGTACAGATGACCTTCTACGCGCAGCTGGTTGCCACCGCTACGCCGGTGAGCGCCGGTGATGTGTCAGCCCTCGCCACCTGGACAACGGAGTATCTATGATGCGATTAGCGTTTCTTCTCGGCGGATTACTTTTCTGCGCCAGCGTGCAGGCGCTGGACTGGAAATCGGACATTACGCTCTCCCCTCAGCCGATGACCTACAGCGGGCCAGCGGATTCCGTGGTGCCGGGCAGCATTATCGGATCGACCTGGAGCGCCACCGCCAGCGTGCAGCAGGTGTTCTGGTGCGGGCTTATTTTTACCTGCAGCAAAGGCACGCTGCAGCCCAGCAGCAGCGCCATCTCAAGCGGTTCGACGGTCACCGTCGACGGCGTAAACTACACCATTTTTGAGACCGGCGTACCGGGCGTGGGGTATATCATCGGGCTGAAGGATTTTAAGAGTACAAAATATATTCCCCTGCAAACCGGTATCACGCAAAGCTACCCGGCAGAGGGCACCAGTGGGTTTGCACAGGATCTGGGCTGGTCTGCAAAGGTCACCTTTATTAAAACCGGTGCCGCCCTGAAATCCGGCGTCTATAACATCCCGACCATCAACGCCGCGGTGCTCACCGCCTATAACAACGAAACGAAAACGGCGCAGGTGATTATCAGCCCGACCACCATCACGGTGACCGCCAGCGGGTGTACGGTCGGTAGCAAAAACGCCAGCGTGGCGCTGGGCACCATTGATATTCGCACTCTGCCCACGGTGGGAAGCACGTCGCCATCGGGAACGTTTACCGTCGGCCTGACCTGCGACGCGAACGTGGCGGTTCACGCCGTGATGACCGATCAGACCACGCCGTCGAACACCTCGTCGGTGGTGACGCTGACCGGAGACTCAACGGCGTCCGGCGTTGGGGTGCAGTTTTTCTACAACGGCAGCGGGCCGCTGACGATGGGGCCGGACAGCTCGGCCGCAGGTGCGACCGGACAGTTCTTTATCCAGAGCACCACGGCGGCGCAGACGCTCACGTTACCGTTCCAGGCGCAGTACATCCGGACCGGCGAACTGGTCCCCGGCTCGGCCAACGCGCTGGCCAGCATTACGTTTTCCTACCAGTAGGGGCTATTGCTTCACCCACACCAGCTGGTCAACCCGGAAGCCCAGGCTGCGCGCGGTGTTCAGGTAATCCTGCTTCACCGCATCCGGAATGGTTGGCGTGCGCGACAGGATCCACAGGTAGTCGCGGTTCGGGCCGCTGACCAGCGCGTACTGGTACTTATCGTCCAGCCTGATCACGTTATAGCCGCCGTAGAACGGGCCGAAGAAGGAGACCTTCAGCGCGGCCGTGGTTGGCTCGCCGGTGAAGTACGCTTTGCCTTCGCTCTCGTTCCACTTGTTCTTCACCGGATCGTAGCCCCGGTTGAGCACGCTAATGCCGCCGTCGCTGCGCTTGCCGTAGGTAGCGGTTACCTGTTCCAGCCCGCGCTCAAAGCGGTTTTCCAGACGGGCGACTTCGTACCATTTGCCGAGATAGCGGCTGGCTTCGAAGTTGGTGATAGGTTGCACGCCTTTCGGCGGCGTAGGGGATTTACAGGCGACCAGCGTCAGCGCAATGGCAACACCGGTCACAACAGGCCATAGCTTCATGAGAATTCCTTTCATTTGCACGGTTGGATGTTAAGTGTAGTGCACCGTTTCGGCGCTTCATCCCGTTCGGGAAAATTCGTAGTATATTGAGAGTATTCCTCCACTCTGGACACGGACATGGCTTACTCCATCGGCGAATTCGCCAGACTCAGCGGCATCACCGCCACCACCCTGCGGGCGTGGCAGCGTCGCTATGGTTTACTCAAGCCACAGCGCACGGAAGGCGGCCACCGCCAGTACAGCGATGAGGATGTCCAGCAGGCCCTCAAAATCCTCGACTGGGTAAAAAAAGGCGTCCCGATCGGTCAGGTCAAACCGCTGCTGGAACGCCCAACGCCGGGACGGACCAACAACTGGCAAACCCTGCAGCAGAACATGCTGCAACGCCTGCAGGACGGCAAGGTCGAGTCCCTGCGCCAGATGATTTACGACGCCGGACGCGAGTACCCAAGGCCGGAGCTGGTCGCGAACGTGCTGCGCCCGCTGCGCAGCCAGGTCTCGGCCAACGTCGCCGCCGCCATGACCCTGCGCGCGATCCTCGACGGCATCATCATCGCCTACACCTCGTTTTGCCTCGAAGGCGATAAAAAAGCGCCGGGCGATAACATTCTGCTCAGCGGCTGGCACCTGAACGACCCGTGCGAGATCTGGCTCGAAGCCTTAACGCGCACCGGGCAGGGCCACCGAATCGACATCCTGCCTGTTCCGCCTGACGCGCTGGCACCGGAAATTTTCCCGGAGCGCAAATGGCTTCTGGTCACCAGCGGCAAACTCACCGCCGGGCGTAAAAAACAGGTGGAGCAGTGGCAGCAGCAGGTATCGCTTGAAGTGATTATCCTCTGATAATTTTCTCCTGCGGGAATCTTCACGAAAAGTTGAATATTTTCCCGCGCCGCAGATGCTAACGTTTTCCTGTGACGTATAACTCAACAGGAAAACACCATGAAAAAAACTGCCCCTCTGCTGATCCTGGCCTCGATGGCCTTTGCCCCTGCTGCCTTTAGCGCCCCTGCCGGCACGCTGAGTGTCCACATTCTCGACCAGCAAACCGGGATGCCGCCATCAGACGTGACCGTTACGCTGGAGAAGCAGCAGCAGGACAAATGGGCTCCGATTGCCAGCGGCAAAACCGACCACGACGGACGCATCAAATCGCTCTATCCGCAGGATCAGGACATGCAGCCTGGCGTGTATAAAGTGACCTTCAAAACCGCAGAGTACTTCCACGGCAAAAAGCTGGACACCTTCTTCCCGGAGATCCCGGTGCTGTTTACCGTGACCCGTACCAACGAGAAGCTGCACATCCCGCTGCTGCTGAGCCAGTACGGTTACTCGACCTACAAGGGCAGTTAATACGCATTGATTCTAAAGGAATAAAAAAAATAGTTTCGCGAATACTTGGACAAATTAGTCATGTTGTGTAAGTTTTAATTATATGAACGGGAGGACTACACCATGACAACGAAACCTGTGCTCGGTATTAGCGGATGTTTGACCGGATCCGCCGTTCGCTTTGACGGTGGACACAAGCGTATGGGCTTCGTCATGGATGAGTTGGCCCAGTGGGTCAATTTCAGGCCCGTCTGCCCGGAAATGGCCATCGGCCTCCCGACGCCTCGCCCGGCCATACGCCTGACGCTGACGGAAAGCGGCGAAACGCAGCTCCGTTTCAGCAAGCCGCCTCATGATGACCTCACGCAGAAAATGGCCGACTTTACGGCGGACTATCTGCCAAAAATCGGCGATCTGTCGGGATTTATCGTCTGTGCAAAATCCCCAAGCTGCGGCCTGGAACGCGTGCGGCTGTACGATGAAAACGGCAACCGGGGCCGCAAGGAGGGCGTCGGGCTGTTCACCGCCGCCCTTCTTGAAACCTACCCGTGGCTGCCCGTCGAGGAAGACGGTCGGCTGCACGACCCGGTGCTGCGGGAAAACTTTATCGAGCGGGTATTTGCCCTGCACGAGCTAAACACGCTGCGTAAAAACGGACTCACGCGCCGCGCGCTGCTGGACTTCCACAGCCGTTACAAACTTCAGCTGCTGGCGCACCATCAGGCGGGCTACCGTGAAATCGGCCCGTTCGTTGCCTCGCTGCACGAGTGGGAAGACCTGGACGCCTTCTTCGTAGCGTACCGGGAAAAGCTGATGACCATCCTGAAAAAACCCGCCTCGCGGAAGAATCACACCAACGTGCTGATGCATATTCAGGGGTATTTCCGTAACCAGCTGAACACCCGCCAGCGCGGCGAGCTGCGCGACGTGATCCTGCACTATCGCAACGGACAGTTGCCTATTCTCGCCCCGATCACGCTGCTGAAGCACTACCTGGCCGAATACCCCGACCGGTATCTGATGACGCAAAACTACTTTGATCCCTATCCTGATGATTTGGGTCTGCGTCTGGCAGTCAAGTGATCATAAAAATGCGAAGGCCCCATTGACCCATAGAGGCCCAAAGCAGTACCCCGTTTAGACGACATCCTCACTGTCGTCTCTTTTTTTGCATTTAACCTCAAAGACTGTGATTATATACAGGCTTATTCTGCGAAAGGGGCTTGCCTGTGATCAACACCCTGCACATTCAAAACTACCGCTCCATCCGCGAGATGTCGCTGGAGCTGGAGCAGCTTAATATCGTCTTCGGGCCGAACGGCACCGGAAAATCGAATATCTACAAGGCGATACATCTGATGCACAGCGCCGCGCAGGGGCAGTTTTCCCAGGCGCTGGCGAACGAGGGCGGCATTCTGAAGGTGTTCTGGGCAGGCAAAACCCGCAGCGACCAGCTGCGGCGGATGAACCTCGCGGTGGAAACAGAGACCTACGAATACGAGCTGCAGGTCGGGTTTGTGGAGAAGCTGCCCTATCCCTCGCAGTTTCAGCTTGACCCGGTGATCAAAGAGGAATCCATCTGGCTGAGCGGCCAGCACCGTCGGCCCTCGTCACAGCTGATGAAGCGTAAGAATCAGGCGGTGTTCCTGAACAACGTGCATCACGAGAAAGTGACACACAGCGGCACGCTATACGAGAACGAATCGGTGTTCGGGCAGCTCGGCGAACCGCACCTTTACCCGGAAGTGTCGCAGATGCGCGAGTCCCTGCGTAACTGGCGATTTTATCATGAGTTTTCTGTATCAATAGGCTCGGCGATGCGCGCCCCGCAGGTCGGTTTCCGCTCCCCGGTGCTGGCCAGCGACGGCGCCAACCTGGCGGCGGCGTTTCAGACCATCGTGGAGATCGGCGACGAGCTGCTGCTGATGCGCATCCTCGACCAGGCCTTCCCCGGCTGCGTGTTTTACAGCGACAACACCGGCGGGCGTTTTCGCATGATGATGCAGCGCGAGGGGCTGAGCAGACCGCTGGAACCCGCAGAGTTCTCCGACGGCACCCTGCGCTTTCTGTGCCTGGCTGTGGCGCTGCTCAGCCCGCGCCCACCGGCGTTTATCGCGTTGAACGAACCGGAAAATAGCCTGCACCCGCAGATGCTGCCCGCCCTGGCGAGCTTAATCGCCGAGGCCAGCCGCTACTCGCAGATCTGGCTCACCAGCCACTCGCCGGAGCTGGCGCAGTTGATTGAGAAGCAGAGGTCGTTCTCGCTGTATCAGCTGTCGATGGTGGAGGGGGAGACGCGGGTGGAGAGGCTGGGGTAGTCTCCAGGGGCACGGAGACTGTTTTTTCGCATCTCGCTTCAGTGAAGCATGCCAATAAAGAACCCCAGATACCCGGCCCTGCTTAACCATAAAAAAGGACTGATGAGGCTGGACCGCCGGAGATTAATCAACTCTCTCATGGGGGCCAGGCCATCATTTTTTATAACGACATTTTTTGCACAATAGCGACAATGCATAATCAGAAACAAAATTCCGGCGATCACAAAACCAAAATAACTTTCGCGACTGCCCCAAAAATGTGCGCTTAATTTTAAATAAGTTAATCCCCAGATACTGACTAAAAAGACGATAAATGAACATGCTGCGATGTTCATGTCTCGCTTACTGCCCAGACCAAAAAAGAGCGCGTCAAAGAAAAACATCGGGGTAAACGGTGACTGGACGCTTCTTCCCGTCGCTTTACTAAAACGGAAAAAAACGACCGTTCCGACGAAAAATGCGAACAGCGCAATTCCTAATAGCAGATAAATCATTTAATTAATCCTTTTTGAAGGGCCAGGATATGAGTTCGGTACTGATAGAGCCGTTAAGTTTGGAGAGCAATAGCTCAGTAAATACTGTAAAAATTTTATTCAATCCTGCTTAGGGCGCAATTGTATACACATTAATATCCGATAATTGCTTGTTCTATTTTTATTTTCATTAGAAAAGATATTAAAGTTAACTTTAACTCCTCCCTCATTAGCGCCAAGTGATTATTCATTCTCATCCAGAGCTTCCGTTTTCAACCAGCCACACGGATATTTATTATTGGAAGCTTCTTGTCCTTTTCACCCAGCACATCATTTCTGCTACAACTCACCGCGTTTGTTCATTTTTTTAGCAAATTGGCGATCCATAACATTACACCGGAAAAAATACCAATCCATATACTTATTTTACCTAAAAACAAAACAATACCCGATGAAAAAGACATTGGTATTCCTTTATAAGCTAAGAAAAAAACCTCCCCACATGCATATAAAACGATCCCTGTCAGAAAAATTGAAACCATGCTAAATGCTATAAAAAAAACTAAGGTAAGAGTATATTTTAGTGATTTCATTTGCCATCTCCTACTTGCTTCATTTTATACTCTGTATACTTACCTCCAACTTCTGACGAGATACTACCACCAATGTCACCAATCGAGCTTGGGACATTGCTTGGTTTCATTTCTTTTGAAAGACCATAATCTCCTTTTATTTCAGTAAACTGCCTCAGATCAGCGTTAAACTTGGGATCCCAACCACCTTTCCACCAGTTAGCGCCAGCGTTAACTCCCCATTTTAGGCCATTGCCAACGCCATAACCCACAAGGGAACCTGCACCATTTACTACCGCACCAGATATTGGGTCTTTCCCTTCAAGCCAGTTTCCTAATGCACCTCCAGCCGCATTCCAGCCAACCGTTCCTGCAATACCATTTCCGGCACTGATCACATTAACCCAGCCACCGATAATAGCTGTTGTTGGGTCTATAGTTCCATCAGACAGATAGTTGATACCGGCATTAGCACCTGCGCCTAATCCCCATAAGGCCTGAGCGCTACCGGGTAAGAGAGCTACACTACCTGTTGCAAGCGCCAATCCTACGGCATCCCGTTCATTCATTGCTTTCTGACATGCGGCCCCACTCGGATTATCTGAACAGGTCGCCATATCAACGCCATGCTGGCGTATCCGCGCAGCCTGAGCATCTTCACTAACGTCGAGTAAGGTATTCTCAGCAATAATCCCTTTCTGCCGAATGAGATTGTTATTATCTTATTTATCTTCTTTTTTTTTACGTTCTTGTAACTTGGCTTTTATCCATATACCGACCCCTGCCAACGTACCCGCATAAGCGCCTACTTTCAAGGAGTAAAAAGCATCCTGCTCCCAATCGAAATATAAAACACTTGTTTTAAAGAGCACTATTAATCTGCCAAGAAGACAGCCCATCATTGCTATAAAAAAAACGCATGCTATACAACGTACTATTAGCATTACGAGGGTGTTTACATTGACACCCTGATTATTTTTTAGTGGCTTTATCAGCTTCATCGAGCGTTCCTTTTGTAACATTCCCAATAGCCTCGCTAGTAATTGAACCCCCAACATTACTAATAATATCTGATGTTCCTTCTTTGACAGCAGACCCCATGGACCCTGATATGGCCTTTCCGACACCGCCGCCAATTACTGAACCTAGTCCGGTTCCAATAACAGAATTTGTCGGATCCTCTCCCTTAATACTACTACCGATTGCCGCGCCGCCCATATTAATAGGAGTAGAGATGATAATACCTTTTCCTGTTGTCGCTGCAGCTGTCACCCCCGCCATGATTGCATCCACATAACTAAAAGGATCTTTCCCTGCAAGCTGAGCAGCTGAGTTAACTCCAACACCAATTGCAGCATTCGCCATCATCCCTTTTACAGTAATACCCAATACGCTGCCGCCAAACATAACAGGTGCATCGCCTATACTGGCATTCGATTTATGGTAGCCCCAGGTATTCATGATTGTCTGAGCCTTAGACATTGCCTCAGAGTCAGGATTACGTTTCATGTAATCTTGTCCGGAGAGCAGACCTTTGACTAATTCCTGCGAAACAGCTGAACCGTACTCGGTCTCCATCTCCGCCGCATAAACGCGCAGGTATCCTGCTAGTTCGGCCCGTTCAGAGTCATTCATCTGTGAAGGATCTTTGTTAAATTTAGAAACTAACGCATCGCTACGTTTATCGGCATTCTCCAGCTTGATGAGTTCATTGGCTGTCGCTAATGACTTGTCTCCGTTCTTAATTTTTTCAATGGCTTTATCAAGTTTGCCTGAAGATGTAGCGCCGAGGAAATTATTCTCAACACTGTTCTTCCCAGCACTGGCTCCAGCCGCCGCACCAGCCGTATTTCCCCCGGCAATTCCGCCTGCTATGCCCGCTGAAACAGATGCCAGCGTACTCACGGTCTGCTTCTGCTCTTCCGTCAGTTTCGACGGGTCTGTGTCCGGATAGAACTGTCTGGCGATTGCTGTCGCAATCAGTTCGCCGGATGCGGCCCCCACAGCACCCGCTGCGGCACTGTTGCCCTGAAGCGCTGCGGTTACGCCGCCGAGGATAGCATGGGCAATCGCTTTTGCCGCCGTGTCGTCATTAATGCCTGCACGGTGACCGATAATGTACGCCAGCTCCGGTGCTGACGCGCCCGCCAGCGCCCCTCCGATATTGCCGCCCGCCAGTCCCTGAAGAGCTGCCGTAGCTGCCTGGATGCCGCGCTGCATATCGCTGCCGGTACCATATTTTTCCTGCGTCTTTTTATATTCCGGCGTAGCACGCAGTTTCGCCAGATAATCCTGGCGCTCTTTTTCCGTCGCATTTGCGGGGAGTGTTGCGCCGGATACTTTCTGGGCCGCCTTCAGCCCGTTCAGGTCACCCTGCGTCCTGGCAATATCCGCCACCTGGCTGCCAATGTCGCTGATCATCCCAACTGCGTTCAGACGGTTCTGCTCTTTCTCCTTGTCGAAGATTGGGCTGATGCTGTCGTTGGCATGTTCGGTGTCGCGGCTGAGATCGGCCACGTCCTGCTTCTGGTTTGCCTTGTCGCGGATAGTGAGGGAGCCCTCTGCCACGGCAGCCTGCGTGGTGCCTTCCTTATGGCCTTTATTACCCGCAGCGGAGATCATGCCGCCCGGCAGGTTGCCCTGGAATTTATCCCCGAAGCTGCCGCCGCCGCTCAGGCTGATACCGGAGTGCGAGGTTTTGAAGTCCGCTTCGTTGTGGATATCGCTGAAGCCCAGCGTCCCGGTATCGAGGCTGTTTTTGTCCGGCGTGGCGGTGGAGGCGATAACCGCGCCATCAAGCTGGGTGTGATGCCCCACGGTGATGTCGAAGCCGCCGTCCCCGGCATACAGCCCGGTCTGTTCGGCCACCGAATCAAAGCGGCTCTTCATCTTGTCCTGGCTGGCGTTGATATAGCCTGAACCGGACATGGTGCCGAAGGTGAAGCTGCCCCCCGCTGCAACGCTGGTCTGCTTGCTGTCGTAGTCGCTGTTGTTCTGCTGGCTGCGCATCAGCAGGTCGTGACCAACATCTGCCACGATTTTATTGCCGTTAACCTGGGCGCCATCAAGCACGGTGTCGTGCCCGCTTTTTAGGGTGACGTTTTTACCGCTGTCGATTGTGGTTTCGGTCCAGTCGGTACCGTTGCCTTTATCCTTGCCGTGCGCGGCGTTAACGTTGGCAAACACGCTGATACCCGCACCGCTACCTCCGGCACCGATGCTCACCCCAATACCGCCACCGCTGCTGCTGTTCTTGCCGCTGGTTTTTTGGGTATTCGCCGCGCCGGACAGCAGAATGTCGTTCTGTGCATCCAGCGTGGTATCGCCCCCGGCTTTAAGCTGGCTGCCCGCAATCACGATGTCGCCGCTGTTCGCGCCTTTGTTTTTGCCGTTCGCGGTGATGGAGAGATTGTTGCCTGCGTTCAGCGTGCTGCCTGCCACCGCATCACTCTCAGCATGCTGCTGTGATTTCGACTTCTGGGTCGTCAGCGAGAGGCTCACACCCATTGCGTTCGGGTCGCCGGTGGTTGCCGCCATATCCGCTGCCTGCCCGGCCTGCACGCCGGACAGCACCGTTTTGGTGGCCTGAAGGGCTTTCAGACGGCCATCACTTTGCTCTTTGGTCTCCTGCGCCGCGCTCACGGCATTGTTAATAGCGCTACCGACGGTGCCGGAGAGCGCCACGGTGAGCCCGCTTTTCTTCTGCTCGAAGGTTTCATCCCGGGTGCGCCTGTCGTGCCCCGGCTCGATGATGACGCTGTCGCCGCTGAGGCTTAAATCCTTCCCGGCGATAAGATCCGCGCCGCCGACGTGGGCCTGGTTTCCGGCAGAAATCGCGACGTTACCCCCCGTCGAACCCACCGTACTGAAGCTCTGGCTCTGGGTGGTGCCCTTCTCACGGAGATCGTGCGTGCTTTTGCTGCTGCCGATGGTGAAACCAATCCCGCCCGAGCCCATCAGGCCGGATTTTTTCTCTTCTTTGAAGCGCCAGGAGGTATCGCTGTTCGTGGCCGCCACGATATCGACGTTGTTGCCCGCCTTAAGCTGCACGTCGCCATCGCCCGCCACGGCGGAACCGTTCACCAGCAGGTTATTGCCCGCCACCACCTGCACGTTATCGCCGCTCAGCAATGAGCCGGATTCACGCGTCGCGCTGTTCTCCTCGATGGTGTGGGTGGTTTTCTTGCTCAGAAAACCTTTCTTGGTTTTGGTCTGCTCTTTGTAGTGATAATCGCTTTCGGTTGCGGTATTGAGATCGACGTCGCGGCCTGCCGCCACGCCGATATCGCCCTTCGCCGTCACCTGCGCGGCTTCGGTGGTGACATCGCGTCCGGCGAGGATTTGGGTATTCGCCCCGCTGGCGATCTCCGTTCCCTGCTGACGCACCGATTCGTTAATAACGGTTTTCTTGCCTGACCTGTAGCTGTCGCCCTGCGTGGTCTCTTCCGCAGCCAGATTCACGTCGCGACCCGCCTGCAGCCCGACGCTTTTCTCCGCCGCCAGCGCGGCGGCCTGAGCGTTGATATCCTGCCCGGCCTTCAGGACCAGGTTATCGCCTGCAGAAATCGTGGTGCGGTCGAGCCCGGTGCTGTGGGACTCGCTTTTCCCTTTCCGGCTGCTTTCGCTTGTTTGCTCCGCGTTCAGGTTCAGGTCGTTGCCCGCGCTCAGCCCCGCGCTGCCGCCCGCCTTCAGGTCGCTGGCGGTCACGTCAAGGTTGTGCCCGGCATTCACCAGCAGGTTGCCGCCCGCACTGACGTTACTGCCCTGATACGTGACTGAGGAACGGCTGGTTTTCGCACGGCTGGAGCTGAATGCGTCGTTGATCTGATTCGCGTTGACGGCAATGTCGCCCCACGCGTTCAGCAGCATATCGCCGCCGGAGGCCAGGTTCGCCCCGGTTACGGTGATGTTTTTACCCGCCTCAAGCGACAGGCTATCCTGTGCGGTAATGGACGCCGTGTTGCCAAGAATCGTGTCCTTCAGGCCGATGTTGCCGTACTTCCCGCCGGCGTTGATATCAATCTGCTCAACCTGGGTCAGGTTGTTGATGCTGCCGTCCAGGCTCTCCAGCGCGACCGTTTTGCCGCTGATGGTGGAGCTGATGTTATTGATATCGCCGATGGCGCTCAGGTTCAGGTCGCCGCCCGCCTTCATCAGGCCGTTGCTGAGGTTGCTGATGCTGTTCTGGCTGTCGAGCGTCAGGCTGTTTTTCGCCAGCAGCGTGCTGCCGCTGTTGGTGATGTCGCCGCCCTTCAGGGTGACGTTGTTGCCCGCAATTACGCTGCCGTTATTGACGGTGACGTCCTTCGGCGACAGGTAGAGTTTCGGCACCATCACCGTTTCGCCGTTGACGGTGGCTTTCTCCCACCACAGCAGGCTGTGATCGAGTGCGGCAATCTGATCGGCGGTCAGCGAGACGCCAAACTGCAGGCCCAGCGACTGCTGCGCCGCCGCGGCGTTGTCCATCAGATAGCGCATCTGATCCAGATCAGAGCCGATGCCGTTCAGGTAGCGGTTACCGGTCTGGTTGAGCACCACGTTGGAGACATAGCGGGTATCGAACGCCGCATCGCCGAGGAAGCGGTAATCGTAATCCGGGTTCAGGTTGAGGCGCCCCAGCATATAGGACGAGCCGAGGAACTGCTTCTCGTCGGTAAACGCCAGCCGCGTCTCCTGCGGCGCCGTGGACGACGGTTTGATCCCGAGCATCGCGTTCAGGTCGGCAAACAGGGCGGGATCAAGCTGTCCGAGACCGTTCAGTTTTGGGTTGATGCCGATCAGGTACGGGCTTTTCGGGTTATCGGAAAAGACGAAATAGCCGTTGTTGCCCGACGGCAGCGGGTAAGCGCTGGTATCGACGCGCTGTCCCTGGTAATGCCCGACGGCTCCGCCCTGAGCGGTTCGGAGATCGGCGGTGGTGACTCCGGCGTTCGCCAGCGCGCCCAGCTGGCCGAGGTTCGCGTTGCCTTTCTGCCTGGTGCCAATGTTGCTGAGAGGCGTGCCGGACGCGCCGCCGTTTTCCAGCGCACCGCCGCCGTTAAGCTGCTGCAGCGCACCCTGGAGCTGGTCGTTCCACTGCGGCGAATTCACCGCCACGGTGCCGGTCGTGTTCAGCCCCTGTTTTTGCACGCCGCTGCCGACGCTCTGGTTGCTGAGGGTGTTCAGCGACGGGGTGGAGATGACGTTGCTGACGCCGCCTGCATTGGCGGTGGTATTAGTGTTGCTGATGTTGCTGGTGAAGTTTGCGGTAACGTTACCGCCCGCCTGGATGACAGAACGATATACTGTTCCTCCGGATCCTTCGTCCCGATCATCACCCTGTGCAACATAGTGAATGGGGGTCTTCTTATAAACATCTGCGTCTACCGACGCGGAGGGATTTGCTTTACGATTATATTGCTCACGGTCGGCAACATATGTCCTGTAACGCGTCACCGTACCATCAGTCCATGACTGATTTTGCAAAGTCGTACCAGAAAGGAACATATCTTTCGCGGCAAGCAGTGTACTGGCATTATTTTCCAGTTGTCCCGCCTGAATGACCATCCCCTGGGCTGAACTAATCCGTCCCGCTCCACCATTTGCGGACACAGTTTGTGTCGTTCGTAAAATCGCAATCTCTTTCGCCGGACTGTTTTTCATCGGCATCGGAGTAGCTATATCCCTGCATGTAGGACCAGCTCCGTGCCCTGGACTGCCACCGCCGCTGCAGGATTCCATGACGATATAGCCATAATCGGTTCCCGCGATCAGCTCAGAAAGAGGGATATCCGCATAGCCGTCCTTCAACCACTTGACCTGCTCCATCAGGTTTTCGGTTTTGCTGTTAAGCACCACCAGACCATCCCTTTGGTTCAGCAAATGCCCCGTTCTGATCGCAATATCGCCATTCTGCGTCTCAATATTCCCCGACGTGTTCACCACCTGGCTGTTGGCATTCCCCGCCGCATCCCGCTGCATCCACAGGTTGTTCCCCGCCATGATGTCGCCGCGCCGGTTGGTGATGCTGTCGGCAAACAGCGCCAGGTTATTCGCCGCGTACAGCAGCGCGGTGTTGACGATGGCGCCCGGTGCGCTGAGGGTCAGCGAGCCGCGCGTGCCGGTGAAGCCGTCGACGGTAATATTGCTCCGGCTGGCAACGGTAATGTCGCCCCCGCCCTGCACCGAGCCCGCGGCGTTCAGCGCCACGCTGCTGCCGGAGAGCGTACTCGTGCCGCCGCCGGTGGTGATTTGTCCGTTGTTGCTGAGCTGCCCGCCCGCGCTGAGGTTAACCGCCTGCCCCTGCAGCACGCTGCGGTTATCGATGTCGCCGCCGCTGCTGATGGTCAGGGTTCGGCCTGCCGCCACGGCGGTCCGGCTGGTAAACGCGTTCGTCAGCTGCAGCGTTAAGTCCCCCAGGGAGACCAGCTGGCCGGTAAGGTCCAGCCCCCGGCTCTGCAGCCACAGGTTGCCGCCGCTCAGCAGCTTACCGCCCGCGCTCTGGGTCACCTGGTCGGCATTAATGTTCAGCTGCGCGTTGCCGAGCAGCGTGCCGCTGTTGTTCAGCTGGCCGTAGTTAACCGTCAGCTGTCCCGCCTGGGTGGTGCCCTGGCTGGCAAAGGTGGTGCCGGTCAGCGTGGCCCGGTCGGCCACCCACGTGCCGCCGTTGGTGGCGTTTGCCGCATTGAGTATCAGGTCGGTGGCCTGCAGCCAGCCGGTACCGGTGAACTGCGGCGTGCCGAGCGTCAGGCGCGCGCCGGAGAGCAGCCTGCCGTCGTTACGCGCCTGCGAGGAGGCGGTCACGCGCGTCTCGCCGCCGCCCTGAATCAGGCCGTAGTTAAACAGCGCGGGCGTGGTCAGCGTCAGGCCATCGCGGCTGACGATTTCGCCCCCGCTGCTGTTGGTCAGCGTGCCGCTGAGGGCCAGCGTCGCGCCGTTATCGCCCTGCAGGCGTCCGCCGTTGGTGAGCGCCCCGGTGGTGATGCCAAGCGTGCTCCCCTGCATTTTGCCGTCGCTGGTGACGGAGGCCGCCGTGACGTTCAGCGCCCCGCCGGAGAGCAGGGTGCCGGTCGACTGCTGGCTGACCGCGCCGGTCTGGCTGAGGGTCAGGCCATTCACCCCGCTGATGGCGCCGCTGTTGCTGAGCGTGCCGCCGGTCAGCGTCAGGTTTTTCGCCGCCCACTGCCCCTGGTTCGCCAGCGTCGCGGCCTGCAGCGTGGCGCTGCCCAGCGCGGTAATCTTACTGCCCGTGGTTCCGGTGAGCGTATCGGCCAGCGTCATCTGCAGCCCGTCGGCGCTCTGCACCGCGCCGCTGTTGCTGAGCGAGCGGGCGTTGAGCAGGATGTTCTGCGCCTGCCAGCTGCCGGCGTTGGTCACCGCGCCGGACGCAATCGTCAGGGTGCCCTGAGTAAGCAGCTTACCGCCTGCGCCGTTAATGAGTTCCTGCTGCGGCGCGGCCATCGCCATACGCGCCATCAGCCGCTGCTGCCCCTGAACGGTCAGGCTCTGCAGGCCGGTCAGGGTGCCCTGGTTGTTAATGCTGTCCTGGCGCAGCGCGAGGGTGTTCCCCTGCACGGTGCCGCTGTTTTTAAGCGTGCTGCCGCCGAGCGTCATATCGCTCTCGCTGAGGAGCTGCCCGCGGTTATCCAGCGTCTGCGCGGTGATATCCGCACGCCCCTGGCTCATCAGCGAGCCGGCTGAGGTCAGCGTGCCGCCGGTCGTGGCCGTCAGCGTTCCCTGGCTGAGCAGGGACCCGCCGTGCGTCCAGTCGCTGGCGCGGATGTCCGCGCCGTTCCCCTGCAGCGTGCCCTGGGTGGCCAGCTGGCCTGCATCCAGCGTCAGCATACCGCCGGAGAGGGTGCGCGAGGCCGCACCCGTGGTCAGCGTGGTCCCGGTGAGCGCCAGGCCGTTCGCTCCCTGCATCAGCCCGCCGTTGTTCATCTCGCGGGCAGTGAGGGACAGCGTGCCGCCGGTGATGCGCCCCGGGTTCGCCAGGGTGTCCGCGGTGAAGGCGGTCGCGCCGCCGCTCTGCAGCAGCCCGGTATTGGTTAACGCCCCGCCGAGCGTGCCGCTGAGCCCCGTCTGCCCGTTCACCGTGCCGCTGTTGGTGAGGGTGGTGCCGGTCATGTCCAGCGTCGCCCCCTGCAGCGTACCGGCGTTCCTCAGCTCTCCGCCCGTCAGCGTGAAGCCGCCGCCGGAGAGCCATTTACCGTTCAGTTCGTTGATAAAGCGGTCAACGGCGGCGTTAACCGCGCTGCTGCCCTGCATCAGGCCGCTGTTGCGCAGCTCCGTCGCGCCTGCGGTCAGCGTTCTGCCCGCCACCGTGCCGCTGCTGGTCAGCGTCGTCGCGTGAAGCGCGGCATCGCCGGTGGCCACGATGTTCCCGGTACTGGTCAGGGCATTGCCCAGGCCCAAATCCAGGTCCAGCGCCTGAATATCGCCCCGGTTCGTCAGGTCGCTGCCCCGCAGGGTGAACCCGCCGTTCACCAGCAGCAGGCCGGCGTTATCGAGCGTGTCGAGGGACAGGTCCAGAGAACTGCCGCTAATCAGCTGCCCGGTGGCGCCGTTGCTCAGCGCGCGGGTGGTCAGCGCCAGCGTGTCGTTGCCCTGCAGCATGCCGGTGTTGGTCAGCTGCGTGGCGTTCACCGCCAGCGCTTTCCCGGCCAGCCGGCCGTCGTTAAACAGCTGCGCCGCCGTCAGCGTGAACAGGTTCTGACTGAGCAGAGCGCCCGTGTTGTCCAGCCTGCCGGTCGCGGCAAGCGTCAGGGCGTCCAGCGCCTGAACGCTGCCCTGGTTATTCAGGCTCCCGGCATCAAGCGTCGCGCTGCGCCCCTGCAGGCTGCCCGCGTTGCTCAGCGTTTGTCCGCTGAGCGTCAGGGTCCCGCCGCCCGTCACCTGCCCCTGAGTCTGGTTCGTGAAGGTGTTGCCGGACCAGGCCAGCGTGCTGCTGCCCTGAAGCAGGCCGCTGTTCTGCAGGTCGCCCCGCAGGGTCAGCACTTTCGCCAGCAGCTGGCCCCGGTTATCGGTATTGCCGGCCTGAACGTCCAGCGCCTGCTGGCTGAGCACCTTACCGCTGTTGGTCAGCGCGCCGGTCACCGCCGCCGTCACGCCCGCTTCCCCCAGCGCGTTGCCGGTGTTCATCCACTCGCCGGTGGCCAGGTTCAGGGTGTTACCCTGCAGCAGCCCGGCGTTGTTTAACGTGGTGTGGTGCAGGCCGAGCGCGCCACCGGAGAGCAGCATGCCCGCCTGCTGGTTGCTGAGCTGTGCCCCGGTCGCCGTCAGGGAGTGCGTTCCCTGCAGCGTGCCGCCGTTGGTCACCGACGCGCTGCTGAACTGCGCGTCGGTACCGGCCATCAGCCCGCTGTTTGTAAGTTCAGCGGCGGTCAGCGTCAGGC
>NZ_JANLIZ010000027.1:0-29304 GCF_024702055.1 Enterobacter sp. HG048
TAAACTTCGTAATGAATTACGTATGTTCACTCAGAGACTTGGTATTCATTTTTCGTCCGAGGACGTTAAGAATCCATGTCACTTTGAGTGCCCACACAGATTGTCTGATAAATTGTTAAAGAGCAGTGCAACGCGGCTTTCGCTCACCGTTGCGAGGTGGCGTATATTACGCTTTCCTCTTTCAGAGTCAACCCGTTATTTCAGGATTTTTTCTCTTCAACCGAACCGGCTGTTGTGTGAAGTGATTCACATCCGCCGTGTCGATGGAGGCGCATTATAGGGAGTTCTCGGCAGGCCGCAACCGCTAAATGACAGAAAAATGACTGACTGCTGCATTCCACAGCAAAACCCCGCCTTATACCTTTTTACACACAGACTTATCCACAATGATACGAAAAAGTGAAAATGTGCGAGCGTTGCGCAAACGTTTTCGTTAAAATGCTCGCGCTTAATAAGGATGCCCCGTCAGGTGTGTTAGATGAGTTTTTCGCAGGAAAATTCATCTAACGCTCTCTGTAATCGTGAAATCCAGGGGATTTACCATGCAACAACGTCGTCCAGTCCGCCGCGCTCTGCTCAGTGTTTCTGATAAAGCCGGTATCGTCGAATTCGCTCAGGCACTTTCCGCACGCGGTGTGGAGCTGCTTTCTACAGGCGGTACCGCTCGCCTGTTAGCAGATAAAGGTCTGCCGGTAACCGAAGTGTCCGATTACACCGGTTTCCCGGAAATGATGGATGGACGCGTCAAAACCCTGCATCCGAAAGTGCACGGCGGTATCCTTGGCCGTCGCGGTCAGGACGACGCCATTATGGAACAGCATGACATCGCGCCAATCGACATGGTTGTCGTTAACCTCTACCCGTTTGCCCAGACCGTAGCCCGCGAAGGCTGTTCTCTGGAAGATGCCGTAGAGAATATTGATATCGGCGGCCCAACTATGGTGCGCTCAGCAGCCAAGAACCATAAAGATGTGGCTATCGTGGTGAAGAGCAGCGATTACAACACCATTATTAACGAGATGGACGCCAACGAAGGGTCACTGACTCTGGAAACGCGTTTCGACCTCGCCATCAAAGCCTTCGAGCACACCGCGGCGTACGACAGCATGATTGCCAACTACTTCGGTAGCCTGGTGCCGGCTTACCACGGTGAAAGCAAAGATCCTTCCGGCCGCTTCCCGCGCACCCTGAACCTGAACTTCATTAAGAAGCAGGACATGCGTTACGGCGAGAACAGCCACCAGCAGGCTGCCTTCTATATAGAAGAAGAGGTAAAAGAAGCCTCTGTTGCGACCGCTCAGCAGGTTCAGGGCAAAGCCCTCTCCTATAACAACATTGCCGACACCGACGCCGCGCTGGAATGCGTGAAAGAGTTCAACGAGCCGGCCTGCGTCATCGTTAAGCACGCCAACCCATGCGGCGTTGCCGTGAGCACCTCTATTCTGGATGCCTACGATCGCGCATACAAAACCGACCCAACCTCTGCGTTCGGCGGCATTATCGCCTTCAACCGCGAGCTGGATGCTGAAACCGCACAGGCCATCATCTCCCGCCAGTTCGTTGAAGTGATCATCGCGCCATCCGCATCTGAAGAAGCGCTGAAAATCACCGCGGCAAAACAGAACGTCCGCGTGCTGGTCTGCGGCCAGTGGGCAAAACGCGTACCAGGCCTGGACTTCAAGCGCGTGAACGGCGGTCTGCTGGTTCAGGACCGCGATCTGGGTATGGTGACAGAGGCCGACCTGCGCGTGGTAACCAAACGCCAGCCGAGCGAACAGGAACTGCGTGATGCGCTGTTCTGCTGGAAGGTCGCGAAGTTCGTTAAATCCAACGCCATCGTCTACGCCAAAGAGAACATGACCATCGGGATAGGCGCAGGCCAGATGAGCCGCGTCTACTCCGCGAAAATCGCGGGTATTAAAGCAGGCGATGAAGGTCTGGAAGTAAAAGGCTCCGCCATGGCTTCTGACGCCTTCTTCCCGTTCCGTGACGGTATCGACGCAGCTGCTGCAGTGGGCATCACCTGTGTGATCCAGCCTGGCGGGTCAATTCGCGACGACGAAGTGATTGCCGCTGCCGACGAACACGGCATCGCAATGATCTTCACCGACATGCGCCACTTCCGCCATTAATTCCCGGAGCAGAAAATGAAAGTATTAGTGATTGGTAACGGCGGACGCGAGCACGCTCTGGCGTGGAAAGCGGCGCAGTCTCCGCTAGTGAAAACAGTCTTCGTAGCACCGGGCAACGCCGGTACCGCGCTGGAACCCGCGCTGCAGAACGTGGCTATTGGCGTAACCGATATTCCTGCGCTGCTGAGCTTTGCCCAGAGCGAGAAAATCGATCTGACGATTGTGGGCCCGGAAGCGCCGCTGGTGATTGGCGTGGTGGATGCGTTCCGCGCGGCGGGTCTGACAATCTTCGGGCCTACGGAAGGCGCCGCGCAGCTGGAAGGCTCCAAAGCCTTCACCAAAGATTTCCTCGCGCGTCATAACATCCCGACGGCGGAATATCAGAACTTCACCGAAGTGGAGCCAGCCCTGGCCTACCTGCGTGAAAAAGGCGCGCCGATTGTCATCAAGGCCGACGGTCTGGCCGCAGGTAAAGGCGTGATCGTGGCGATGACCCTCGAAGAAGCAGAAGCCGCGGTCCAGGATATGCTGGCCGGCAACGCCTTTGGCGATGCGGGCCACCGCATCGTGATCGAAGAGTTCCTCGACGGTGAAGAGGCCAGCTTTATCGTGATGGTCGACGGCGAGCACGTTCTGCCGATGGCCACCAGCCAGGACCACAAGCGTGTGGGCGATGGCGATACCGGCCCGAACACTGGCGGAATGGGCGCTTACTCCCCCGCTCCGGTAGTGACTGACGAAGTCCACCAGCGCACCATGGATCGCGTCATTTGGCCGACCGTGAAGGGAATGGCGGCGGAAGGCAACACCTACACCGGTTTCCTCTATGCGGGTCTGATGATCGACAAGCAGGGCAACCCTAAGGTCATCGAATTCAACTGCCGCTTTGGCGATCCGGAAACGCAGCCCATCATGCTGCGCATGAAATCCGATCTGGTGGAACTGTGTCTGGCAGCCTGCGAAGGCAAGCTCGACGAGAAAACCTCAGAGTGGGACGAGCGTGCGTCTCTGGGCGTGGTGATTGCTGCAGGTGGTTATCCGGGCAATTACAACACCGGAGATGAAATCCACGGCCTGCCGCTGGAAGAGATTGACGGTGCGAAGGTGTTCCATGCGGGTACGAAGCTGGCTGAAGACGATCGCGTCCTCACCAACGGCGGACGCGTGCTGTGCGCAACCGCGCTGGGCCATACCGTGGCAGAAGCGCAGAAACGCGCCTACGCGCTGATGGCAGATATTCACTGGAACGGCAGCTTTAGCCGTCAGGATATCGGTTATCGCGCGATTGCGCGTGAGCAGGGAGAGTAATTTCACACCCTCACCCAAACCCTCTCCCTCAAGGGAGAGGGGATTTAAATCAAAAACTTTTTTCCGTCGGCTGCCAGGTGCAGAAGTCTTCGTTCGCCACCAGCAGCAGCTGAGAGCCTTCCGGCGCTTCCAGCCACGCCACACTCACTTCCATTGATGAATGACGCTGACGGCGTTGAATGTGTTCGGTTGCCCAGGATTCAAGCTCAGGCTTGACCGTCTGTCCTTCGCAGGTTGTCACCGTCCCATCGGCATGCCAGCGCCCCTGACGCAGCACAACGCGTCCCAGACGAAGCGAATCGCTGGTCTGGCGGATTTGTTCGGCACGATAACGGTAAAGAGCGATTTGATCGCTGGAAAGCTGCTGTTTTTGACCGCTGACTTCGCGCTGCATAAAGCTCAGCTCGCCATGGTCGTCAAAACGCACTTTCACGTGTTCGGGGGTCTTGCTGTAGACGTTCAGTTCAATCAGCGACAGGTCATCTCCCTGCCAGCGGTATTCCGCCGTCGACGTATTGCCGTTATGCCACGGGCTGAAGGCAGAAAGCAGATGCACTTCATCGCCGGAATCTTTGCGCCAGATCCTGACCGCGCCCTGGTTGTCCGCGTAGCCGCTGGCGGTAAACGGTGGCAGGGAGGTGTCGTGGCTGCAGGCTGACAGCAGCAGCATGCCTGCCAGCGCGAGCGTTCCACGCCAGAAAGACAAAAGGGGCGTTGCCGCCCCTTCGCTAAAACTGTTCACTGCCACGCGTCTTACTTAACAGCGTCTTTCAGTGCTTTACCAGAAACAAATGCCGGCACGTTAGCTGCGGCGATTTTGATTTCTTTACCGGTCTGCGGGTTGCGGCCAGTACGCTCAGCGCGGTGGTTCACTTTGAAGGTACCGAAACCAACCAGTTGTACAGCATCACCTTCTTTCAGAGACTCAGTAATAGCAGCCAGGGTAGATTCCAGAGCAGCTTTAGCCTGCACTTTAGACAGATCAGCCTTGTCCGCAATTACATCAATCAGTTGAGTCTTGTTCATAAGTTATCCTTTCAATGTGTTTATCGCTTGCTAAGCATCGAGTGCGACGAAAATGCCAAAAAAGCACTCTCCTGCATACACGCACCGATAGCCACTTTTTTTCGCCCCCCAAATGTAGACCAGACAAGGGGCGAAAGGGAAGAGTCGAGGAGCGACAAAACGGGCGTTATCTCAAGTTTTCTTGTCTCATTGGTTAAAAATTATACCAATATTGCTCTCACCAGCCTCTCGTAAGTCCGCGCGCAGCCCTTTTATCAGCTCAATATCGCGTTCTTCACACTCTGCCAGCAGGCGGAAAATTTCCCACTGAATGTCCCATTCTTGCTCAACCGCCGGGTTCGCACGAAGCTCTTCGTCGGTCATCTCGCGACCTTCCTGGGTCATTTCCAGCATCGCGACGGTCGTAATAGATGCCTTACTGACTTCAATAGCGTGCTCCAGCGTTTCACCGCTCAGGCGGGAGTGGAGCAGTTCGCTTAACGCCACGCAGGCATCAATCGCCGGATAGACACCGTACAGGTCAAAATCATCCGCAGCCGGAATCGCCTCTTCCAGCTTTTCCAGCTGGGAGTCGAAGTTCACCTTCGCGTCTTTCACCGTCAGCGTTTCCCAGATCAGATCCAGAATGCGGCGGTAGATATGGCCATCACCAAAGCCCGTCTCCTTACAGAACGCGGCATAGTTGGGATACATGCGCTCGCACAGGCAAGCCATAAACGTCACGTGCTGCCAGCTTTCAAGTTTCTCAAGGCGCAGGTGAATCGGGTTTTGTAGCATGATGATCTCTCGAATCGAAAATTAGGCGCAGTTTACCTGAATCATCGCTGAATTTCCTGCCAACGAACAAAAGCCGGACGCGAAGAGGCCACGGCGTCTGCCCAGCGCGTCGGCTCCGGCAAGCGGTAGCCCTTCATGCAGCGCTGCACCCACGCCAGGGCGCTGTCCATGCTCACCCGGTGCCCCGTGGCGATAAAGAGCGGGTTACAGCGCGCCTTGCTGCGCCAGACCCACGCCAGCTGCTCGCCTTTATGGATAAGCGGCGCCAGCGCGCCCGGCTCGGCAGAAAGAGGTTCAAACGCGCCGCACAGGCGTTTCTTGGCGACGCCAATGGTCGGCACATCCACCAGCAGCCCAAAGTGGCTGGCAACGCCTAAACGGCGCGGGTGTGAGATACCGTGTCCATCGACAAACAGCAGGTCAGGTTTTTGCGAGAGTTGCTCCCACGCTGCCAGCAGCGCGGGATATTCGCGGAAGGAGAGAAAGCCCGGAATGTACGGCATGGTGGTCGCGATACGCGCTACCTTGTACTCCACCAGCTCAAGCGAAGGGTATTTCAGTACCACCATCGCCGCTCGCGTCACTTCCCCACCCTGCTCGAATCCGACGTCTGCTCCGCCAATGTACTGCGGAGGATCTTTATCCAGACGATCCTCGCGGATCACCGATGAGGCCAGTTCGATTTGCTGAGCGCGTAGCGACGCGAGATCCATAATCACTCCTTACTTGTGATACTGGGCAGAAAGCCGATGCACCGCCTCCACAAATACGCCTGCGTGTTCTGGCGGTACATCCTGATGAATGCCGTGGCCGAGGTTAAAGACGTGGCCTTCACCCTGGCCGAAACCAGACAGTATAGTCGACACTTCTTCTTCAATGCGGGCTGGCGGCGCATAGAGCATGGACGGGTCCATATTGCCCTGCAGCGCCACTTTGTCGCCCACGCGGCGGCGCGCATCGGCGATATCGGTGGTCCAGTCGAGACCCAGCGCGTCGCAGCCGGTTGCCGCCATCGCTTCCAGCCACTGGCCGCCACCTTTGGTGAACAGCGTCACCGGCACGCGGCGGCCTTCGTTTTCACGCAGCAGGCCGTCGACGATTTTGTGCATGTAGTACAGGGAGAACTGCTGATAATCGCGCCCTGTCAGTACGCCGCCCCAGGTATCGAAAATCATCACCGACTGCGCACCCGCCTTAATCTGCGCGTTCAGGTAGAGGGTGACGCTATTCGCCAGCTTGTCGAGCAGCGCATGCAGGGCCAGCGGCTCGGCGTACATCATCTTTTTAATCAGGGTGAAGGCTTTGCTGCTGCCTCCTTCAACCATATAGGTCGCCAGCGTCCACGGGCTGCCGGAGAAGCCAATCAGCGGCACTTCACCTTTCAGCTCGCGGCGAATGGTGCGTACGGCGTTCATCACGTAGCCCAGCTCGCCTTCCGGATCGGGGATTGGCAGCTTATCCACGTCGGCTTTGCTTTTGATTGGGGAGGTGAAACGCGGGCCTTCACCGGTTTCGAAGTACAGGCCAAGGCCCATTGCATCCGGAATGGTCAGAATATCCGAGAAGAGGATCGCCGCATCCAGCGGGAAGCGGCGCAGCGGCTGGAGCGTCACTTCACAGGCCAGCTCGGCGTTTTTGCACAGCGACATAAAATCGCCCGCCTGCGCGCGCGTGGCTTTGTACTCTGGCAGATAGCGTCCCGCCTGGCGCATCATCCACACCGGGGTGACATCAACGGGCTGGCGCAGCAGCGCACGCAGATAACGATCGTTCTTCAGTTCGGTCATTTTTGCAGTTCCTTAAGCGTCATGGCCTCAGTGTAACACTACTCATACTCGGCCCGACACATTGCCACGGTATCTTCTATCAGCCGACGCGCCACGGTGCCCGGCGGAGGTAACAGCGGTAAATCGTCGTAGCGATACCAGTTCGCGTCCAGCAGCTCTTTCTGGTCGATAACGATCTCGCCGCTGTCGTATTCGGCCATAAATGCCGTCATCAGCGACTGCGGGAATGGCCACGGCTGGGAGGTAACGTAGCGCAGGTTCTTCACTTTGATCCCACTCTCCTCCATCACCTCGCGCGTCACCGCCTGCTCCAGCGTTTCGCCCACCTCGACGAAGCCGGCCAGCACGGTGTGAATGCCGTTGCGATGGCGGGTATGCTGCGCCAGCAGGATGGAATCCTCCCGGCGGATAGCGACGATAATGCACGGCGCGATCTGCGGATAGTAGCGTTCGCGGCAGTGGCTGCAGAGCATCGCCCACTCGGTTTTGCTCGGGCGCATGGTATGGCCGCAGTAGCCGCAGTATTTATGCGAGCGGTAAAACTCAGCCAGCTGCACGCCCCGCCCCGCCAGCTGGAACAGCCCCACGTCCAGATCCAGCACCTGGCGCACCGATCCCATATCCTGCCGGCGGGGCTGTTGGATCAACCACACCGGCTCACCCTGCCACTCGCCGATCTGTAGCGCTGGCTGGCCAACAAGATCGAACGCCTCAGCTGCACCGTAGGGAATTTCTCCGGCAGGAAGCCATAATTTTTGTTCGTGACTGACGATCCACCAACCAAGATCTGATTTTTCAATAATACGATCCATATCTATTGCACTACCTTCGCTTCACTGACATGTTGTTAGCATTGTGGTTACATTCTGGATAAGCAGATTCAATCCTACATTTTGCGGAGTCGACCATGTTAAACCAGCTGCAAAGCCTGACTGAGCGCGTTAGAGGAAGTAACAAACTGGTGGATCGCTGGCTACATGTGCGCAAGCATCTACTCGTGGCTTATTACAATCTGGTCGGTATTAAGCCTGGCAAAGAATCGTTTATGCGACTGAATGAAAAAGCGCTGGATGATTTTTGTCAGGGCCTAGTCGACTATCTGTCCGACGGCCATTTCAATATTTATGAACGCATTATCCGCGAAATGGAAGGGACAACGCCGTATTTAGCGGCCAGCAAGCTCTATCCACTTCTGGAAGCCAACACCCAGCAGATCATGGATTACTATGATTCCGCGCTCGAGAACGCTATCGACCACGATAATTATCTTGAGTTTCAGCAGGCGCTATCTGACCTCGGTGAAGCGCTGGAAGAGCGATTCACGCTGGAAGATAAGCTGATCGCCCTTGTGCTGGACAATGATTTAAACATCAGTAACGAAGAGAACGTCGCGCGCCCTGCTTGAGTTCTTCACCGTTAACGAGTAATTTACAACCATTCGCCCCTCTCACGAGGGGGATTTTTCTTGTCGGAGTGCCCAGCGCCTGAAAGCGCGGGCTGAGACCGTTAATTCGGGATCCGCGGAACCTGATCAGGCTAATACCTGCGAAGGGAACAAGAGTCACACTGCTGTTGAATCGCCCCCGGGCGATCCTCTCTTGCTTCATCCGTCGTCTGACAAGCCATGTCCTTCACTTTTGGAATGAGCTATGTCTACTGCAAAACTGACCCGCCGCGAACAGCGCGCACAGGCCCAACACTTCATCGACACGCTGGAAGGCAGCGCTTTCCCGAACTCGAAACGCATCTACATTTCCGGCTCGCAGGCCGATATCCGCGTCCCAATGCGCGAAATTCAGCTTAGCCCGACGCTTATCGGCGGCAGCAAAGATAACCCGCAGTATGAAGACAACGAAGCCGTGCCGGTGTATGACACCTCCGGTCCGTATGGCGATCCCTCTGTTACTATCAACGTCCAGCAGGGTCTGGCGAAGCTGCGCCAGCCCTGGATTGACGCGCGTAACGACTGCGAAGAGCTGAGCGTGCGCAGCTCTGCGTACACCAAAGAGCGCCTGGCCGACGACGGTCTGGACGAGCTGCGCTTTACCGGCCTGCTGACGCCAAAACGCGCTAAGGCGGGCAAATGCGTGACCCAGCTGCACTACGCGCGCCAGGGCATCGTCACGCCGGAGATGGAGTTCATCGCCATCCGCGAAAACATGGGTCGCGAGCGCATCCGAAGCGAAGTGCTGCGCTATCAGCATCCGGGTGAAGGCTTTGGCGCTCGCTTGCCGGAGAACATCACGCCGGAGTTTGTGCGTGACGAAGTGGCCGCAGGCCGCGCGATTATCCCTGCCAATATTAACCACCCGGAATCCGAGCCGATGATTATCGGCCGCAACTTCCTGGTGAAGGTCAACGCTAACATCGGTAACTCGGCCGTCACCTCCTCCATCGAAGAAGAGGTGGAGAAGCTGGTCTGGTCCACACGCTGGGGTGCGGACACGGTAATGGATCTCTCCACTGGCCGCTATATTCACGAAACCCGCGAATGGATCCTGCGTAACAGCCCGGTACCGATTGGCACCGTCCCGATTTATCAGGCGCTGGAAAAGGTCAACGGCATCGCCGAAGACCTTACCTGGGAAGCGTTCCGCGACACGCTGCTGGAGCAGGCCGAGCAGGGCGTGGACTACTTCACCATTCACGCGGGCGTGCTGCTGCGCTACGTGCCGATGACCGCGAAGCGTCTGACCAGCATCGTCTCGCGCGGCGGTTCCATCATGGCGAAGTGGTGCCTGTCCCATCACCAGGAAAACTTCCTCTACGAACACTTCCGCGAGATTTGCGAAATCTGCGCCGCGTATGATGTCTCTCTGTCGCTGGGCGACGGCCTGCGTCCGGGCTCTATTCGCGACGCGAACGACGAAGCGCAGTTTGCCGAACTGCACACGCTGGGCGAACTGACCAAAATCGCCTGGGAGTATGACGTGCAGGTGATGATTGAAGGTCCGGGACACGTGCCGATGCAGATGATCCGCCGCAACATGACCGAGGAGCTGGAGCACTGCCACGAAGCGCCGTTCTATACCCTGGGGCCATTGACCACCGATATTGCACCGGGCTATGACCACTTCACGTCAGGGATTGGGGCGGCGATGATCGGCTGGTTCGGCTGCGCCATGCTCTGCTACGTGACGCCGAAAGAGCACCTCGGCCTGCCAAACAAAGAGGACGTGAAGCAGGGGCTGATTACCTACAAAATTGCCGCCCACGCCGCGGATCTGGCCAAAGGCCATCCGGGCGCGCAAATCCGCGATAACGCCATGTCGAAGGCGCGCTTTGAATTCCGCTGGGAAGACCAGTTCAACCTGGCGCTGGACCCGTTCACCGCCCGCGCCTATCACGACGAAACCCTGCCGCAGGAATCGGGCAAAGTCGCGCACTTCTGCTCCATGTGCGGGCCAAAATTCTGCTCGATGAAAATCAGCCAGGAGGTGCGCGACTACGCCGCCGCGCAAACCATTGAAGTGGGGATGGCGGACATGTCCGAAACCTTCCGCGCCAGAGGCGGCGAAATCTACCTCAAAAAAGAGGAGGCGTAATGTACCAGCCCGATTTCCCACCCGTCCCCTACCGTTTAGGGCTCTATCCGGTGGTGGACAGCGTGGCGTGGATAGAGCGACTGCTGGAGGCAGGCGTTCGCACAATTCAGCTGCGCATCAAGGATAAGCGCGATGAGGAGGTGGAAGCCGATGTGGTTGCCGCCATTGCGCTGGGGCGTCGGTATAACGCCCGCCTGTTTATCAACGATTACTGGCGGCTGGCCGTTAAGCACAGGGCGTACGGCGTGCATCTGGGTCAGGAGGACCTGGAAACAACGGATCTGAGCGCTATCCGCGAAGACGGACTGCGTCTTGGCGTTTCAACACACGATGACATGGAGATCGACGTGGCCCTGGTGGCCCGTCCGTCTTACATCGCGCTCGGTCACGTCTTCCCGACGCAAACCAAGCAGATGCCCTCCGCACCGCAGGGGCTGACGCAGCTGGCGAGTCACGTTAAACGTCTTGCCGATTACCCCACCGTTGCCATCGGCGGAATCAGTCTTGAACGCGCCCCGGCGGTGCTGGAGACCGGCGTCGGCAGTATCGCCGTCGTCAGCGCCATCACCCAAGCCGCAGACTGGCGGTCCGCCACCGAACAGCTGTTACAGCTGGCAGGAGCGGGTGATGAACGATCGTGATTTTATGCGCTATAGCCGTCAGATCCTGCTGGAAGATATCGCCATCGACGGGCAGCAAAAACTGCTCGCCAGCCGGGTGCTGATTGTCGGTCTGGGCGGATTAGGCGCACCCTCCGCGCTTTACCTGGCAGGCGCGGGCGTCGGCACGCTGGTGCTGGCCGACGATGATGAGGTTCACCTCAGCAACCTGCAGCGGCAAATCCTCTTTACCACCGAGGATATCAACCAGCCGAAAGCGCAAATCACCCGGCAGCGGCTGAACCAGCTTAACCCGGATATCGAGCTGATTGCCCTGCAGGAACGGCTCAGCGGTGAAAGCCTACGCCGTGAAGTTGCCCTTGCCGACGTGGTGCTGGACTGTACCGACAACATGGCGACGCGCCAGGCGATCAACGCCGCCTGCGTGGCAAATCATACGCCGCTTATCACCGCCAGCGCGGTGGGGTTCGGCGGGCAAATGATGGTTCTGACGCCACCGTGGACGCAGGGCTGCTATCGCTGCCTGTGGCCGGACGATGCCGAGCCGACGCGCAACTGCCGTACCGCGGGCATTCTTGGTCCGGTGGTCGGCGTGATGGGCACCATGCAGGCGCTGGAGGCCATCAAGCTGCTCAGCGGCATGGAGACGGAACGCAATACGCTACGGCTATTTGATGCCCGCTCCAGCGGCTGGCGCCAGCTGGCGTTACGCCGCGCCAGCCGCTGCCCGGTATGCGGAGGCCGCGATGCGCATTCTGTTTAACGATGAGCCGATGAAATGCGACGACGGGCTTACCGTTGCCGCACTGCTCGACAAGCTGCGTCAGCTCAAGCCGGGAACGGCGCTGGCGCTCAATCAACAGATCCTGCCGCGCGAGCAGTGGGAAAACCAGCAGGTCAATGAAGGCGACCAGATCCTGCTGTTTCAGGTTATCGCAGGGGGCTGAGATGTTACGTATTGCCGATAAGGTTTTTGATTCGCATCTGTTTACCGGTACCGGAAAATTCGCCTCGCCGCAGCTGATGGTGGATGCCATTCGTGAAAGCGGCAGCCAGCTGGTGACGCTGGCGCTCAAGCGCGTGGATCTGCATCATCACAGCGATGCCATTCTGGCGCCTTTACTGGAGGCTGGCGTGACGCTGCTGCCCAACACCTCCGGAGCGAAAACCGCCGAAGAGGCTGTTTTTGCCGCGCAGCTGGCCCGCGAGGCGCTCGGCACCCGCTGGCTGAAGCTGGAAATTCATCCTGACGCCCGCTGGCTGCTGCCCGACCCCATCGAAACGCTGAAAGCGGCTGAAAAGCTGGTGCAGCAAGGGTTTACCGTCCTGCCTTACTGCGGCGCCGACCCTGTCCTGTGCAAACGGCTGGAAGAGGTCGGCTGCGCCGCCGTCATGCCGCTGGGCGCCCCCATTGGCTCCAACCAGGGGCTGGAAACCCGCGCGATGCTGGAAATCATTATTGAGCAGGCTACCGTACCTGTGGTGGTTGATGCGGGCATTGGCGTGCCCAGCCATGCCGCGCAGGCGCTGGAGATGGGTGCTGACGCGGTGCTGGTCAATACGGCCATCGCGGTGGCCGACGATCCGGTCATGATGGCGCGTGCGTTCCGCATGGCCGTTGAGGCTGGCCTGCTGGCAAGGGAGTCCGGCCCCGGCTCGCGCAGTTTCCAGGCGCTGGCCACCAGCCCGCTGACCGGTTTTCTGGAGGCGATCTCATGAGCACGTTTACCGAGCGCTGGCACCAACTCAACTGGGATGACATTGCCCTGCGCATCAACAGCAAAACGGCGACTGACGTGGAGCGCGCGCTCAATGCCCGCCATCTGACCCGCGAGGATCTGATGGCCCTGCTCTCCCCGGCGGCCAGCGCGTACCTCGAACCGATGGCGCAGCGCGCCCAGAGGCTTACCCGCCAGCGCTTTGGCAACACGGTGAGTTTCTACGTGCCGCTCTACCTCTCAAACCTGTGCGCCAACGACTGCACCTACTGCGGCTTCTCCATGAGCAACCGCATCAGGCGTAAAACGCTCGATGAAGGTGAGATCGCCCGCGAGTGCGCGGCCATTCGTGAAATGGGCTTTGAACATCTTCTGCTGGTCACGGGCGAGCATCAGGGAAAAGTGGGAATGGACTATTTCCGTCAGCACTTTCCCGCCATTCGTCGTCAGTTTGCGTCGTTGCAGATGGAAGTGCAGCCCATGTCGCAGGAGGAGTACGCGGAACTCAAGACCCTCGGGCTGGACGGGGTCATGGTCTACCAGGAAACCTATCACGAGGCGACGTACGCCCGGCATCACCTGAAGGGCAAGAAACAGGATTTCTTTTTCCGCCTGGAAACGCCGGACAGGTTGGGTCGTGCCGGCATCGACAAAATCGGTCTGGGGGCGCTGATCGGGCTCTCTGACAGCTGGCGGGTGGATTGCTATATGGTGGCGGAACATCTGCTGTGGCTTCAGCAGCACTACTGGCAGAGCCGTTACTCCATCTCCTTCCCGCGCCTGAGACCTTGCGCGGGCGGGATTGAACCGGCTTCGCTGATGGATGAACGCCAGCTGGTGCAGACCATCTGCGCGTTTCGCCTGCTCGCCCCGGAGGTTGAATTATCGCTCTCAACGCGTGAGTCCCCGGCGTTTCGCGATCGCGTTATCCCGCTTGCGATTAACAACGTCAGCGCGTTTTCCAAAACGCAGCCTGGCGGCTACGCCGACGATCGTCCGGAGCTGGAGCAGTTTGTGCCGCATGACGGGCGACGTCCTGAAGCGGTCGCCGCAGCCCTGACGGCGCAGGGTCTTCAGCCTGTCTGGAAAGACTGGGACAGCTGGCTGGGAAGAGCCTCGCAGTGACGATGAAACGCACTGCAACACCTTAAAAAATTGTCGAGGCGCGACGAAAAGGCAAAACCGGAGGATTGTCAGCGATCGTCCGGTTTTTTATTGTTGCACGGTCAGCAACGGATGCTGACCAGGGCGAAAAGCTTCTTCCTCGTTTCGCCCTGCCTCTGGTTCATTGCACAAAAGGCCGCCAGCAAGCTGAATAAGTATTTTCTTAATGATTCTTAAGATAAATCATCCCGCCAGAAATCGTGTGCCGTATAATTCACCGCTAACCGCAGGACAGCGACTATGCTGAGAGGATATCGGCAGACGAAAAGTATTCACCATCAGGAACGATGTACAGCTCATGGCACTTCACAGCAAAAAGCTCTCTTTTACCCGGCCAATCATGCTCAGCTTCGCGGGGATCCTCTGCAGTTTTGCGGTGATCGCGATCGCGGTGACGCTTTCGCAACGAAAGGATTTTCTTGAGGATTATCATAAGATAAACAGCAATTTCACGCACAACCTGGCGGTGAACTACACCGAGTCGATCCTGCGTGAAAACGACTATATCCTGGGCCGTGCCGCGATGTACTTTTCGCGTAACGACAGGCTAAACGAGACGCTCAACGTCAACCCGACGCAAGGGCTGCAGATGGTGATGCATCTGCAGAACCTGATGCCGACCGTCTCCTCCATCTCGCTGGCTGACACGCAGGGGCATTATCTCCGCGTACCGGAAGTACTCCCCACGGAGAAAAGTAAAACCTTCGATCCCCGGACGCGGCCGTGGTTTGTCGCCCAGGCGGAAGCCAGTATCTTCAGCCACTATACCAGCCCCTACATGGACTACTTCACTGGCCATCCGACGGTCACACTCTATAAGCCATTGATTTCTCCCGAAGGTAGACTGAAGGGAACGATCGCATTTCATCTCGATTTGACGTCAATGGGCTACACCCTGCGTCAGATGGTGGCGCCCGTTCAGGGGGAATTCTTCGTCGTCGAGCGCGACGGCGCCGTGGTGCTTCATCCGGATACAGGCGCGCTGTTCAAACAGTACGTTAGCGAAGCGCTGATGGACAAAATGACCAGCGGTGAAGGCCACCTTTACGACAAGAAAAGCAACGCCTGGTATTACTACTACTCGTTTACCAACCCGGACTGGTTTGTCATCTACCGGGTCTCTGGCGAGACGCTCACCGATATCACCCGCCACGAAACGACGATTGTTGGCTGGGGATTTGCGCTGGCGGCCATCATCATCATCCTCTTCGGCTTATACCTGCGCCACGCCTCGCGTAGCGTGCTGATGCACATTATCAATGCCATCAAAACCGGCGACGTCAGCGAAGCGCCGCGCCTGGAAGCGATGCTGAGCCATACTATCCAGTCCAATAAAGAGCGTGAGATGGCCTATGTGCGTCAGGCGACTCACGATGCGCTGACGGGCTGTAAAAACCGCCGCGCGTTCGATAGCGATATCGCCGAGCTGCTGAATGCCCAGCAGCCTTTCGCGCTGGCGCTGGTGGACATTGATAACTTTAAATCGATTAACGACACGCTGGGCCACCTGACCGGTGATATCGTTCTGCGCAACGTGGCCCGCGAAGGGATCCAGATCATGCAGCCACATGACGTCTCGATTTACCGCTACGGTGGAGAAGAGTTCGCGGTAATTTTCCAGGCTGAGCAGATGACGTCTGCGCTCTCATTGCTGGAAGCGTGGCGTACCGCCGTTGAAAAGCGCGTCTGGCGGGAAGAAAACCTGCGGGTTACGTTCAGCGGTGGTCTTGGGGAGTGGCATTTTGAACCGCTGGAACAACTTGTCGGAAGCGTTGATAACGCCCTCTACAGCGCCAAACAGCAGGGCAAAAACCGCATTAACCGAACGTCTATCAGCTAATCCTCCCTCTTAAACCCCTGCCCGTTTCGACGGGCCGGGTACCCGACAACGCAAAATTGTAACCGGTTTCAGAAAATCGCCGGTTTCTTTGTGATGCCTGACACACAATCGCGGTAAACCGGTTGTTGAAGCGGTCTGCACGGGATAATTATCAATAAACACATGTAGATCGAGGCTGATTATGAAGAACATCGTTTTATGCTGTGCAGCGGGAATGTCAACCAGCATGCTGGTTCAACGTATGAAAGACGCCGCGCAGAAAAAAGGGGTTGAAGTCACCATTAAAGCCGTTCCGGTTGCGGAGTTTAAAGACAACATCGCGACGGCCGACATCGTATTGCTGGGGCCACAGGTTAAATACGAGCAGGCTAAACTCCAGGCGCAGGCCGACCCGTTGGGTAAAAAGGTCGCGGTGATCGACATGATGGATTACGGCATGATGAAAGGTGATGCCGTACTGGAAAAAGCACTCAAACTTCTGGAGTCATAATGGAAGACTTAGAAACCACGATTATGGAGCTGCTGGTCAATGCAGGCGCGGCGCGTAGTGCAGCCCTGACGGCGTTGCAGATGGCGCGTAAAGGGGAGTTTGACGAAGCTGAAAAAGCGATGGAAGAGTCGCGCGAATATGTGAAGCATGCACACACCATACAGACGCAGCTTATCGGTCTTGATGAGGGGACCGGGAAGCTTCCGGTTAACCTGATCACCGTTCACTCTCAGGATCACCTGATGAACGCGATGGTCATTCAGGATCTGGCGGGCGATATGATTGAGCTTTATCGTCGGATCCCGTTGGTGAATTGAAAACATGCAGATGTAAAAAAACCCGCCGAGGCGGGTTTTTTATTAGCGGCTCAACGATTACTCGTTGTCGGAACCACCCAGACCTGCGTTCAGCAGTTCTGCCAGGCTCGCCGATGCATCTTCAGCAGTCACCTGCGGTGCAGCTGGCAGTTCGCCCGCAGCACGACGACGCATACGATCCTGATGGTACGCATAACCGGTACCAGCCGGGATCAGACGGCCCACGATAACGTTCTCTTTCAGACCGCGCAGTTCATCACGTTTACCTGCAACAGCGGCTTCGGTCAGGACACGAGTCGTTTCCTGGAACGATGCTGCAGAGATGAAGGACTCGGTTGCCAGAGACGCTTTGGTGATACCCAGCAGATCGCGCGAGAAGGTCGCACCGATTTTGCCGTTCGCTTCCAGATCGCGGTTAGCAATCTTGACGCGTGAGTATTCAACCTGCTCGCCTTCCAGGAACTCGGAGCTGCCTGCGTTTTCGATGGTTGCTTTACGCAGCATCTGACGAACGATAACTTCAATGTGCTTATCGTTAATCTTAACGCCCTGCAGACGGTAAACGTCCTGCACTTCGTTGGTGATGTAACGCGTTACCGCGTGTACGCCACGAAGACGCAGAATGTCGTGCGGCGCTTCTGGACCATCGGAAACCACGTCACCACGTTCTACACGTTCACCTTCGAACACGTTGAGCTGACGCCACTTAGGAATCATCTCTTCGTACGGTTCGCTGCCATCTACTGGAGTGATAACCAGACGGCGTTTCCCTTTGGTCTCTTTACCGAAGGAGATGATACCGCTGATTTCAGCCAGGATTGCAGGCTCTTTCGGACGACGTGCTTCGAACAGGTCCGCAACGCGTGGCAGACCACCGGTGATGTCCTTGGTACCGCTGGATTCCTGTGGAATACGCGCCAGAGCATCACCCGCACCGATCTGAATGCCATCTTCCAGCTGAACGATCGCTTTACCTGGCAGGAAGTACTGCGCAGGCATGTCGGTACCCGGGATCAGAACGTCGTTACCCTGAGCATCAACGATTTTCAGCGCAGGACGCAGATCTTTACCACCGGTAGTACGTTCAGCAGAATCCAGAACCACCAGAGAAGACAGACCGGTCAGCTCGTCAGTCTGACGAGTAATGGTCTGGCCGTCGATCATGTCAGTGAAGCGGATGAAACCACTTACTTCGGTGATAACCGGCATGGTGTGTGGATCCCAGTTTGCAACGGTTTCACCGCCGGCAACCTGCTCGCCATCACCTTTCGCCATAACCGCACCGTAAGGCACTTTATAGCTCTCTTTGGTACGACCGAATTCGTCGATCAGCTTCAGCTCGGTGTTACGAGAGGTTACAACCAGCTTGCCTGCGGAGTTAACAACAGACTTCGCGTTGCTGAGCTTGATGCTACCTTTGTTTTTCACCTGGATGCTGGATTCAGCAGCCGCACGAGATGCCGCACCACCGATGTGGAACGTACGCATCGTCAGCTGTGTACCCGGCTCACCGATGGACTGTGCCGCGATAACGCCGATTGCTTCACCTTTGTTGATGATGTGGCCACGCGCCAGGTCACGGCCGTAGCAGTGCGCACATACACCAAAGTCGGTGTCACAGGATACAACGGAACGTACTTTCACGGAGTCAACAGAGTTCGCTTCCAGCAGGTCACACCAGTGCTCGTGCAGCAGCGTGTTGCGTGGAACCAGAATGTCTGCAGTACCCGGCTTCAGAATGTCTTCCGCGGTTACACGACCCAGAACGCGATCGCGCAGTGGCTCTTTAACATCACCACCCTCGATAACCGGGGTCATGGTGATACCTTCGAGGGTGCCACAATCGTCTTCGGTCACAACCAGATCCTGCGCAACGTCAACCAGACGACGCGTCAGATAACCGGAGTTCGCTGTTTTCAGTGCGGTATCCGCCAGACCTTTACGAGCACCGTGCGTGGAGATGAAGTACTGGAGTACGTTCAGACCTTCACGGAAGTTCGCGGTGATTGGCGTTTCGATGATGGAGCCATCTGGCTTCGCCATCAGACCACGCATACCCGCCAGCTGACGAATCTGCGCTGCGGAACCACGCGCACCGGAGTCGGCCATCATGTAGATGCTGTTGAAGGAAACCTGCTGCTCTTCTACGCCGTCACGGTTAATCACGGTTTCGGTCTGCAGGTTATCCATCATCGCTTTGGATACACGATCGTTCGCCGCTGCCCAGATATCGATAACTTTGTTATAGCGTTCGCCCGCGGTAACCAGACCAGACTGGAACTGCTCCTGGATCTCAGCAACTTCGGCTTCCGCTTCAGAGATGATCTCGTGTTTCTTCTCTGGGATGACCATGTCATCGATACCAACAGATGCACCTGAACGCGCTGCATAAGCAAAGCCGGTATACATTGTCTGGTCAGCGAAGATAACGGTCGGCTTCAGACCCAGAATGCGGTAACAGGTGTTCAGCATTTTGGAGATCGCTTTCTTGCCCAGCGCCTGGTTGACGATGGAGAAAGGCAGACCTTTCGGTACGATCATCCACAGAATGGCACGGCCAACGGTCGTGTCTTTCAGGCTGGTTTTCGCAACGAATTCGCCGTTTTCATCTTTTTCGTATTCGGTGATACGCACTTTAACGCGCGCATGCAGAGAGGCCAGGCCAGCGCGATAAATACGCTCAGCTTCTTTCGGGCCAGTCAGCACCATGCCTTCGCCTTTGGCGTTAACACAGTCACGGGTCATGTAGTACAGACCCAATACAACGTCCTGAGAAGGAACGATGATAGGTTCACCGTTCGCTGGGGACAGGATGTTGTTGGTAGACATCATCAGCGCACGCGCTTCGAGCTGGGCTTCCAGCGTCAGCGGTACGTGAACAGCCATCTGGTCACCATCGAAGTCGGCGTTATATGCCGCACAAACCAGCGGGTGCAGCTGGATAGCTTTACCTTCGATCAGGACTGGCTCAAATGCCTGGATACCCAGACGGTGCAGTGTTGGTGCACGGTTCAGCAGTACCGGGTGTTCGCGGATAACTTCGTCCAGGATATCCCAAACGACAGCTTCTTCACGCTCAACCATTTTCTTAGCGGCTTTGATGGTGGTGGCGAGGCCACGCAACTCCAGCTTGCCGTAGATGAACGGTTTGAACAGCTCCAGTGCCATTTTCTTCGGCAGACCGCACTGATGCAGACGCAGGTATGGACCTACGGTGATAACAGAACGACCGGAGTAGTCAACACGCTTACCGAGCAGGTTCTGACGGAAACGACCCTGCTTACCTTTGATCATGTCGGCCAAAGATTTCAGAGGACGTTTGTTAGAACCGGTGATCGCACGACCGCGACGACCGTTATCCAGCAGGGCATCTACCGCTTCCTGCAGCATACGTTTTTCGTTGCGTACGATGATGTCCGGCGCAGCCAGATCCAGCAGACGTTTCAGACGGTTGTTACGGTTGATAACGCGACGATACAGATCGTTCAGATCGGACGTTGCGAAACGACCACCATCCAGCGGAACCAGTGGACGCAGATCTGGCGGCAGAACCGGCAGAACGGTCAGGATCATCCACTCTGGTTTGTTACCAGACTGAACGAACGCTTCCAGCAGTTTGATACGCTTGGTCAGCTTTTTACGTTTGGTTTCGGAGTTGGTTTCGTTCAGCTCTTCACGCAGCTGCTCGCACTCTTGCTCCAGATCCATGCTCTTCAGCAGGGCCTGAATAGCTTCCGCACCCATCTTCGCGTCGAATTCGTCACCGAACTCTTCCAGCGCGTCCAGATACTGCTCTTCAGTCAGGATCTGATGACGTTCCAGGTTCGTCATCCCGCCTTCGATAACCACATAAGATTCGAAGTACAGAACGCGTTCGATATCGCGCAGCGGCATATCCAGCAGCAGACCGATACGGGACGGCAGAGATTTCAGGAACCAGATGTGAGCGGTCGGAGACGCCAGCTCGATGTGGCCCATGCGCTCACGACGCACTTTGGTCTGGGTCACTTCAACGCCGCACTTCTCACAGATCACACCACGGTGTTTCAGGCGCTTGTACTTACCGCACAGGCACTCGTAATCTTTTACTGGCCCGAAAATACGCGCACAGAAAAGGCCGTCACGCTCAGGTTTGAACGTACGGTAGTTGATGGTTTCCGGCTTTTTAACTTCACCGAAAGACCATGAACGGATCATGTCTGGCGAAGCCAGAGCAATTTTGATCGCATCAAACTCTTCGGTTTTAGTCTGCGCTTTCAGAAACTTTAATAAATCTTTCACGGATTTGCTCCCGTCGGAGTTAGCACAATCTGGTGCCGGGGGTAACCCGGCACCAGTGACCTGTTTGAGCGAGAATTACTCGTCTTCCAGTTCGATGTTGATACCCAGCGAACGAATCTCTTTCAACAGTACGTTGAAGGATTCTGGCATGCCCGGCTCCATCTGATGGTTGCCGTCCACGATGTTTTTATACATCTTGGTACGACCGTTCACGTCATCAGACTTAACGGTGAGCATTTCCTGCAGGGTGTATGCCGCGCCGTATGCTTCCAGCGCCCACACTTCCATCTCCCCGAAGCGCTGACCACCGAACTGTGCCTTACCACCCAGCGGCTGCTGAGTAACCAGGCTGTAAGAACCGGTAGAACGAGCGTGCATCTTGTCGTCGACCAGGTGGTTCAGTTTCAGCATGTACATGTAACCTACGGTTACCGGACGCTCGAACTGTTCACCGGTACGGCCGTCAAACAGCGTAATCTGACCAGACGTTGGCAGACCACCCAGTTGCAGCAGCTCTTTAATTTCAGCTTCTTTCGCACCATCGAAGACCGGCGTTGCGATTGGCATACCTTTTTTCAGGTTCTCAGCCAGACGCAGCACTTCTTCATCGCTGAAGGTATTCAGGTCGACTTTCTGACGCACGTCGGTACCCAGATCGTAGGCACGCTGGATGAATTCGCGCAGTTTCGCGACTTCTTCCTGCTGCTTCAGCATGGCGTTAATCTTGTCGCCGATACCTTTCGCAGCCATACCCAGGTGAGTTTCCAGGATCTGACCGATGTTCATACGAGACGGTACGCCCAGTGGGTTCAGTACGATATCTACCGGCGTACCGTTAGCATCGTGCGGCATATCTTCGATCGGGTTGATCTTAGAGATAACACCCTTGTTACCGTGACGACCTGCCATCTTATCACCAGGCTGGATCTGACGTTTAACGGCCAGATACACCTTAACAATCTTCAGCACGCCTGGTGCCAGATCGTCGCCCTGAGTGATTTTGCGGCGTTTCGCTTCGAGTTTTTTCTCGAACTCGTGTTTCAGTTCGTCATACTGCTCAGCCAGCTGTTCCAGCTGATTTTGTTTCTCTTCGTCGGTCAGGCCCAGTTCCAGCCAGCGATCGCGTGGCAGTTTGTCGAGCTTCTCAGCTTCAACGCCACCGGCAACCAGCACCGCATAGATACGGCTGAACAGACCCGCTTCGAGGATCTGCAGTTCTTCAGACAGGTCTTTCTTAGCCTGTTTGAGCTGCATCTCTTCGATTTCCAGCGCACGCTTATCTTTCTCAACGCCGTCACGGGTGAAGACCTGAACGTCGATAACCGTACCGGAAACACCGTTTGGTACGCGCAGAGAAGAGTCTTTAACGTCAGACGCTTTCTCACCGAAGATTGCACGCAGCAGTTTCTCTTCTGGCGTCAGCTGGGTTTCACCTTTAGGCGTAACCTTACCAACCAGAATGTCGCCACCGGTCACTTCCGCACCGATGTAAACGATACCGGATTCATCCAGTTTGGAGAGCGCAGCTTCACCCACGTTAGGGATGTCAGCGGTGATCTCTTCTGGCCCCAGCTTGGTGTCACGGGACACACACGCCAGTTCCTGAATGTGGATGGTGGTGAAACGATCTTCCTGAACCACACGCTCGGAGACGAGGATGGAGTCTTCGAAGTTGTAACCGTTCCACGGCATGAACGCTACGCGCATGTTCTGACCGAGCGCCAGTTCACCGAGGTCGGTGGACGGGCCGTCTGCCAGCACGTCGCCGCGCTCAACTGGCTCACCCAGAGATACGCAAGGCATCTGGTTGATACAGGTGTTCTGGTTAGAACGGGTGTATTTGGTCAGGTTATAAATGTCGATACCTGCTTCGCCCGGATACATCTCGTCTTCGTTAACTTTGATAACGATACGGGATGCATCGACGTACTGAACAGTACCGCCACGTTTAGCAACCGCAGTAACACCGGAGTCAACGGCAACAGCACGTTCCATACCGGTACCAACCAGCGGCTTATCAGCGCGCAGAGTTGGAACGGCCTGACGTTGCATGTTCGCACCCATCAATGCACGGTTGGCGTCATCGTGTTCCAGGAACGGGATCAGGGACGCACCGACGGATACCACCTGCTGGGTGGATACGTCCATGTAGTCAACCTGGTCGCGGCTGAACAAGCTGGATTCGCCTTTGCTACGGCAGGTAACCAGATCTTCTACAAAGTGGCCTTCGTCATCCAGGTTGGAGTTCGCCTGAGCGATAACGTAGTTGCCTTCTTCGATAGCAGACAGGTAGTGAATTTCGTCGGTTACAACACCGTCGGTCACTTTACGGTACGGGGTCTCGAGGAAACCGTATTCGTTAGTCTGTGCGTACACGGACAGGGAGTTGATCAGACCGATGTTTGGACCTTCAGGCGTTTCGATTGGACATACGCGACCGTAGTGCGTCGGGTGTACGTCTCGAACTTCAAAGCCTGCGCGTTCACGGGTCAGACCGCCTGGGCCGAGTGCAGAGATACGACGTTTGTGCGTAATCTCAGACAGCGGGTTGTTCTGGTCCATGAACTGAGACAGCTGGCTTGAACCGAAGAACTCTTTCACTGCTGCAGAAATCGGCTTGGCGTTGATCATATCCTGAGGCATCAGGGTATCCAGATCGCCCAGAGACAGACGCTCTTTCACCGCACGCTCTACACGTACCAGGCCAACGCGGAATTGGTTTTCCGCCATTTCGCCTACGGAACGGATACGACGGTTGCCGAGGTGGTCGATATCGTCCACTTCGCCTTTACCGTTACGGATATCGATGAGCTTCTTCATCACTTCGATGATGTCGTCTTTGCTCAGGATACCGGAACCTTCGATTTCGTCGCGCAGCAGAGAACGGTTGAACTTCATACGACCAACCGCGGACAGATCGTAGCGGTCTTCGGAGAAGAACAGGTTCTCGAACAGGCTTTCCGCCGCTTCGCGAGTTGGTGGCTCACCAGGACGCATCATGCGGTAGATTTCGACCAGCGCGCTCAGACGATCGGTGGTTGGGTCGACGCGAATAGTCTCAGAGATATACGCACCGTGGTCCAGATCGTTGGTGAACAGCGTTTCGATACGTTTGTGACCAGACTGGCTCAGCTTAGCCAGCAGATCCAGGCTCAGCTCCATGTTCGCTGGGCAGATCAGCTCACCCGTTGACTCGTCAACGTAATCTTTCGCGGCTACTTTTCCTGCAATGTACTCAACCGGAACTTCGATGAGTTTGATATCATCTTTTTCCAGCTGGCGGATGTGGCGCGCGGTGATACGGCGACCTTTTTCCACATACACTTTGCCGTCGGCTTCGATGTCGAACGACGCGGTCTCACCACGCAGACGTTCCGGCACCAGCTCCATCTGCAGCTTGTTGTCGCGGATTTCAAAGATCACTTTCTCAAAGAACAGGTCCAGGATCTGTTCAGTGGTGTATTGCAGCGCACGCAGAATGATGGTTGCAGGCAGCTTACGACGACGGTCGATACGGACAAACAGGTTGTCTTTCGGATCGAACTCGAAGTCCAGCCATGAACCACGGTAAGGAATGATGCGTGCGTTATACAGTACTTTACCGGAAGAGTGTGTTTTACCTTTATCGCTGTCGAAGAAGACGCCCGGGCTACGATGCAGCTGGGAAACGATAACACGCTCAGTACCGTTGATAACGAAAGTACCGTTGTCCGTCATGAGTGGAATTTCACCCATGTAGACTTCTTGTTCTTTAATGTCTTTAACGGTGCCTTCCGGCGCTTCGCGCTCGTAGATCACCAGACGCAGTTTTACGCGCAGCGGTGCGGAATAGGTCACGCCACGGATCTGACATTCCTGAACGTCAAACACCGGTTCGCCAAGGCGGTAGCTGACGTACTGCAGCTCGGAGTTACCGCTGTAGCTCTGAATCGGGAACACGGAGCGGAAGGCTGCTTCCAGACCGTACTGCCCTTCAGGATCTTGCTCGATAAACTTCTGGAACGAGTCAAGCTGGATAGAAAGGAGATATGGAATGTCCAGAACTTGTGGACGTTTACCAAAATCCTTACGAATACGTTTTTTCTCGGTATAGGAGTAAACCATAGGGTTCCTCAGCTCGCTGACAAGTCGACCCATCTGTCCGACGAAGGGACAGTTTGTGCAACACCATTTTGTGGACCGGAAAATTGAATACTTTCCGCAATACCTGTTGCTATCACGCTTAAATCATTTCGTCGCGATTTACACAGAGCGAGCACCCTGTCGCAATATATTAAGTCGTCGATAGAAACATGCATTGTCAGGACAATCAGCAGTCAAACAGTGTGAAATGCTACTGATGCCTTACAGCGCAAAAAGGCTGGTGACTAAAAAGTCACCAGCCATCAGCCTAATTACTCAGGCTGCAACCAGAAAAGTTGGCTTATTTAACTTCAACTTCAGCGCCAGCTTCTTCCAGAGATTTTTTCAGTGCTTCTGCGTCGTCTTTGCTCACGCCTTCTTTCAGCGCAGCTGGAGCAGATTCTACCAGGTCTTTAGCTTCTTTCAGACCCAGGCCAGTCGCGCCACGTACTGCTTTGATAACAGCAACTTTGTTAGCGCCAGCAGCTTTCAGAATTACGTCGAATTCAGTTTTTTCTTCAGCAGCTTCAGCCGGGCCCGCAGCTACAGCTACAGCAGCAGCAGCAGAAACACCGAATTTTTCTTCCATTGCAGAAATCAGTTCTACAACGTCCATTACGGACATAGCTGCAACTGCTTCAATGATTTGATCTTTAGTGATAGACATTTAAATTGTTCCTGAAAATCAGAATAAGTTTATACGTAAGCGAATGCTTTATAAAGATAACTGCGATTAAGCAGCTTCTTTCGCATCGCGAACAGCAGCCAGAGTGCGAACCAGTTTGCCAGCCGAAGCTTCTTTCATGGTTGCCATCAGGCGTGCAATTGCTTCTTCGTAGGTCGGCAGGGTTGCCAGGCGATCGATTTGCGATGCCGGGATCAACTCACCTTCAAAGGCTGCAGCTTTGACCTCAAATTTTGCATTCGCTTTCGCGAACTCTTTGAACAGACGAGCAGCAGCGCCCGGGTGTTCCATAGAGTATGCAATCAGGGTCGGACCAACAAACGTGTCTTTCAGGCACTCGAACTGAGTACCTTCAACTACGCGACGCAGCAGGGTGTTACGAACAACACGCATGTATACGCCAGCTTCACGACCTGCTTTACGCAGTTCAGTCATTTTGTCTACAGTAACGCCACGGGAATCCGCAACTACTGCAGACAGCGCGCCTTTGGCTACTTCGCTGACTTCAGCAACAATCGCTTGTTTGTCTTGAAGATTTAAAGCCATTAGCTTTGCTCCTGGATGTTTGCCGGAACTCATGTTCCGGAACTCACTTCACTCTCCCCAACGGAAAGAGCGTCTTAATACGGTGAGCAGAAACAAGCCAGAGTATCCAAAAATAATCTTAGCGTTCTGTCACCGTCTACGCAGGGGATTAAGTCTCTTGCGAAACACCTGCGGTCTTCGACGGAGGCCTGGATTAGGCCAGGCTCCAACGAACAAATCTTTTAGCCGCTAACTTTCGTTAGCAAACGTGGGGGTAAGATTGTAGACAAAATCACCGCCCACGTAAAGGCATTAGTTTGCAGCAGCGCTCAGGCCAGCCTGGTCAACTGCAACACCTGCACCCATGGTGGTGGAGATGCTAACTTTCTTGATGTACACGCCTTTCGCCTGAGTTGGTTTTGCTTTTTTCAGCGCAACCAGCAGAGCTTCCAGGTTTTCTTTCAGTTTGTCAGCGTCAAAGTCCACTTTACCGATGGTGGTGTGGATGATGCCGTTTTTGTCGTTACGATAACGAACCTGACCTGCTTTAGCGTTCTTAACCGCTTCAGCAACGTTAGGAGTTACAGTACCAACTTTCGGGTTAGGCATCAGGCCGCGTGGACCCAGAACCTGGCCCAGCTGGCCAACAACGCGCATTGCATCTGGAGAAGCAATAACAACGTCAAAGTTCATTTCGCCTTTCTTGATCTGATCAGCCAGATCTTCCATACCTACCAGTTCAGCGCCGGCAGCTTTAGCAGCTTCAGCGTTTGCACCCTGAGCAAATACAGCTACGCGAACGGAACGGCCAGTACCGTGTGGCAGTACAGTTGCGCCACGAACGTTCTGATCGGATTTACGCGCGTCGATGCCGAGGTTAACGGCAACGTCAACGCTTTCAACGAACTTAGCAGTTGCCAGTTCTTTCAGCAGAGCGATAGCTTCGTTGATGTCGTACTGTTTGGTCGCATCAACTTTGTCACGGATCACGGACATGCGCTTGGTCAGTTTAGCCATTTCTTAGTCCTCCACTACCAGGCCCATGGAACGTGCAGTACCTTCGATTGAGCGAGTCATCGCTTCAATGTCGGCACCAGTCATGTCGGCAGCTTTGGTCTGCGCGATTTCCTGCAGCTGAGCGCGGGAAATTTTACCCACTTTGTCTTTGTTCGGTTTACCGGAACCAGACTTGATACCAGCCGCTTTCTTCAGCAGAACTGCTGCTGGAGGGGTTTTGGTAACGAAAGTGAAAGAACGGTCAGCGTAAACAGTGATTACGACTGGGATTGGCAGACCTTTTTCCAGGGATTCGGTTTTGGCGTTGAACGCTTTACAGAATTCCATGATGTTCACACCCTGCTGACCCAGAGCTGGACCAACTGGTGGACTTGGGTTCGCCATACCAGCTGCAACCTGCAGCTTGACGTAGGCTTGTACTTTCTTAGCCATTCTAAAATCCTCTGATTGGGTGATAGCGCCTCAGGGAGGCTCCCCGTGAATAAAATTCGTTTTACGGGCCGGGGCCCATAAAAACAAAAGGCGCGAAATTGTATTCCAATCTCGCGCCCTGTGCAACGATTAAATCGCCGCTTTTTTGATCGCTGCTTAGGCTTTTTCGACCTGCGCAAAGTCCAGTTCTACCGGGGTCGCACGACCAAAGATAGAAACAGAAACTTTCAGGCGGGACTTCTCGTAGTCCACCTCTTCAACGACGCCATTAAAGTCAGCAAACGGACCGTCGCTAACACGAACCATTTCACCCGGCTCAAACAGCGTTTTAGGACGCGGCTTATCACCCACCTGCTGCAGGCGGTTCATAATCGCATCAACTTCTTTGTCGCTGATTGGCGCCGGACGGTCAGACGTGCCGCCGATAAAGCCCATCACGCGCGGTACGCTGCGCACCAGGTGCCAGCTCGCGTCGTTCATCACCATCTGAACCAGCACGTAACCCGGGAAGAATTTACGCTCGCTTTTGCGACGTTGGCCGCCACGGATCTCAACCACTTCTTCGGTCGGAACCATAACTTCGCCAAATAACTCTTCCATGTTGTGTAATTTGATATGCTCACGCAGCGACGTTGCTACGCGGCCTTCAAAACCGGAAAACGCCTGAACGACGTACCAACGCTTTTTAGGGGCTTCAGACATCTTAGAACCTCAGGCCAGTAATAAAGGAAACCAGGCGAACCAGAATACCATCCAGTCCCCACAGGATCAGTGACATTACCGCAGTTACTGCTGCCACGATCAGCGTGGTGTGCAGTGTTTCCTGGCGAGTCGGCCAAATGACCTTGCGGACTTCGGTACGCGCTTCACGTGCAAAAGCAACGGTTGCTTTACCTTTAGTCGTCAACAGCGCGACACCGCCCGCTGCAGCAATCAGAATCACCACTGCCAGCGCGCGGAGCGGCAGCATCATGTCACGATAAAGATAGTTGCCAACGATTGCCACAATCAGCAGCACGGCAACAGCGACCCACTTCATCGCTTCCAGGCCGCGCCCGCTCCCTTGAGCTTCGGTATTCGCACTCATAAACCAACCTGTCAGAAGAATTCTACAAATAATTTCACCCCGCGATTGCGAGGCGAGCCAAATCGAAACGCTAATCCCTTTATGGATTATACGCTCTCTGCAGAGCCTGTCTCAGCAATGATTATGACAAAAATAATCACTGATGAGCCAGGTTCTGATGTGAAAGCGTGCAAAAAGGGCATCAAATGATGCCCTTTTCATGCGCATTGCGTCAAATGTTATCAGCGATTAGCCGAGAACTTTAGCAACCACGCCCGCGCCAACGGTACGGCCACCTTCACGGATTGCGAAACGCAGACCGTCGTCCATCGCGATTGGGTGGATCAGAGTCACAACCATCTTGATGTTGTCGCCTGGCATTACCATCTCAACGCCTTCTGGCAGTTCGATGGTACCGGTCACGTCAGTTGTACGGAAGTAGAACTGTGGAC
>NZ_JANLIZ010000028.1:0-26027 GCF_024702055.1 Enterobacter sp. HG048
CGCGATCAATAACCTGTTTGACTGCTTCAATTTTAAACTCTTCGGGATAACGTTTACCGCTCATGGGCACCTCTCTTTAAGTCATCTTAAATGACTCCGAAGTGTCTGTTAAACCCGTGGCGATTCAGTCTGTTACTCAACGGTGAGCAGGTCAAGTCTGTTTTTCAGCGTGACGACTCAACTAGAAACCACCACGCACAGTACCTATCTCGTCTCATTTTTCTCATCAAAGGGAGAAAAAATTTTTAGGCACCTAAATAGGCATCAGCGAAAAGTCAAACTACTAGTTACCAAAGTGAATTCAATGGATTACACAAGCAATTCAGACTCCGCCAGCCCACCAAAATTCTCCATCGGCGATCACCAGAGTCGACTGATGAAGTCCTGAAAGCCCGCACGGCGCAAGCCCTGCGGGCTTTTTTGTGCCTGTTTATTGTTAGCACTGCTGCATTGATATAATCCACACGGAATATTACAGCGTGCTCACAAAGGCAGAAAAACAGTCATATGAGAGTACAACAGAGCCCTCTGGGGTGCCTCTTGCACTGCATGAACATATGCAAACGAGTAAACATTGTTATATGCTTTTGGCCGGAGCTGTCATAACGCGTTGATGAGGGTATATATGGATATTTCGCTGCTTACAGGACAACAGACTAACGCATGGTCAGCGACCATGATTAATCTGGAAGCTCGTAAACTCATTAACACTGCAAACATGGTAGCGGCTAACCATCTCAAGGATGGACTCACCAGAATTCAGTTTATGGAAGACATTAAGTCTTTTATAACTGAGCAATTTTCTCTTGCCCGCAAAGCGAAATCCGACGAAGAAGGGATTTCCTATATAAAAAATCTCAGGGCAGAGAACGAAAATCTTCTTGAACAAGATCGCATGCTCAGAACGAAAGCTGCACAGCTTTATGCCAGGGTGGAGTTCATCAAGGAAAACAATAAAGTTGTTGGCTATGTCATCTCCGCTGTACAGGTTGTTTTTGCTGGGTTACAAGCCGCAGGTGGATTACTCCTTGCGAGCTCAATGACACCGATCGGTGTGTTGTTAGGTGCCACACTGGTGATTGATGCGGCTAATACCGTATCCAGAGAAGTGAATAATCAATTACTGAACAAACCTGATTCGCAGGGATTTATCGCTGACACAGCGATGTCGGTTGCAGAGTTTATGGGATTTCGCGGTGAGACTGGTCTGGCTGCGTATAAAACGGTAAGCCTTGCTGCCAATGCTTACAGCGTATTTGGTTTACTTCGCAAACCTGGCTCCTGGCGTTTGTTTTATTTTATGCGCTCAGATTTTTACAGAAAAATGGACTCAATGAGTCGGCCAAAACTTACTATGAAAATCATCGGATATGGCATAAACGCAAAAATTATTTTTGACTTATTGTCTATTGATAAGAGCCCCTCTTAAAACGCCAGGCTTTATACGTTAATTTGAGAGGAGTCATCCAACAGAAGATGCCAAAGATAAACAGCACAGCAACGCCTGATGATATGATATTTTCTCGGGAAGCGAAGCAGACAGCCAGTATGAACAGAACAGTAAGTACGACTGAAAGTATAACAGTCCCTTTAAACCGATTTGAAAGCGCAGGAAGCAAAATATCCAACGTCGAACGCTGAGTATCCACATAGCGTTTAAGTTTTTGCAGCTCTTCTTGTGTGAAACCCGACTTAAGCAACGCTTCTTCCGTTATCGCCATGCCATTCCCCTTCTTCTAATCAAAGTCAGTATACCGTGATCTTTGCAAAAAAAAACCGACCAACAGGCCAGTAGTTTGTAGTGTTACCCCCTGGCTATGACAAACATCAACACCCTCTCCCCCTTCCTGCGCAAAATTACCCACGCCACCCAGCGCTACGGATTAGCCGCCCCAACCCGGAAGGAACCCCATCATGTACAGACCCATAACCATCATTATCTTTATTCTCCTGACCCTCGCTGCCCTCGCGGAAATAGGCATTTTATCCTTTGGATAATCCTCAGGCGAAATATCCCTCATCAGGGCACGTTGATCTCAATACAGTTTTTTCCTAAAGCCATTCCGCTTCGCCTGTGCCATGCTGAATCACGCTCATAACCGATAACGTTAAATGAGGATATTATGAAAAAAACAATTATCGCATTATCTGCCGTTCTGCTGGCTTCCCCAGTATTTGCTGCGACCACACATGCAACTGACGATACCGTCGCGGCGGCGAACGCAAACGCCAACGAGGCGAAGCAAAAACTGCACGAAGAGCAGAACAAAGGTGAAGAGCTGAAGCTTAAACAGAAGCATGCTGCGGAAGGCAAAAGCGAGAGCCTGGGCAGCAAGGTCAGCGAAGATTCCCAGAAAGCCTGGCATAAAACCAAAGAAGGCACCGAGAAAGGGTGGGATGCCACCAAAGAAGGCGCTGAGAAAGGCTGGAACAAAACCAAAGAAGGTGCCAGCGAGCTGGAAAAGAAAGTCACTGAGTAAGTATTTATACTCACAAAAAGGTCGCGCTTGCGGCCTTTTTTATTTCTTCGAATACAATTAGCACCTCGGGCGTTTACGCAGTGCGCACTTATCGGAGAAACCACGATGTATCGCCTTTTGGCCTTTCTGACCGTTCTGCTGTTATGTCCTTCCCTGCATGCTGCCCCGAAGAGCTACATTATCGACACCAATAACACCGCCATTCGGCTGTCGTGGCATGCCTTCGGCGGCATACTCTCCTGGGCGACGTTCAGGGGCGTGATGGGCGCCGTGACGCTCAACCCGGAAAATGACGTCGACGACCATATTCACGTCACCATTCCCGTAGCGACTCTCGTAGCCTCAAACAAGCTGCTCACCTGGCAGCTGGAAAGCGACATGTTTTTTGAATCCGAGCGCTACCCGACTATCGAGTTCATCAGCTCTCGCGTGGTTTCCCAGGGCGACGGGCGGTTCAGGGTGTTCGGCACGCTGACCGAACGAAACATTGCCCGCCCGGTGATCCTTGAGACCGTCGTGAGAGACCCGCATGCGCAGGCCCTCACGCTGGATGCCACGACGGCGATCTCGCGCGCGGCCTACGGGATGGATAAGTTTGCGCTGGTCGTGGACGATCGTATTGCCATCGCTATTGCGATTAAGACCAACGACGTGCCGTCATCCTGAGATGAGCCGCTGTAGCTGCTCCGCGTTTCCCCGCAGGTGAGACGGCGGGTTGCGGCCAATAAGGACAAACTGGTAGCCCGCCTCCTGCCACCACGCCAGGTTCATGCCGTGCCGCTGCTCCTGGCGCAGAGAGGCCGTCGCCTTTTCATCAACAGGAGAGATACAGAGCGCCATCGGGCCGTAGTCGGCGTTGATCCAGGCAATCTGCGCGATCGAGGTGGTTTCATAGCGCAGCATTCGTACCATTTTCAGCTCTGCCCCCTGCAGGATAAGCTGCGACATATTCAGCTTCATGCCGATATCCTGCGCGGCTCGTTCCAGCCCGCGCTGCAGGACCGGCGTTGCGTTGTCCATATCCAGCAGCGTCTCGACGCTGTACAGGGACATATATTGCGCTTCGAGGTCGCGAATATGGGCGTTCTCATCCGCTGGCGCGGAAGCCGGACGCAGCAGGTAGCCCAGCCCGGAGCCGACCATCAAAAAACTGACCGACGCGGCGATCAGCGCCCGTCTGCTGACGCCAGCCGGCGTGGAGGATTGTGGATCGGGAAGGGCCGCCAGACGCGCCTGCATTGCCTCAAGTGGCGCCTCATCCAGCAGGGGGGCAAACGCCCCGGCGAAATCCTGGCTGCTTTTCATCAGTTCGGCGGTTCGCCCGGAGAGGCGTTCATCACTTTTCAACTGTTCTTCAAATTGCTGCGCGTCGGCGCGGCACATCTCGCCATCTATCCATGCCACGATAGCGTCGTCGTTATAGGGCGGTTCAAAACGGTGCGCGTTCAAGAGCGTTTCTCCTTTACCGGAGGCTGGTCAGCGGACCTGGCAAGCCGAGCCCGTGCCGTCGCCAGCCGGCTCATCACGGTACCGATAGGCACCGCCAGAGTGTCCGCCGCCTCCTGGTAGGTAAAGCCTTCGACATAAACCAAAAATACCGCGTTGCGCTGGGCTTCAGGCAGCGCGTTGACGCGCTGCATCACCTTAAGGTAATGCAGGCGCGTCTCATCCTGTTCACGGGTGTCCGGCGCCAGAAGCTCGTCGCTGGCGACAAATCCCTGCCCCTGACGCACGTGTCGTGCCCGAAGTTCAGAGATCCAGATGGAGTGCAGTATCGCGAACAGCCACCTGTCGATGCGCGTGCCCGGCGTATACTGGCTGCTCCTTTCAAGCGCACGCACGCAGGTGGACTGAACCAGCTCTTCGGCGATATCCCTGTTTCGCGACAGCACCAGCCCATAGCGCCAGAGACGCGGCAGGTGTGCGGCTAACTGTTGACGAACCTCACGGGTAGCGATGTGTTTTCCCTCCAGGAGAAAATCAGGACTCCGGATGTCCGTTGATAGCGGCCTGCAGGTCACGATACTCCTCGCAGGACTGGCCACAAATACCGGCAATCGCCTTCAGCTGTTCTTTCGCGAGGTCAGGACGTCCTTTTACCATCCACGCTTCACCGAGATATTCCCGGGCTTTGGCATAATCCGGTGCGATAGCCAGCGCGCGCTGGTAGTAACCAATCCCTTCGTCCGTGCGGCCCAGTTTGCGCGTGGCGAACCCGCGATAGTTCCACGCTTCAGCCGTATTGCCATTTTTCAGTGAATCAAGCAGGTTCAGCGCCGCCTGGTACTCGCCTTTCTTCGCGAGATGGTACGCATAGTTGGTTTTGTCCTGGTCGCTGAGGCTGCTGCTCTTGTCCGGCACGCATTTCTGGGTGGCGCTGTCATACACCTGTCCGGAAGGACAATCGGGCGTTTTGCTCTCGGTACTATTATTGCCCATGGCTAGCGCCAGGGGGGACAGCAGGGAAAAAATCAGCACCGGGATCAAACGAAACGAGGTCGTGTTCATACAAAGCTCCAGGGTAAGAAGGAAGTGACGTCAGTTAACGCCCGACTGACGATTTTTATTCATTCTCACCGTGAATATTTTGCTGTCGCAAAATCATGCTGACGTCGTAGCCCCAATGGCTATGAATCAGATTATTTCACCCTTGCCTTAACGTTATTATTTTCGCGTAATAGCAGAGTTTTAAGCCTGCGTGATAATATATTTCATTATACAAGTAACATAATATATCTTATATCAAAAACGTTAATCTAACTTAAATGCATATTAAGCGAGCTTAAACAACAACGTTAAATGTTATATTTTAACTGTCCCCTACCAATTATCATACTGCGTTAATCATATTTATAAGCAGCCTCGAAAGGCAAAGACAAAACAATATAAAACAGAACGTTATGCAATATGAGCTATTAACACCCCCTATGTATTAATGCCATCTTCATTGTTTTGGTACTTATTTACGAAAGCTTAAGTTGCACAACTATCGTTTTCTGTCTATATCATTTTTATATTCTGAAAAATAATTCCTCTATTAAACACAGGGTTTTATAAGACGCAAAACACCCATAAAAACTGTTCTCTTTTATATGTCATTAGATTCGCTCTGATGTTGCCACTCTGAATTCTGGCGGGCATCGTGCGCGCTAAAAACGACGGTGAGTGCTGCGTTATAACAGCAACTGCGCCGGGGGCGCCCTTTACCTTCTGCAGAGATGGCTCGTCTTGCTCGCCGTTCATGAAACTTCTGCTGGAGTAATGCCTAAATGAGCCAAATCTCTGTTATATCGAAACTTACTGGCGTGGAAACGACCACGGAAGGCACACAGATTACCCTGAGCCATTCCTCTATCGTTGAGCTTCATGTCGAGCGAGCGAGCGTCTCCAACTTCGCGCGAAATGGGAACGATCTGCTGGTTACGCTGCACTCCGGCGAGGTAATCACCCTTAAAAATTTCTACGTCACGGACGCGCAGGGAGTGAGCCAGCTGGTACTGCAGGACAGCAACGGCGCATTATGGTGGATTGAAGATCCGACCGGAGCCGCCACGTACGAATCCATCGCGTCCACGGACGTGCTGCTTGCGGCCTCCGGGAGCGACGCCGGTGGTGCCGCCATCTGGCCATGGGCCCTGGGCGGTATTGCCGCTGCGGGCGGCATCGCGGCGGCGGCAAGCGGTGGAGGCGGCGGCGGTGATAGTGGCAGCAGTAACAATTCGGCCGATCCGGATACGACAGCGCCGAACGCGCCTTCCGGCCTTAAGTTCTCTTCAGATGGCAAAACCGTCACCGGTACCGCTGAACCCGGCAGCACCATCACGCTGAAAGACGCGAACGGCAACGTCATTGGCACAGGAAAAACGGGCAGCGATGGCAATTTTACCGTCTCTCTCGACACACCGTTGACCAACGGCGAGCAGGTGACCGCCACCGCGACGGATAACGCCGGGAATACCAGCCCGGGCACAACGCTCAACGCGCCGGACACCACCGCGCCCGATGCGCCAGCCATCACCAGCGTAACGGACGATATTGCCCCGCAGACGGGGGCAGTCAGCAGCGGCGGCAGCACCAACGATCAGCGTCCGCAGCTTACCGGCACCGGCGAAGCGGGCTCGACCGTGACGATTTATGACGGCGGAGTCGCTATTGGTACGGCGGTCGTCGCCAGCAACGGCCCCTGGACTTTTCCCCCGTCAGTTGTTCTGAGCGAAAGCACCCACCAGATTACCGTGCGGGCAACCGACACCGCCGGCAACACCGGGCCTGCCTCGCCGGTGTTTACCCTGACGGTGGATCTTACTCCGCCGGACGCGCCGACCGCGATTGTGCTGACCGACGATACGGGCGTTATCAGGGGAACCATCACGTCGGGCGCGCTTACCGATGCTTCACTGCCGATCCTGGCGGGAACGGGCGAGCCCGGTGGGACCATCACCATCTACGATAACGGCGTGGTTGTTGGCACAACAACGGTGCTGCCCAACGGCACCTGGAGCGTCACGCCGAACGGTCCGCTTCCGGACGGGACACACTCCATAACCGTCACTGAAACCGATGCTGCCGGAAACCTGAGCGCGACCTCAGAGCCCGTCATCTTCACCGTGGACACCACGCCGCCGTTAGCCCCTGGAAACCTCGAGATTTCGAATGATGGCGGCACCATCAGCGGCATCGCGGAAGCTGGCAGCACGGTGACCATCCGTGAAGGCGATGTCACCCTTGGCACGGTTGTTGCGGACAGCCAGGGTAACTTCAGCCTGACGCTGACCCCGCCAAAAGTTAACGGCGAAATCCTGACCGCTGACGCCACCGACACGGCAGGCAACACGGGGCCCGCAACCTCCGCGGCGTCACCGGATATTACCCCACCGCAGACGCCAGTTATCGTGTCGGTGATAGATGACGTGCAGGCCACCACCGGCCCCGTGGGCCAGAACGGCCTCACCAACGACCGGGCCCCGACCGTGAACGGAACGGGCGAAGCGGGCTCGACCATCACGATTTATAACGGCAGCGATGTCCTCGGTACGGTGGTTGTTCCCTCCTCCGGCCTGTGGAGCTTTACGCCGCCCGCACCGCTGACCGATGGCACGTACGAGCTGACGGCGAAGGCGACGGATCCCGCCGGTAACCCGAGCGGGTTATCAGCCCCGTGGACAATTAACGTCGACGGCACGGCACCTGGCGCTCCGGTGATTTCACAAGTCGTGGACGATGTTCCCGGCCGCACCGGCTCGCTCGACATTAATGAGACCACTAACGACGCCACCCCGACGCTCAGCGGTACCGCCGAAGCAAACGCGACGGTCACCCTCCGCGTGGACGGTGTTGCTATTGGTACGACCGTCGCCAATGGTCTTGGCGTATGGATCTTTACCCCAGACACCCCGATCTCTGAAGGTCCACATAGCCTGACCGCCGTCGCGACCGATGCGGCAGGTAACACCAGCGGCGTCTCCAACACCTGGACTCTGACGATTGACAGCGTCGCGCCTGCCGCCCCGGTCATTACCCAGGTGCTGGATGATGTGCCGGAGCGCCTCGGCGCGCTCAACCCCAACGACAGTACTAACGACACCACGCCGACGCTCAACGGTACGGCTGAACCCGGCTCAACCGTCACCATCCGCCTCGATGGCACCGATCTTGTCACGGTCCAGGTCGACGACAACGGCACGTGGACCTATACCCTCACGACGCCTCTTGGCAGCGGGCCTCATACCTTTACCGTTGTTGCCACCGATACCGCGGGTAACACCAGCCAGCCGTCAGGCGGCTTCACCCTGACCGTCGATACCACGCCGCCTGCGGCGGCAACTATCGCCACCGTGACCGATAACGTCGGTGGCGTTCAGGGCACGCTCAGCAGCGGCGATACCACGGATGACACCCAACCCCTGCTGCAGGGCACCGCCCCGGCTGATGCGACGATCACCGTCTATGACGGCGCCACCCTGCTCGGCACCGCCACCCTTGACGGCAGCGGAGGCTGGAGCTTTACGCCCGTTACCCCGCTCACTGACGGCCCGCATTCCCTGACGGTTCACGCCACGGATGCCGCTGGCAATACCACTATCTCCAGCCCGTTTGTGTTGACGGTAGATACCGTCGCACCTGCAACGCCGGATATCCCGGTCATCACCGTCAATCCTGACGGAGCAGACACAACGCTGAACCCGGGCGAAACCACCCGCGACACCACGCCAACCCTGAGCGGTACCGGCACGGCGGGCGATACCGTGACGATCTATAACAACGGCACCAAACTTGATGATGTCATCGTGGACGGTACCGGCAACTGGTCCTGGACGCCATCACCCCCACTCTCCGGCGGTACCTATGACATCACCCTGACCGTCACCAACGTGGACGGCACGGGCAACGAAAGCGCCCCGTCGCAGCCGATAACTTTCACCATTGATACCGAAGCGCCGGCTACGCCTGCGGCACCGACCGTCACCGACAGCGTTACACAGATCACCGGCCCCGTTCCCGATGGCGGAACCACTAACGATCCGCGCCCGGTTCTGAGCGGCACCGGCACGCCGAACGACGTCATCAACATCACTGACACCGTCAACGGCATATCGACCGTCGTGGGCACCGTAACGGTAGACAGCAGCGGTAACTGGAGCTGGCGCCCTGGCAGCGACATTGCCGAGGGCAGCCACGCCTGGACCGCCACCGCCACCGATGAAGCGGGCAACGTCTCTGACCCGTCGCCAGCGATTACGATCGTCGTGGACACCCTGGCGCCGGATACGCCGGTTATTGGCGCCGTGGGCGGCGCACCTGATGGTGGCTTTATCACGGATACCACACCGACAGTGGGTGGAACCGGGGTTAACGGTGAGACGGTGATCGTCTACAACAACGGCGTCGAAGTGGGCCGTGTTGTGGTGGCTAATGGAGAATGGAGTCTGACGCTTCCCACACAAACGGACGGTCCGCTGAATATCACCGTTGCGGGTGTGGATGCGGCGGGCAACCTTAGCGCGCCGAGTTCAGTCTTTACCGTCACGCTGGATACCGTTGCGCCTGGGATACCGCAGATTAATGACGTCTCAGACAGCCAGCTCACCAACAACGTGCTCTACACCCGCGACGGCGCGCCGACCCTTACCGGGACAAGCGAACCCGGCACCACCGTTATCGTCTCCGTCGACGGTATCCCGTCGGGCGTGCCGGTCACGATACAGCCGGACGGCAGCTGGAGCTGGACCGCAGGCACAACGCTCTCAGACGGCCCGCATACCTTCACTGTCTCCGCTACCGATGCGGCGGGTAACGCTTCAGGAACTTCAGCCCCGCTGAGCGTGACTGTTGATACCCAGGATCCAACCGTCCCGGGCAATCTTAGCCTTGCTCCAGAAGGTACACCGCTGACCGGAACCGCCGAGGCTGGAGCACTCATTACCGTTAAGGATAGCGGCGGAAACGTCATTGGTACCGGGGTTGCGACCGGAGGCAACTTCTCCATCGCGGTCAGCCCGGCCCCGCAGGATGGCGCGACCCTGACCGTGACCGCAACCGATGCGTCCGGACGTACCAGCCCTGATGCGACTTACAACGTCACCGGTACGCTTCCGAATCTTCCTGACGTGCCCGTCATCACGGCGATCGTCGATGACGCGGATCCGGTCACTGGCGATGTGAAAGGCAAAACAACCAACGACACCACGCCAACGCTTACCGGTACGGCCGAAGCGGGCAGCCTGATTACCATCTATCAGGACGGCAGCGCGACGCCATTGACAACGGTGACCGCCGACGGCAGCGGCAACTGGAGCTATACGCCAGCCGCGCTTGGCGAGGGGCTGCACACCTTTGTGGTGACGGCGACCCTCAACGGCCAGACCAGCGGCCGCTCTCCGGCGGCCAGCGTCACCGTCGACCTCACAGCACCGGGCACGCCAGCTATCGGCGCGGTGATTGACGACGTCGGCCCGGGAACCGGTCCGCTGACCAGCGGCCAGACCACCAACGACAACCAGCCGACCCTCACCGGCACCGGCGCGGTCGGCGATACTATTTCCATCTACAACAACGGCGTGCTGCTGGGGACCGCGGAGGTCGGCAATACCGGCACCTGGAGCTACACCACGCCCGTTCTGGCTGAAGGCAATAACGTCCTGACTATCCGCGAGACCGATCCGGCGGGGAACCAGAGCGGTCCTTCGGCGGGCTTCACCGTTGTGGTGGACTCCGTTTCCGCCACGCCGGTCATCACCAACGTCACGGATAACGTCGGTAACGCTGCCACCACGGTGGTTAGCGGCAGCGAAACGAACGACGCCACGCCAACCCTTTCGGGGACAGCGGACGCAAACAGCGTGGTGACCATTTTCGACGGCGGCACCCAGATTGCCGTGGTAACGGCTGACGGCACCGGCGCGTGGACGTTTACCCCTGACACCGCACTCGGCGAAGGCTCACACAGCTTCACCGTTCGGGCGACCGATCCGCTGGGCAACGTCAGCGCGGTCTCAGCTCCCTGGAGCGTGGTGGTTGACCTGACGGCACCGACGGTTCCGACGCTGGATAATGTGAGCGACAACGCCCCTGGCGGCGTTCAGGGTAACCTCACCAGCGGCCAGGTGACCAACGATAGCACCCCAACCATCAGCGGCACCGGGCAGGCGGGCAGCACGATTCACATCATGAACAACGGCACGCAGATTGGTACGGTGCTCGTTGACGGCAGCGGGAACTGGTCCTTTACGCCGACCGCGCCGCTGGGCGACGGCAACTACTCCCTGCGCGCGTATGCAACGGATACCGCAGGCAACGCCTCGGCGAACTCGTCGGTCTTCGCCTTTACCATTGATACTGCAGCTCCCGGCGTACCGGTGGTGACCAGCGTGATTGACGACGTCGGTCCGGTCACCGGGACGCTCACGTCGGGTAACAGCACCAACGACGCGCGTCCAACCTTCAGCGGCACGGGTGACGTAGGTTCTACCGTGCACGTGATCGTTGATGGCAGCGAAATTGGCACTGCGGTGGTCAATGCCCAGGGCAGCTGGACCTTCACTCCGGGTACCGATCTGCCCGATGGGCCGCACGCCATCACCTTCAACGCCACCGACATGGCTGGCAATACCGGCAGCACGACGACACCGTTTAACCTTACGGTGGATACGGGCGTGCCGTCGGCGCCGGTCATTTCGACCGCGGGTGACAACGCGGGCAGCATTCAAACCCCGCTCTCTTCCGGGCAGAGCACGGACGACACCACGCCGACGCTGAACGGCACCGCGACCGCCAACGCCACGGTCACCGTGTATGAGAACGGCCAGCCGGTCGGCACCGTTCAGGCGGACGGTACCGGCGCATGGAGCTTTACGCCGTCAACGCCGCTCACCAGCGGCAGCCATACCTGGACCGCCACGGTCACCGATGCAGCGGGCAACGTCAGCCTGAACTCGCCGGACTTTACCCTGATTGTGGATACCACCGCACCGAACGCGCCGGTTATCAGCCAGGCGATAGACGACGTGGGCAGCATCACCGGCCCGCTCACGTCCGGCCAGACAACCGACGATACGGTACCGCGCCTGGTCGGAACCAGCGAACCGTTTGCTACAGTGAAGATCTATGAGGGAACTACGCTGGTTGGCACGGGCACCGCGGATGGCAACGGAAGCTGGAGTATCTTGCTCAACACCACGCTGACGACGGGCGCGCACAGCTTCACCGCGCAGGCGACGGATGCGGCAGGCAACACCAGCGTGTCGTCCACCAGCTTCAGCCTCACCGTCGACACCACGCCGCCTGCGCTGCCGGTGCTGACCAGCATTCTGGATGACGTGGGCAATGCGGCAACGCCGGTGGCGAACGGCGGATTCACCAACGACGCGCAGCCAACCCTCAGCGGCACGGCGGAAGCCGGGTCAACGGTGAAAATCTTTGATAACGGCGTACAAATCGGCAGCGTGACGGCGACCGGCGGAGCGTGGAGCTTTACGCCATCCCCGGCGCTGGGCAACGGTCCGCACAATTTGACCTTTACCGCCACCGATGCGGTGGGCAACGCCAGCGCGCCGACCGCCGGGTATGTGATTAACGTCGATACCCTCGCGCCGGGCGCGCCGGTTATCAGTTCGGTGATTGATGATGTCGGCAGCGTCACCGGTCCGGTGACCGGTACGAATCCGACCAACGACACGCGCCCAACGCTGAGCGGAACCGCCGAAGCGAATGCCACGGTGCGTATCTACGATGGCATCACGCTGGTGGGCACGGTGACCGCCGACGGCAGCGGCAACTGGACCCTGCCGCAAACCACCACGCTGACGCAAGGAACGCATAACTTCACCGCCACGGCCACCGATGCGGCGGGCAACACCAGCGTGGCGTCAGCAGTGACGACGATTATCGTCGATACGACCGCCCCAACGGCGCCAACCGGGACCCTCAACGCCGACGGTAGCGTCCTGACCGGAACTGCGGAAGCAGGCAGCACCGTCGCGATCCGCCTTGCGGACGGCTCAACGGTGACCGCCATTGCGGGCAGCAACGGCACCTACACATACACCTTCATTAACAAACAGATCGAAGGCCAGACGCTGCAGATCACCGCTACCGACGCCGCGGGCAACACCTCCCTGCCGGGCTCCGCCCTTGCGCCGGTGGTACCGCTCTCTGCCAGCAATAACGTCGAAGAGCTGAACCTCAGCACCACGGCAACCGTGACCAACAGCCAGTACAGCGATTACGGCTTCCTGCTGGTCGGCGCCGTCGGCAATGTCCTGACGCTGCTGGGCAATGATACGGCCCAGGTCAACTTCACGGTGGGCAGCGGCGGCAGCGCGGATATCGTGGTGAACGCCAACGCCACGGGAGCGGTGCTCTCTCTGCTCAACACCCTTGAGCTGGTGGTTCAGCATTACGTCAACGGCGCCTGGACCACCGTGGTGGACACCGGCCAACCGCAGTTTGCCGATCTCCTGACCCTCGGCGCAACCGGCGTTTCGCTGAACCTGACCGGGCTGGCCGACGGCAACTATCGCGTTCTCAGCTACAACACCAACCTGCTGGCGACCGGCTCCTACACCAGCCTCGACGTGGCGGTGAAAGAGACCGGTCCGGGTACGGTTACCGGCGACACCAGCCTCAACGGCAACGTGATCCTCGATACGGATCCGACCGCCGGCAGCGACAACGCGCCGGCCGGAACCACTATCTCCACGGTTACTAACGCGCAGGGCGTCACCACTAGCGTGAACGCCGACGGTACGGTGATTCAGGGCCAGTACGGTACGCTGACCATCAACCGCGACGGCAGTTACACCTACAACCTGACCGACACCAGCGCCGCGGTGATTGGCCGCACAGAGAGCTTCAGCTACACCATTACCCACAACGGCGTCAGCGCGTCGGCGCAGCTGGTACTGTCTCTGGGTGCCGGTACGGTAATCAACGGCATTGTGGCGGTGGACGACACGGCCTCGCTGACCTTTGACACCACCGTGAGCGAGATTAACAACGGCACATCGTCTCAGAGCGGCGTTACTCTGGTAGGCATTAATCTCGGCAGCACGCTGGGGCTTAACCTGCTGGACGACATGACCAACCCGATTATCTACAACGTGGAGGAAGGCACGACCCGCACCATGACCATCCAGGCCTCCGTGGGCGGCGTGGCGCTGGCGTCGGTGTTCGACCTGTACGTCTATAAGTTCAACAATGCGACCCAGACCTTCGAGCAGGTTCGCGTTGAGTCGGGCTGGCTGCGCGCCCCGGTGCTGGGGGGAACGTCACCTCAACTGACGCTGAACCTGCCTGCCGGGGAGTACCTGTTCCTGCTGAATACCGCGTCCGGGATCGCTGTACTGACGGCCTACACGCTGAGCGTCCTGCAGGATCATGTCTACAGCGTGGCGAGTATCAGCGAAACCACCACGGGCGACGTGCTGGCGAATGACCCGGTTCCAGCGGGCACGCTAGTTACCGAAGTGAACGGCGTAGCGGTCAACAGCAGTGGAACCACCACCATTCAGGGAGAATACGGCACGCTGACCATTAATTCGTCCGGCCAGTACACCTATACCCTGAGAAGCGGCGTGGGGGCGGATCATATCAGCACGCCGGACACCTTCGTCTACACCGTTACCGCGCCTGACGGCTCGAAGGATACGGCATCGCTCAACATCACCCCAACCGCGCAGGCGATGAATGCGGTCAACGACGTCAGCACCGCAATGGACGTCACCTCGGTGCACCACACGTCGGTCTACTCCGATACCACCGTGGGCGTCGCCAGTTGGACGACCGCGCTGCTTTCATCAACCCAGGGCAGCGGCAGCGGAACCTTCGTGGTCGACGCGAACACCGCGCTGCACAACGCGTCGCTGCACTTTAGCGTGGCCTCGCTGCTGTCGCTGGGCGGACTGACGGTGAACTGGACGATTAGCGATGCCAACGGCGTGATCCGCAGCGGCTCCTTCAGCGGCGCCTCGCTGCTGGGCGGCAGTATCGACGTTCCGCTCACCGGGCTGGATCTGAACGCCGGGACCTATACGCTGAGCTTTACCGGTAGCGTACCGGGGCTGAGTGTGGGGAACATCACCATCACGCCAAGCGTGAACGGCACCACCTACTCGCTGAGTGATTTCGACGTCACCGGCAGCCACACCGTCAACGGCAATATCTTTGACGGCACCGATTCCGGCGGCGTGCTGGATCAGCTCCACTCGGTGGATACCCGTCTGAGCGTGACCGGTTACAACGGCGTGACCACCACGCTGGATCCGTATACCGGCAGCGCAACGGTGAACATTGTCGGTCATTACGGCACGCTGGCGATCGGCGCGGACGGTCACTACACCTATACCCTTAACAGCGGGGTATCGCTCTCAACCATGACCTCGAAGGAGACCTTCAACTACACCCTGACCGACTCCACCGGGAGAACGGACAGCGCCACGCTGACCATCAATATGGCGCCACAGTTCATCAGCTCTGAGCATAACGACGCCATCACCGGTACGGCCTACGGCGATACGCTGATTTACCAGGTGCTGAACAGTACGGTGGGGAATGGCACGGCGGGTAACGTCAGCAGCACCGCGGGCGATCACTGGACCGGCTTCTCGCTGGCGCAGGGGGACAAAATCGACATCGGCGATCTGCTGGTCGGCTGGAACGGTAGCGCCGCGACGCTGGGGAATTATCTCCATGTCACTAATAGTAATGGCAATACCGTGATCTCCATCGACCGTGACGGTGCGGGAGGCACCTACACTAATACCACGCTCGTTACGCTTGATGGCGTTCAGACCACCTACGACGAGCTTGTTAACCAGCAGCACATCATTACCTGATAGCACCTGCAGGAGATGACCCGGGCGCACAGCGCCCGGGCATAAATAATAAAGCCGTACTCTTTTTATTAGGGACATGACATGGGAATGAAGATGCCTCACTGGTGGCTCTCGTGCTGCCTGATATCTGTGCCCGCTCTCTGCGCGAACCCGGCGGCAATCATCAATACCGGCCAGCTTCGCGAAACGCAGGAACTCCCCTCGCTCAATGGCCGCGTCGCACCTGCGGCGGGCAAAGCCGCACCCGGTTCATTGCAGCTTGGCGATGCCGTCAACCGCGCCGTCACCTGGCACCCGGCCATCAGCGAAGCCGTGGGGAAACTCTACCAGCAGAGCGAAGAGGTGGACGTCGCTAAATCAAAATACTATCCGCAGATTAATGCCGGCGTGGACAACGGTTATTCCCATGACGGCGACCAGAACGGCTTTACGCCGTCGCTGGTGCTCTCTCTTTCACAAATGCTCTACGACTTTGGCAAAGTGGACAGCCAGGTGCGAGCCGAGAGCGCGGGCGTTGCCCAGCAGCAGGCCAACGTGCTGGTAAGTATCGACACTATTGCCCACGATACCGCTATCGCCATGGTGCAGGTGCAAACCTGGCAGCAGATGGTCGAGACCGCTAAAGAGCAGCTCGACGCCCTCTCCTCCATTGGCAAACTGACCCGTCTGCGTAATGACGAAGGAGCCACGTCGCTCTCTGACGTAGTACAGACCGATGCCCGTATCGAAGGCGCGCGCGCCCAGCTAATGCAGTACCAGGCAAGCCTGGACAGCGCCCGCGCCACGCTGATGAGCTTTCTCGGTTGGAACAGCCTGAACGCCATCAGCAATGACTTTCCGCAAAAGCTGGGCCGGAGCTGCGACATTGCCGAGCCGGATGACCGTCTGGTGCCCGCGGTACTTGCCGCCTGGGCGCAGGCTAACGTCGCCCAGGCGAACCTCGACTACGCCGACGCGCAGATGACGCCCACCGTCTCGCTGGAGCCGGAGGTGCGTCACTACATGAACGATCGCTACGCGGGGAGCGAAACCCGGGATCGCACCCAGTATTCCGCATGGGTGAAAGTGCAGATGCCGCTCTACCAGGGCGGCGGCCTCACCGCCCGGCGTAACGCTGCCGGACACGCGGTGGAGGCGGCGCAGTCCACCGTTCAGCGTACGCGTCTGGACGTCCGCCAGAAGCTGCTGGAAGCCCGCAGCCAGGTGATGAGCCTGCAAAGCACGCTGCAAATCCAGGGCCGCCAGGAAGCCCTCAGCGCCCGCACCCGTGAACTATACCAGCAGCAGTATCTCGATCTCGGCTCGCGCCCGCTGCTCGACGTGCTCAACGCCGAGCAGGAGGTCTATCAGGCGCGCTTTACCCAGCAGCAGACCCTCGGTCAACTGCACCAGCTGCAGCTCAACTGCCTGTATAACACCGGGCAGCTGCGTCATGCGTTCGATCTTGATAACCGCACCATCCAGACCGTGGAGATCCAGCCATGAAGCAACGCGAAATCCCGCAGGGTGAAATGATGACGGATGAGGCGCTGGCGCAGTGGGCGCAGGCCTTTGGTTTTGTCGCCACGCGCTACCGCGTCGCCTGCTCTCCCGGCGCGCTTATCGCTGGCGCACCGTGGCTGAAAGGCAAACCGATGGTACCCGCCCTCACCCAGCTGGCCCGCGAAGCGGGGCTGTCGTTTCAGCTCCTTACCGACGATCGGCAGGCGATCAACAGCTGGCGTCTGCCGGTGGTGGTGGCGATGAATGACGGCAGGATCGGCGTGATCGAGCATTTCGACGGAGACGATACGCTGGAGGTCAGCTTTTTCGACGATGAGACCTACACCAACCGGCTGTCGATGACGGCGATGCTGCCCGCTATCCGCCACGTCATTGCCCTGCGTCCACTCGCCGCGCTGAAGGACAGCCGCGTGGACGCCTATATCTCAAAATACCGCCCGGACTGGCTCTACCGGCTGGTGATGCGCGACCTGCGCCCCTACAGCTGGGTCATGCTGGCCGCCCTCTTTATCAACGTGCTGTCGCTCTCCGGGATCGTCTTTTCCATGCAGGTGTACGACCGGGTGATCCCCGCCCAGTCCTACCCGACGCTTTACGTCCTGACCATCGGGGTGCTGATCGCCACGCTGTTTGGCTTTGTGCTGCGCGTGGCGCGCGGGCACATCATGGATCTGCTCGGCAAGCGCTCGGACATGCGCGTTTCGGATCGCGTCTTCGGCCACGCGCTGCGGCTGCGCAACAGCGCGATCCCCCGCTCCACCGGCAGCTTTATCTCTCAGCTGCGCGAACTGGAGCAGATCCGCGAGATGGTCACCTCGTCCACCATCTCGACGATTGTCGATCTCCCCTTCTTTCTCCTGTTCGTGGTGGTGCTGGCGATCATCGCCCCGCAGCTGGCGTGGATCGCCCCGGTCGCGGCGGTGATCATGGTCCTGCCCGGCCTGCTGCTGCAGAAGAAGCTGGCGGAGCTGGCAAAGCAGTCGGCCCATGAATCGACCCTGCGCAACGCGGTGCTGGTGGAGAGCGTGCAGGGACTGGAGGACATCAAGCTGATGCAGGCGGAAAACCGCTTTTTGCAGCAGTGGAACAGCTATATCCAGATCACCGCCGAATCCGGCCTGCGCACCCGCGAGCTGACGCAGAACCTGATCAGCTGGGGGATGACCATTCAGAGCCTGGTTTACGCCGCCGTGATTGTGGTCGGCGCCCCGATGGTGATCGACGGCACCCTGACCACCGGCTCGGTGGTCGCCGCGTCGATGCTGGCCTCCCGCATGATCGCCCCAATGGCGACGCTGTGCGGCGTGCTGGCGCGCTGGCAGCAGGTCAAAGCGGCAAAAGAGGGGCTGGACAGCATCATGCAGCTTCCCACCGAAAACCAGCGCGAGGAGACGCCGATCCGCCAGGACGTGCTGCGCGGTCACTACCTCTTCGAGCAGGCGCAGTTCCGCTATCAGCCGGACGATCCGCGCATGGCGCTGCGCATTAACCGGCTGGAGATCCGGCCGGGAGAAAAAGTGGCGATCCTCGGGCGCAACGGCGCGGGCAAATCCACCCTGCTGCAGGCCATGGCGGGCGGGATGGATCTGGCGGCCGGCGAGCTGCGGCTTGATAACTTCAGCCTGCCGCATCTCGACGTCGCCGACGTCCGGCGCAACGTCGGCTTTATGACCCAGAACGCCCGGCTGTTTTACGGCACCCTGCGCGAAAACATCACCCTCGGCATGCCGCGCGCTACCGACGAAGAGATTTTCGAGGCGCTGGAGCTGACCGGCGCGGCAGGCTTCGTGCAGAAGCTGCCCAAGGGGCTGGACTACCCGATCATGGAAAACGGCGTGGGACTCTCCGGCGGGCAACGCCAGTCGATTCTGCTGGCGCGAATGCTCCTGCGCGATCCGAATATTGTGCTGATGGATGAACCCACCGCGTCGCTGGACGAGCACACCGAGCGGGAATTCATCCAGCGCCTGGGCGACTGGCTCGGGCATCGCACCCTGATTGTCGCCACGCATCGCGTACCGGTGCTGGAACTGGTGGAGCGCGTCGTGGTGTTGAAAGAGGGGATGCTGGTGATGGACGCGCCAAAGGCCCAGGCGCTGAACAACAGCCGTATGCAGCAGCAACAGCAACAGGCAGCAACCGGACGGGAGTGGAAAAATGAAAATCAGTCAGCGTGACGTGGCGGCAATGGACGATCTGGATAACGCCCTCGACTCCGAAAGCGGCTACACCGGCGCGCGTCGGATCGTGATCTTCTCGCTGCTGATGTTTGTGGTGCTGGGCGTCTGGGCATGGTTTGGCGTGCTGGATGAGGTATCAACCGGCTCGGGTAAAGTGATCCCCAGCTCGCGCGAGCAGGTCTTACAGTCTCTCGACGGCGGGATCCTCACCGAGCTGAACGTCCACGAAGGCGATCAGGTGCAGGCCGGACAGGTGCTGGCGCGGCTCGATCCGACGCGTTCCGAATCGAACGTCGGCGAAAGCGCGGCGCGCTACCGGGCTTCACTGGCCTCCAGCGCCCGCCTGTACGCCGAGGTGAACGATCTCCCGCTGAAGTTCCCCCCTTCGCTGGCGAAATGGCCGGATCTGATTGCTGACGAAACGCGCCTCTACAACTCCCGCCGCGCGCAGCTGGAGGATACCCAGCGGAAACTGCGCGCCGCGTTAGATCTCGCCAACAAGGAGCTGGCCATCACCCAGCGGCTGGTCAAAACCGGCGCCGCCAGCCACGTGGAGGTGCTGCGCCTGCAGCGGCAGAAAAGCGATCTGGAGCTGAAGCTCACCGACGTACGCTCGCAGTATTACGTTCAGGCGCGCGAGGCGTTATCCAAAGCTAACGCGGAGGTGGATATGGTTTCGGCGATCCTCAAAGGCCGCCAGGATTCCGTCACCCGTCTGACGGTAAAATCCCCGGTGCGCGGGATCGTGAAAAACATCAAGGTGACCACCATCGGCGGCGTGATCCCGCCCAACGGCGAGCTGATGGAGATTGTGCCGGTGGACGATCACCTGCTGATTGAAACCCGCCTGTCGCCGCGCGATATCGCCTTTATCCACCCGAACCAGGAGGCGCTGGTCAAAATCACCGCCTACGACTACGCCATTTACGGCGGCCTGCACGGCGTGGTGGAGACGATATCCCCGGATACCATCCAGGACGAAGCCAAGCCGGAGGTGTTCTATTACCGGGTATTCATCCGCACCAGCCAGGATTACCTGGTCAATAAGGCGGGCAGGCACTTCTCGATTGTGCCGGGGATGATTGCGACGGTGGACATTAAGACCGGAGAGAAAACGGTGCTGGATTATCTGATCAAGCCGTTTAACCGCGCGAAAGAGGCGCTGCGGGAGCGGTAATCAATCGCCGGGTAGCGGCGCCGCCTTACCCGGCCTACATACCCGGAGGCCCTTGCAAGCGCAGCGCCGCCGGGCATTTAACCGCACGCCAGAACTGGAACCTACCTCGGAGTATTAATCTTTAGCCATGCATCCCACTTCCCTTCAGCCATCGCCCAGGTAATATTAACCGCAGACAAAAACGCACTTGCGCACAGTGCAGGAGTGCATTACTATTCAATCAGCTTCAAGGACTGGAGCTCAGCACCATTATGATTAGTTATTTTCGGGATCAATGGCTTGAGGATTTTTTTCTTTACGGCAGATCGAGCAATGTTATTCCTGCAAATCTGGAAACAGCGCTTGCGAGAAAGCTCGATATCATCAGGGCAGCAACCTCGCACAGAGATTTGCGATCGCCACCGGGCAATATGTATGAAGCATTGAATCCTCCGCTGAAGGGATATTCCTCAATCCGGGTAAACAGGCAATACAGGCTCGTATTTCGCTGGACAGAGGGTAAAGCAGAAGATCTCTACCTCTCTCCACACAAGTACACGCATCACAAGTGAGGCATCACCTATGACACTTCAACAGGCACTCCGCAAACCCACTACGCCGGGCGACGTGTTGCAGTATGAGTATCTTGAACCGCTCAATCTGAAAATCAGCGATCTGGCGGAGATGCTCAATGTTCACCGCAACACCATCAGCGCGCTGGTCAATAACAATCGCAAACTTACTGCCGATATGGCGATCAAACTGGCAAAAGCCTTTGATACCACGATTGAATTTTGGCTGAACTTACAGCTGAACGTCGATATCTGGGAAGCGCAATCTAACTCCAGGACTCAGGAGGAGCTAAGCCGTATAAAGACCGTTGCGGACGTTATGGCTAAGCGAAAATCTGGCCAGCCGGATGTTGCCTGATTCGGTAAACACTTCACCTATCAATACTTTTAATCGTTAAAAGAGCTGGATCTCAACGCAGCCACGCGTATTACCTTCGCCCAAAAGGGCCTTCTTTAATCGCCCACTGCCCCGGCGTTTTACCGGTCCATGCTCTGAAAACCTCAATAAATGCGCTGACGCTGCTGTAGCCGCAGGACAGCGCAATCCACCCTACCGGCTTCCCCGCCGCCAGCCACTCCATTGCCCGCATAACGCGTGCCAGCTGCCGCCAGTTAACAAAGTTCATTCCGGTCTGGGCGCTAAACCGACGGTTGAACGTACGCACGCTCATCCCAGCATGAGTAGCATGGCTCTCGACCGTCTGGTTATCATCGACAAACTGCAGCAAATGGCTAACCACTTTCTTCAGACGCGGATCCGTCGGCACGGGCAGAGAAAAGCGAGCCTGGGGCGTCAGGACAAGCTCATCCAGCAGCAAAGTAAGCTTTCGCGGATCGTACTCGCTCTCTGCATCGCATAAACGGGAAAACAGTGCATGGGTGAGATCGTCGGGCTCGAACAGAGCGGGCGCATCGGGAAGCATTGCGCACCCGGCGGGGTCAAGATAGATAGCGCAGCCTTCTATTGCACTTTCGGAAAAAGCGGCGTGCTGCCGATCCGGAGGGATCCAGCCAATGTGTTTTGCCGGTACGACCGAACGCGCCTGCTGCGTCTCAATGACCAGGAGCCCCGTTGCAATGCGCCACAGCTGGCCGGTGCGATGACTGTGCCAGGGCGTTCGATACCCGCCGGAATGAAGGAGCGCTTCAATACTGACCATATCATTTTGACCGAAAATCGTTATTCTTCGGCATATTAGAGAAACTGCGACTTCGGCTGTCAAGGATAATGGTGATTCAACCACACAAGGAGCCCGCATGAGCATTATCACGTCCCTGATAGCCCACACCGACAACGCCGCGCAGCGCGAAAAGATGGCCTGCCTGTTAACCCGCTTATTCAACGGCGATATCGATCCGGCAGAGGTATTTACGCCCGATTACCAGCAGTTTACGGACGGTCACGCGCTTGACTACCGGGGTTTTATCCAGCATCTGAGCCACGTCAGCTCGCAGATCCGCGCGATCGCCTTTACCGTGGTGGAGATAGCCTGTCATGACGAACTTCTGGCTGATCGGCATATCGTGACGGTCACGTATCCCGATGGTCGTCAGGCAGAGATCGAGGTTTACCTGTTTGCCGCGCTGCGTGAAGGGAAAATCTGGCGGATCCATGAAGTCACGCGAGCACTCAGCGGCGATGCTGCAGATCGCACGCTGGCACACGCGACAAAATAACCTTACTCCGCCGGGCGCGGTGCGGCGCTGTTATACACGCCAATATAACGCGCAAATTTCCCGAGAAACACACCGGCAAACACGCCGCCGGAGACGATCGCCAGCGCGCTCATGGCGGGCTGCTGCATCGTCTGGGGAGAGACAGCGCTCATCACGCCCAGGACGTACTTCACGCCGAACGCCAGCATCATAAACGGCAGCGCGGTGTAGTCTGCCTGACGGTAAAGGCTGCGCGGCGCCTCTGCGCGGGTGATAACCGCCTGCTTAATCAGAAAATACCCCAGCGCGGCACCGGCGAGGATCCCCGCCGTCCACAATGCCACAGTCTCGGGCGTCAGCGTGCGGTACACCACCAGATCGTAGATATCCCAGATTAGAAATATTGCCGGAATGATGGCAAGCCTCTCCAGCGTAACGGTGGCAGGCCTGCGGGCTTTAATGCCGCGAGAGATAAGGAAGATAAAAAGCACCCACACCCAGGCGGGCGTGTGCGTAACGACACCGAACAAAAATTCAAACATGGAGATCTCCATGGACGATCGCGGCCCGTGCCGCCCTGAACGCGTATTGCGCATAACGGCAGGAAAGCCATTATGCGCAGGTCTTTTACAGCGATTTTTTCAGGCGTTGAACCGCTTCCTTCAGCTCTTCATCCGTTGGCGTGACAAACGACATACGCAGCGTCGAATGGTCTGGCTCATTGCAGTAGAAAAATTCGCCCGGCACAAATACTACGCCGTTACTTAACGTTTTTTCCAGCCAGCGGGTGGTATTACTCCCATTTTTCATAGTCGCCCACAGGAACATGCCGCCCTTCGGCTTGTGGAACGACATCACATCGCCCAGCTCGGCCTCCAGCTCGGTTGCGAACGTCTGGTATTTCTGGCGATAGGCTTCGCGGATCGTTTTAATCTGATCGGGCAGGCGACCGGTTTTCAGGTATTCATACGTCATCAGCTGCGACAGCGTGCTGGTGTGCAGATCGGTGGTTTGCTTAAGGTTCACCACCGCGCGCTTCAGCCATTCGGGCACCAGCACCCAGCCCACGCGGGTCCCCGGCGCGAGAATTTTGGAGAAGGTCGAGGTATACACCACGTTCTCTTCGTTGCCGATATCTTTGGCATGGGCAATTAACGGACGAAAAACTTCATCGGTATAATTAATTTCGCTGTACGGATCGTCTTCAATAATGACGAAATCATAGCGCTTCGATAATTCCACCAGCTGTTTGCGACGCGCCTCAGAAAGGGTTACCCCGCCAGGGTTGCCAAACGTCGGAACAATATAGACCGCTTTGATGGTTTGTTTTGCCGCCAGCGCTTCAAGCTCGTCGACCTTCATGCCGTCGCCATCGGTGCCAACGGATTCAAAATTCGCCTGCGCCAGGCCAAATACCTGCAGCGCAGCAAGATAGGTTGGACGCTCAACCACAACGGTATCGCCCGGGTTAATTAATGCACGCGCCAGCACGTCGAGGGACTGCTGCGAACCGGAGGTCACGACCACATCATCCGCCTTGCAGCGGATCCCACGCCCTTCACAGATGCGCTGAATTTCTTCCCGCAGCCCCGGTACACCTTCGGTCAGACCGTACTGAAAGGCCTCACCAAAATGCTGTGATAATACGGCATCAGCGGCAATTTTCAGCCCTTCGTGATCGAACAGGGCCGGATTAGGGATCCCCCCACCCAGCGAAATGACGCCGGCCATTTTGCTATGTTTTAATAATTCACGGATGGCAGATGATTGCAGGCCCTGCGCGCTGCTGGCGAGTTTATTCACAGACATTCTTTGCATACCTTCTTTTTTTATAGTGTGCCCAATCTTAGCAGAATATGGGCGATAAATTCCGTTAGCTTAGGGAGAGGTCGTAAATCCTGACGCCACAGCAAATGCACGGGTCTCGGCGCCGGAATGTACTTCTCCAGCACCCGCACCAGCCTGCCGCTTTCCAGATCTTCTGCCACCAGCACCTCCGGCTGCAGCAGCAGTCCCGCCCCGGCACTCGCGGCCATCCGCAGCCCGTAGCCGTCATTACATCTTAAGACCGCATCCCGCTTCCAGCGCACCTCGCCCTCAACGCCCGGCAGCCGCCACTCGTTGCGCGCGGTCCACACGCTGTGGGACAGGCAGAGATGATCCACCAGATCGGCAGGGGTTTGCGGCGTACCGTAGCGCGCAAGGTAGTCCGGCGCGGCGCAGATCACCATCCGGTAAGGGCAGAGGTATTTCGCCACCAGATCGTCGTTGCGGATGTCGCCAATACGAATGGCCAGATCGATACCCTCCTCCACCAGATCCACCATCCGATTGGTGAGATCAAGCTCGATGCGCACTTCCGGGTAGCGTTGTAAAAAAGAGGCCGTAAGCGGCGCGATCGCGCTACCGCCAAACGAGGTGGGCGCCGTCACGCGCAGGGTGCCGGACGGCGCGGCACGCAGGCGTTCCACCGCGCTTTCGGCAATCGCGACCTGCTCCAGCACCCGCTTCGCCTCGTCGTAATAGACCCGTCCGGCGTCGGTCAGGCTCTGGCGCCGCGTGTTACGCTCCAGCAGGCGGGTGCCGAGCTGTGATTCCAGCAGCGCAACGTATTTCCCCACCATTACCGCCGACATCTCCAGACGTGACGCAGCGCCGGTAAAGCTGCCGCTTTCCACCACCGCAATAAAGGTCTCCATGCTGCGAAGCTTATCCATATTCCAAACCCCTGGTTAGCAATCTTCTAACTTTAGCCCAGTTTATCTCCATTTTTATTTATTAAAGAATGGAGGCTCACAACATAAGGAGTCGGCTATGAAAATCGTCATTATTGGTGCCAGCGGTACGGTAGGTCGTGCGGTAACGGAAGAGCTGAGTCGTCGCCACGAGGTCATCCGCGTCGGCCGCACGCAGGGCGACGAGCTGGTGGATATCACCTCGCAGGCGAGCGTCCAGGCGCTGTTTGAGAAAATCGGCCCGGTGGATGCGATTGTCTCCGCCAGCGGTGGCCTTTACTTTGGCCCACTCGCGACCATGAAGGACAGCGACTTCAACCAGGGCCTGCAGGACAAGCTGCTCGGGCAGGTGCGCCTGGCGCTGACCGGCCAGCATTATCTGAACGAAGGCGGCTCTATTACGCTGATAAGCGG